>CAZFYL010000025.1:11595-19536 GCA_964523345.1 uncultured Methyloceanibacter sp.
ACATTGGCGTAATAGGACAGCAGCAGGCCTGCGAGGCTCGCCGCGAAAGCGCAGGCGACAGCTACCAGAATCAGCCCCGAGACATCGTCGGCCCAGAAGCGCGCGGTCACGGCTGGAAGCAGCATGATGCCGACCGCCATCAGCGTGCCGAGCGCCTGGAATCCCGCCACCAGATTCAGCACCACCAGCACCAGGAAAATCAGATGGGTCGGCGAGCTCCAGCGGCTGGTCGACCGCAAGAACTGAGGATCGAAACATTCGAGCACGAGCGGGCGGTAGATGGCCGCGAGAACCACGAGCGACACCGTGGCGATGGACGCAACGAGGATGAGGGCGGAATCGTCGAGCGCGAGCACGGTGCCGAACAGCACATGCAAGAGATCGATATTGCTGCCTCTGACCGAGACGATCAGAACGCCGGCCGCGAGCGACACCAGATAAAATCCGGCGAGGCTTGCATCTTCGCGCAACAGGGTCGAGCGGGCGACAAGTCCGGCGGCAAGAGCGACCGCAAAGCCTGCGACAAAGCCTCCCAATGACATGGCCGGAAGCGACAGGCCGAACAGAAGATACCCGATGGCCGCGCCGGGCAGCACGGCATGGCTCATGGCGTCGCCCATCAGGCTCATGCGCCTAAGCATGAGAAATACGCCGATCGGGGGTGCCGCGAGCGACAAGGCAAGGCAGCCTACAGCTGCGCGGCGCATGAAGGCGAATTCGATGAAGGGATCGATGACGGCGTCGATCATGCCGGCTGCCGCTCGCAGATGTCGGCATGGTCGTCGAACGCTTGGACCAGCTGCCGCGACTTGGCCAGGTTGGCCGGCGTGAGGACCTCGCCCGTCTTCCCCCAGGCCACCACTTCGCGCGCAAGCAGGAGCGTGTCCGGAAAATGCGCCCTCACCTGCTCGATATCGTGAAGCGCGGCAAGAATGGTGCGTCCTTCCCCGTGCCAGGAGAGGATCAGCGCAATGAGATCGGCAACGGTCTTGGTATCGATGGCGCGGAACGGCTCGTCGAGCAGGATGACGTCGGCGTCCTGCAAGAGAAGACGCGCGAACAGCACGCGCTGGAACTGACCGCCGGACAGCGCGCCGACGAGGCGGTGTGAGAGGTCCTGGAGGCCGACCGTGGCGAGCGCGCGCGCAACTTCGTCGTTGTATCGCGCGCTCAACCCGCGCCAGGCGCCAATCTTCTGCCACTGCCCCATCGCCACGCAGTCGAACACCGAGATGGGAAAGGAGCGATCGGTCTCGATCTGTTGCGGGAGATAGGCGATCCGGGACGTTCGTTTCACCTCGATGCTTCCGCTGAGCGGCTTAAGCTCGCCGACGATGCCTTTCAGCAGGGTCGATTTGCCGGCGCCGTTCGGTCCGACAATGGCGAGAAGCGAGCCGGCTTCGACCTTGCCGCTGATGTGGTGCACGGCCGGATGCCGGTCGTAGCCGAGCGTCACGTCTTGGAACACAATGGCGGAGTCGCTGCCCGGCATGATTACCTCAAGGCCCAGAGCACGGCGCCCCAAAGCAGCGCCGAGACGCAAGCTACAATGAGGAGGCGCGCGCCAAGCGAGAGCCGCAACAGCGACAGTCCTGGCTGAAGGTGAGGCTCACCGCGCTGCTCCAGACTCATCGCTCCCCTCACCTCATATCGGGCTAGTGGCGGCAGGCTTCGCACAGGCCGGCGATCTCGACCGTCACCTGTTCGGGCCGGATTTGGTCTGGAGCCAGCCGGCGCAAAGCCGCCTGCTCCGCGTCGGACAGCGGGATCTCGACCACCGTCCCGCATTGGCGGCAGATGGCGAACGCGAACTTCCCGTCGCAGGCGCCGTGCCCGCAGGCGATGAAGGCGGCGCGCGATTGCAGGCGGTGCACCATGCCTTTGCGCATCAAATCGTTGAGGGCACGGTAGACGGTCGGCGGATGAGAGATGCCGGCGGTCCTGACCCGATCGAGGATGGCGTAGGCGCTCATCGGCTCTTTGGCGCGGCGCAGGCAAGCAAGGATCTCGCTCTGATTGCGCGACAATTTCGGCTGCGGATGAGCATGGGTGGCGTGCATCCGTATGATATAACATAACACTCCCAGGTCTGGTCAAGCGCTGTGCCGCTCTGGTTCGGGCGCGGTAGAGGGCCTTGCGGGGCCCTCTTGATCGCCCAGCGTCGCAGGCGTCCAATGCCGTCATGCCCGGCCGCATCGAGATCGTGGAAGGCGACATCACCCGGCTCGACGTCGATGCCATCGTCAATGCCGCCAACAAGACTTTGCTTGGCGGCGGCGGTGTCGACGGCGCCATCCACCGCGCCGCGGGGCCCGAACTTAAGCAGGCTTGCGCGGCGCTTGGCGGCTGCGACACGGGTGAAGCCAAGATCACGCCAGGCTTCGGCCTCACGGCCCGCTATGTGATCCACACGGTAGGGCCTGTGTGGGGCGGCGGCGAGCGCGGCGAGGACCGGCTGCTTGCCAGTTGCTATCGCAACAGCTTGATGATCGCCTCTGAACGCGGTCTCGCCTCGATCGCCTATCCAGCCATCTCAACCGGGGCCTACCGCTATCCGCCGGAGCGCGCGGCGCTGATCGCCGTTCGCAGCGTGGCCGCCGCGCTTCACGAGGCGGCGGAAATCGAGCGCGTCGTGTTCTGCTGCTTCGGCGCTCCCTCGCGCGCGCATCACGAAGCGGCACTCGCCCAAGTGTCGCAAGCCTAAGACTCCCGCCGCGGCGGTGAGAACGTATGCGCCGCCCAAATGCGGCGACGGGCCTATGCCTCGCGGGCGAACGGCGTTACTCTCCGGCGGAAGATCGTTGAGCCTGGCGCTCGCAATCGATTGGGGTGGAAGGATGCCGGAACTCGATCCGCTTTTGCTGTCGCGCATCCAGTTCGCCTTCACCATCTCGTTTCATATTCTGTTTCCGTCCTTCACCATCGGGCTTGCCGCCTGGCTCGTCGTGCTCGAGGCGCTCTGGCTCAGGACCGGTAAGGCGATCTACCGGGAGACCGCGCTCCACTGGACCAAGATCTTCGCCGTGTCGTTCGGCATGGGCGTGGTTTCCGGCGTCGTGCTCTCTTACGAATTCGGTACCAATTGGAGCGAGTTCTCGCGCCGCGGCGGCAACGTCATCGGCCCTCTGATGTCGTATGAGGTGTTGACCGCGTTCTTCCTCGAAGCGGGCTTTCTCGGCATCATGCTGTTCGGCTGGGACCGTGTGCCGAAATGGCTGCATTTCTTTGCGAGCTGCATGGTGGCGCTCGGCACCGTGGTCTCGGCGTTTTGGATCCTGTCGGCCAATAGCTGGATGCAGACACCCGCAGGATTCCGCATCGCCGAGGATGGCGTGCTGCACGTGACCGACTGGTGGCAGGTGATCTTCAACCCGTCCTTCCCGTACCGCTTCGCGCATATGGTCGCCGCCGCCTATCTCACCACCGCCTTCATCGTCGCCGGCATCGGAGCCTGGTATATCTTGCGCGCGCGCAGCGTCGCGCACGGGCGCATTATGCTCGGCATGGGGCTGAGCATCCTCGTTTGGCTCGCGCCGCTCCAGCTTGTGATCGGCGATCTGCATGGATTGAACGCGCGCGAGCATCAGCCGGCCAAGGTCGCGGCCCTTGAGGCCCATTGGGAGACGCAAAAGCGGGCGCCGCTTATCCTGTTCGCGGTTCCGGATCCGGCGGCCGAGACCAACCACTATGAGGTCGCCATTCCGGATCTCGGCAGCCTCATCCTCACCCATGAATGGGACGGCGAGATCCAAGGTCTCAAATCCTTCCCGCCGGAGGACCGGCCCAATCCGATCATCCCGTTCTTTGCCTTCCGCATCATGGTCGGGATCGGGATCATCATGATTGCCGTCGGCTTGATCGGCGCCTTCCTGTGGCTCAGCGGACGGCTCTTTACCAGCCGCTGGTTCTTGCGCGTTCTGGTGTGGGTCTCGCCTCTCGGTTTCCTTGCGGTGCTGGCGGGTTGGTTCGTCGCCGAGGTCGGGCGCCAGCCTTGGACGGTTTATGGCATTCTCCGCACGGCCGACTCGGTCTCGCCGGTTCCAGGCGGCGGCGTGTTGACCTCGCTCATTCTGTTCGTGCTGGTCTATGGCGTCGTGTTCGGGGCGGGTCTCTATTACATCGCCAAGCTGGTCAGACGCGGTCCCGACGAAACCCCGCCGGCGCTCGACGAAGCAGATCTCTCACATCGGCCTCTCGCCGCGGCAGGAAATCCATGACCGAAACAGCGAGCCAAATGACCGAGGTCCTGCCGGTGATCTTGCCGCTGGTTTGGGCGGCGATCCTCGCGCTCGCGGTGTTTCTTTACGTGCTGCTCGGCGGCTACGATCTCGGCCTCGGGGTGCTGTTCCCGCTCGCGCCGTCCGGCAAAGACCGCGATGCCATGATGGCGTCGGTGGCACCGTTTTGGGACGGCAACGAGACCTGGCTGGTTTTGGGCGGAGGAGGCCTGCTCGCCGCCTTTCC
Source organism: uncultured Methyloceanibacter sp. (assembly GCA_964523345.1). Taxonomy (GTDB): domain Bacteria; phylum Pseudomonadota; class Alphaproteobacteria; order Rhizobiales; family Methyloligellaceae; genus Methyloceanibacter. The sequence continues at coordinate 16,060 of CAZFYL010000025.1, forward strand.
GCTTGCCTATTCGGTCATGCTGCCCGCTCTCTACATTCCAATCATCCTCATGCTGGTCGGGCTGATCCTGCGCGGGGTCGCCTTCGAGTTCCGCTTCAAGTCCGAGCGCTCGCGCTGGCTCTGGGACGTGGCTTTCAGTTTCGGCTCGGTGCTCGCCGCGTTGATGCAAGGCGCCATCATCGGCGCCTTCGTGGAAGGATTTACCGTCACCGACAACAAATTCTCCGGAGGACATTTCGACTGGCTGACGCCGTTCTCGGCGGTCACAGCCGTGGCGGTGCTTTCGGGCTATGTGTTGTTGTCCACGGGCTGGCTCATCATGAAGGCCGACGAGGCTTTGCGCGAATGGGCCTACAACATCGCCTATGTTGCGTTGATCGCACTCGCTGCGTTCATCGTGATTTTCAGCCTATGGACGCCGTTCCTCCACCCGGAGATCGCGGCGCGCTGGTTCACGCCGGCTAATATGGTGATGTTCAGCCCGGTACCGCTGGCGACGGCAGCGAGTGTGGCTGCCCTGTGGTTGGCCCTTAACAAGCGTCAGCGCTACACGCCATTCCTGCTCGGCGCGGCGCTGTTCATGCTGTGTTACACGGGGCTCGCGGTCAGCCTGTTCCCTTATATCATTCCCCCTGACATCACCATCTGGCAGGCCGCGGCCGCGCCAGAGAGCCAGCTCTTTATGCTTTACGGCGCCATCCCGCTGCTGCCCATCATCTTGGGCTACACCGCCTATTCCTACTATGTGTTATGGGACGCGCCCGATCACGACGCTTATCACTGAGGTCTTACCACTTGCCCGGCAGGTCGCCGGCGGCGAGCCGGCGTTTCAGCAGACGGATCTTGCCGTAGGCGATCTCGATACGGGTCCGGGAAATACGCCCGTCCCGCACGGCGTTAGCGATGATGGCGTGAAGCTTCGTCCCAAGCTCGGGATCGCGCGAGTCCACGTTGGAGACCACCAGCAGATCGGTGCCGGCATTGACCGCTTTCACCACCCGCTCTTCGAGCGAATAGTCGCCGCTGACCGCACCCATTTCCAGGTCGTCGCTCACCACGACGCCATGAAAGCCGATCGAATCCTTGTCACGCAGCGCAGCGACCGCGCGGCCCGACAGCGACGCCGGGAGCTTCGCCCCATCGCTGAACCGCGGATGATAAAGATGACCGATCATCACGCCGTCGAGCAGTCCGTCTTCGGCGAGAACGTGATACGGCTCGATCTCGATCTCGCGCCAGCTTTCGGAGATGTCGGCGAGCTTTTTATGGCTGTCAACGCGGCTCGAACCGTGGCCGGGGAAATGTTTGGCCACGGTCACGATCCCGGCCTCGCGATGGGCGCGGATGAAGGCGCCGGCAAGCGCTGACACATTATTGGGATCGGTACCGTAACTTCGCTTCCGCATACCGATCACCGGATTATGCGGATTGAGGTTGAGATCGACCACGGGACCGAAATTGAGATTGAAGCCGGCATCGGCCAGCTCCTTGGCCATCGTCGCGTACAGGCGCTCCGCCGACTCGGGCGATGCGAAGCTCGGATTACGTCCCACGTTGCGCGCCGAGGGAAAATAGCGATAGCCGTTCCGCCGCGTGAGACGCTGAACCATCCCGCCTTCCTGATCGACGGCAAGGAAGGGGACCGGCGAGGACTTGGCGTTGCGCAAATAAGCCGTGAGCGCGCGCAGTCTCTGTGGCGACCCGATATTCTCCGGATAGAACACGACGCCGCCGATCGTGCCCTTGGCCAGTTGCTGGCGCACGGCCACGACGCCGGCATCGCGCTCGCTGCGTCCGTCAAAGCCGACCAGAATCATCTGCCCGATCATGGCGTCGAGCCGCGCATCTTCGATGCCGGCGGGATAGTCTGGTCCGATGCCGGTGGGATAGTCCGGCATGAGATCGTGGGGAGTCCGGAGTCCCGCCAACGCCAGAGCGAGCGCCGCGAGCCCGGCCGCCAGCAGAAGTCTTCGTGTCAGTGATGTGATCATGGCGACAAGAGGGGTTAGCGAGGCGCGCTCAACGCGCCGGCGGCGTCGACGATACCGGCGCCGAACGCCTCAGCGGCACCAGAACTATCGGGTTTTCGTGCGCTTGACGACAAGATTGCCTGGGCGCCGTTCCAATCCAATTTTCCATCGCGCTCGAGCAACAGGGCCACCACGCCGGAAACATGGGCCGCGGCCATCGAGGTGCCCGACGAGACATCGTAACCGCCTTTGAGCACCGGCGCCAGAATGTCGACGCCAGGCGCCGCGACCGAGATGTAATCGCCGCGATTGGCCTTATTGTAGAGTTGGTCGCTTTCGTCGGTGGCGGTCACCGCGATCACCTCCGGATAGGCCGCAGGGTAGACCGGCTCGCCCTTCGGCCCGTTATTGCCCGCCGCGGCAATGACGATCACGCCCTTGTCCGTTGCTTTCTTGACGATACGCTCAAGCAACGGGTCCATCGGACCGGTAAAGCTCATATTCATGACCTTGGCGCCGGCGTCGAACGCCCAATTGATTCCTTTGAGTAGTTGGAGCGAGGTCGAGGTTGCCGGATTCTTGCCGCCGCCGCGGAAGGCACGAACGCTGAGCAGCTTGGCCTCGGGTGCGACACCGGTAAGCTCTGAACGCGCCACCAGAATGCCGGCGATTTCGGTACCGTGCGGCTCAGGCGCCGGGGGACCCTCTCCCACCGCATCGAACACGCCAGCCACAGCGCCGGCAAGCTCGGGGTGAGCGGCATCGATCGCCGTATCAATGACGGCGATCATGATGCCCTGCCCTCGCGCCAGGCGATGGGCTTCGTCGAGGCGAAGTTTCTCGCCGGCATATTGCGGCTTGGTGCCGGGAGACGCAGGCTCGCCGCTCGCCTGGTAATCGTAATTCGGCTGAGCGAGTTCGACGTCCGGATCGTTGTCGAGTGCTTGCAGCAGCGACTCCAGCGAGCGGTTGTCTGGAATCGTGAGGTGCACGAGCGCCCCGTCGAGCAGCGGAATAAGCAAGCGCGGTTCGGCGGTGACATTGTATTCGCTCGCGATCCGCGCCGCGATCTCGCTCGCCCGGTCTGCTGCCACGAGAACCAGAATTTCTTTCGGCCGATGCGGCCTGTCCGCAGTCAAGGCGGCAATGGCGGGCGAAATCTCTTCCGGCTCTTCAGGCGTTGCAGAAGGAGGCGGCGCTTTGCCACCCGTGCCGCCGGTCGTCACCTTGACGCAAGTCTCGCCCTTGCGGACCCGGCCGGACGGACAGTCCTCACCGTCATCCTCCGTGATCTCGCTGCAATCGGGCCAATTGCCGGTGGTCCCGCTCGGGCAACGGCGCCGGTCGGGTTCATGGCAGTTCGGCCAGAGTCCGACCAATCCCTTATCGGCGCAGCTTGCGACCGGCTTCGACTTGCAATTCGGCCATTTCCCTGTCGTGCCCTTAGGGCAGGCCCTGACGATCTTCTTGCACTTTGGCCACTTCCCCGTCGTACCCTTCGGGCAGA
>CAZFYL010000025.1:19636-25900 GCA_964523345.1 uncultured Methyloceanibacter sp.
GCCCTGACGATCTTCTTGCACTTTGGCCACTTCCCCGTCGTACCCTTCGGGCAGACCCTGACGATCTTCTTGCACTTTGGCCACTTGCCCGTCGTGCCCTTCGGGCAGCGCCTGGCAATCGTTTCGCAGTCTGGCCAGATCCCCCGGGTGCCCCTTGGACAAACTTGGCGCGGAGTCGGCAGATCGAAGGTTCGGCCGCCGCGAGGCGACGGGAGATCGAAGCCTCGGCCACCGGATTGGCCTTGCGGTAGCTGGAAGGTACCGCCGCCGGACTTGCCGGACGGCAGTGAAAAACCATTTTGGGTCTGCGCGCGCTGCGCTGCGCTGGGCGTAGCCAGCACCATGAGCAGGGCCAGTAACAGAGAGAGAAGTCGCATCGTCTCTTACCGTCCGGGAAGCACTGTCGTGACGATCCCCGACTGTTTCAGCGCCTTGGTCGCGGTCTCCTCATTGCCTTCCTCCGCGCCCGCAAACCGCAAGCGGTAGAGACCGGCCTTAGGCCCACCGGCGACGGTCCCGTCGAGCCGCTTCAACAGATCGGTGATTTCGCCGGCCGTCGCACTTTCAGCGAACTGAACGAGAAGCTCAAAGCCCTGTCCCGGCGTCTCATCGCCCGCTGCGGTCTGATAGGAGGGTGCCGCGCCCCGCTCCAACACCAAAGTCCCGATCGCTGCGGCCTGAATCAAGATCAGCAGGGCTGCCGCGGCGCCGGCAAGCGCGAGCCTGGGCGGCGCAAGATCGGCGAGCCAATCGGCAAAGCGGTCAGACAGTTCGGTGAAAACCGCGCCCAAGGGCTTGCGCCGCGGTGCGGCGGCGATGCTTGCGCGCAACCGGTCGAGGGTCTGCGGCCCCGGCGCAGGGATCGCTTCATTGGAAGAGACCGTGATATCGGCCTCCTCATGCGCCAGCGCCAAATGCGCCTTCACTTCGGGATGCGTTTCCATGTAGCGCTCGACCCGCGCGCGCGAGGCCGCGTCGAGCTTGCCGGTAACGTACCAGGGCAGCAACGCTTCGATCTCGTCGCGCTCACTCAGGCGTTCTTGTTCTTCGTTTCTCATCACGGCCATCCTCGGTCGATACCGCGCGCCAGAAGCAGTTCCGACAGTTTCTTTCTTGCGTAAAACATACGCGTCTTAACCGTGGCCTCAGGGATGTTGAGCACCTCGGCGACTTCCGCCACCGATTGCTCCTGGTAGTACACAAGATCGAGGACGGTGCGATGCTCGGCCGACAGTTCGGCGATGCAGGCTTTGATCTTGGCGGCCTTGTCTTGCTTCTGCGCGGCGATGTCTGGGGTATCGTCCTCGGCCACGAGCCCACTGGTAACCTCGTCGGTCAGACCAGAGAGCTCCGTTCTCTTGCGCATTGCGCTAATGGCTTTGTTATGAGCGATCGACAGCATCCAGGTTACCGGTTCAGACCGTCCCTCGTAGCGGTGTGCATTCTTCCACACGGTTAAGAACACCTCGTTCAAGAGTTCCTCCGCGATTGCTTCGTTCCTCACAATGCGCATGAGGAAACGGAACACGCGGGTTTCGGTGCGAGCGAACAGACGTTCCAATGCCCTGGCGTCGCCTGACGCGATGGCCGTCATGAGGGCCCGCTCTTCGGCTTGCGCGTGCATGGCTATGACCGACGCTCACGAAACCTTGGACGCCCCGGCGCACTGAAAGGTTCAATTGAGGCGAGCGGCATGTCGGCGAAAAGATTGCCAGATCGGACGCCAAAAGAACAGGCAAGGGAGGAGACGCCCGCGTGGCTCTAATTTTTGTTCTTATTCAATATGTTAACGCATGGCGGCAGCGGTCACGCGCGCGACTTTGAACCTGGCTACGGTTCACCGCGACAAAGGGCCGAGATGAAGCAACCCCTTTGACAGGAGGAGTCCCTCATGTGGTCTCGCGCGCGGGTTACTGGAATGAGCACGTTCAACGATCCGATTTGCAGCAACAGGACATTTTTCCCGACTCCTCACGGTACTGAGTGTCCTCCCTACGCTTCTGAGTGTATAGTGGATGGGAGGGTTGGGCCTCTTCCTCTCGCGTCCCGTGGAGTGAGTGTGACGATGGGCGATTGTACGAATCTCCGGACGCCGCGTTGGGTCACCGGGCTTTGCGCCGCTCTCCTTGGCTTTGCCGCAGTCTTCTCCTTTCCCCTAAAAGCATCAGCACAAGAAACCGCGATCATGAGCCGCGGCGATGCGGCCGTCACCGCATTCTCTGGCGCGCGGCAACTCGGCGAAGTGCCGGCCGATCTTCATCCGCTCGATGTCACCTATATCGACCTTAACGGCCCGGTGCTTCAGGTATTCGATCTTTCGCAACTGGGCGGCGCGCCTTCAGGCCAAGTGGCCAATGCGCCGATCCTGTTTCAGGTAACTGCGGGCGAGATCGGCCAGGTTTTCGGCGTGGCGCTCGATGGCGGCATCGCCAATGACACGCCGAATATCTACGCGACCTCGACCTCGTTGTTCGGTTTGCAGATTGTCGCCGCCGAGGGCGAGCGACTGGTCAAAGGCGAGCCCGGCGCGCGCTGGATGGCCGGTCAGTTCGGCCTGGAAAAAGGCGGGACGCCCGGATCGGTATGGAGGATCGACGGCAAGACGGGCGTGGTTTCGCTGTTTGCCAATGTCACCCATGACGGCAAGGACAATGCCGGTCCCGGTCTCGGCGCCATCACCTACGATCCCAAGACAGAGCAGTTCTTCGTCAGCGATCTCGAAACCGGCTTGATCCACAGGCTCAACCTCGACGGAAAAGACCTCGGCACGTTCGATCACGGCACCGCCGGCCGCCCCAAGGACGAGCTTGAAGCCGTGGCTTACGACCCGGCGCGGCGCATGAGCATCGAAAGCCCTGATTTCAACGTCGAGGATCCCAAGAGTTGGGGTTTCGCCGCCGAAGGCCGCAGCGTGTTCGCCGTCGCGGTGCAAGATGGACGGCTCTATTACTCTGCCGCCGAGGGTCCGCAGATTTGGTCGGTCGGTCTTAAGGACGACGGCAGCTTCGCCGACGACGCGCGGTTCGAAATCGACGTCTCCGAGACGGCAAGCGGCAACGTCATCACCGACATCGTGTTCGACGGTCCTGACACCATGTATCTCGTGCAGCGCGGCGAGATCGCCGGCAGTTACGATTACGGCGTGTTCGCCAAGCCCGAAGACTCTTCGGTCTTGCGCTATGTGTGGGACGAAAAAGAGGAACGCTGGTCGGAAAAACCCGACGAATACGCCATCGGGCTGAAGCCGCCGCATCGCTCGACCGAAGGCGGCATTGCGCTCAATTACGGCTACGATTCCGACGGAAATATCGATTACGGCCAATGCCGCGCGACGTTGTGGACCACGGGCGAGCATTTGCGCGAGGGCGAAGACTCCGATCGGGTCTATCAAGGTGGCGCGCCCATCATCCACGGGCTGCAAGGAAACGACAAAAACAGCGTGCGGCCGGAGAATGAGCCGCCATACGAGGCTTGGTATATCGACAATGACGGGTTGTTCCTGGACAGCAATGTCTACGGCCATGTCGGCGATGTCGCGATCTTCGATCCGTGCGATGAGCGGACCATCGATGAGGCAGAGCAACTGCCTTACCCGCCCGAGGAGCCGTATTATCCGCCGTTGCCTGAGCCAGAGGGGCCTTTCGCCGAAGGCGAAGAGCCTGAGGACTACGGCGTACCGGGGCTTTACATCGACAAGGTCTGCGAGCCCGGCATTTTCGGCGGCGAGATTCGTTGCAAGATCACGATCATCAATATCGGCGAGACCCTGTCGGACGCGGTCGATCTGTGGGACGCCGCGACCATCCTGAACGGTCCTGGTGCTGGCGGGGCGGTGGTGATCGACGCCGTCAATCCCGACGGGCCCGATTGGCTATGCTCGCCGGTGCCCACGCCGAATCTGTGGTGCGGCCTGCCGCCTGACGCGCTTGAGCCGGGCGAGACGCGTTCGATCGAGGTCGTGATCGATACCGGCCCGTTATTCGCTGCCGGCAATTTCGGTTTCCGCAATTGCGCGGAGCTTGAGGCGCCCTGGTTCGACATCGCCTGCGACGACGCAGGAACCAAAATCACCGTGACCAAGACGGCACCGGATGCGTGCAACCCCGCGGCGGGCTGCACCTTTACGACGACCGTCAAGAATGAGAGCGACCTGGAGTTCAGCGGCGACGTGCAGTTGACCGATGCGATGTTCTTCCCCGACGGCACCGGGATCAATGCGCCCATCGTGACCATCGATCCGCCGGACATCTGCGCGCCGGCTCCTGCCGCGGTCGACTTCTCTTGCACCGCGAACCTCACGCTCGCACCGGGCGCTTCGCAAGAGATCAAGATTCAGGTGCTCATGCCGGCCGCGCCGCCGGCCTATTGGGCGCAGAATTGCTTCGCGGTTTCCGCCCCTGGCGTGGCGCCGCCCGCTCTGCCGCTCGCACCCGGTGACGAGCACGGCATGACGAGCTGTGCCTGGGTGCCGGTCGGTGGACCCGCGCCGCTCAGCAATCTCCGCGTCGAGAAGACGGCGCTTAATGGAGGCCAGTGCATCAAGCAGCCGGGCGACATCATCGCCTGCGATTACGAGATCGCGATCATTAACGATGGTCCCTCCCCGTTCTTTTTCCCGATCAGCTTCTCCGACGAAGCTCCGGCGACGGCAGCCATGTCGGCCTTCCCGGGACCGTGGGTGTGCCTGGGAGGTCCTCCCATAACTTGCGACTCGGCGGTCGCCATCGGCATCCCGGTCGGCGATTCGTTCACCATGCCGGTGACGGTGACCACGCCGCTGGCACCGCTCGAGGGCGCGGGCTGTGTCATGCCGAATAAGTTCACGCTGACCGCGCCGGTCGGGACGGATCAAAACTTCTTCGCCGGCGACGACTCCGACACCGCCGAAGCCGACGCTTTCCTTGAGTGGGTGCTTCCCGACGGCACCACGCTGGTCACCTGCGATCCGACCAATCTCAAAACCACCAAAAAGGCGGACGGGCCATGCACCAAGCTCGGCGACGGCTATCGCTGCAAGTTCGCGGTGGAGACGACCAATCTTGGGCCCGATCCCCATAACGCCCCGATCAAGATTACCGAGCAGCTCGGTTTCGCGCCTAATGCGGTGACCTTCTCGGCGCCGTGGGGCTGCAGCGGCGGCGGCACCAACTTCCAGTGTACGCACCCGAAGGTCGAGCTTGCCAAGGGCGAGAGCGTCAAGCTCGACGTGACGGTCGATGTCCCGGACGGCAAACATTGCAGTCTCACCAACACTGCCATCATGACCTTCCCGCCTGCCGGCACGCGCTTCAACGGCGACGCGAGTGACGATGCCGCCTCGGCCACGGCCGAGATTCCGTCAAAGGATTGCGTGAGGCCCGACCGGCCGCAATGCAAGCCTGGGACCAACGAGCTCCGCAGCGGCAGCGGTGCTTGCGTCTGCGAGACCGGATATTTGCGCGCCGAGGATGGACAATGCGCGGGACTGACTGAGCCTGAACCTGAGCCCGAAGCTGAGCCCGAGCCCGAACCAGAGCCCGAGCTCTGCCCGGATGGCAACCCAGTGCCCAAGAGCGGCCGCTGCCCGGAGCCGCGGGAGGAGTGCGAGCCCGGCCCCAATGAGACGCGTGACGCCAAAGGTCAATGCGTGTGCAAGCGAGGCTTTGACCGCGACAATAGGGGCCGCTGCGTCGAGCCAACGGACCCGGCGGATGAGTGCGAAAGCAAGGGCTGGGATTGGGATGAAAAGCAGGAGCGCTGCGTGCAGCCGCCCGAACCCGAGGACGATTGCGAAGACAGGGGCTGGGTCTGGAACGAAAAAACCGAGACCTGCGTGCCCCCGGTCTATCCCGAGGACGAGTGCGAGGACAAGGGCTGGACCTGGAACGAAAGGACCGAGACTTGCGTGCCTCCGGTCTATCCCGAGGACGAGTGCGAAGACAGGGGCTGGACCTGGAACTACAAGCTCGGGATCTGCCTGCCACCCATCGTCATCTATCCCGAGGACGAGTGCGAGCGGAGAGGTTGGGTCTGGAACCAGAGGACCAAGACCTGCAAGCGGCCGTTCAATCCGGAAAGGGAATGCCGACACAAAGGTTGGATCTGGAACGAGAGGACCAAGACCTGCAAGCCGCCGTTCAATCCGGAGAAGGAATGCAAGCAGAAGGGTTGGGTGTGGGTCGATAACGAGTGCTTCGATCCCGCCAGCCTCTGCAAGAAGAAAGGCTGGGAGTGGAACCACAAGAGGAAAACTTGCTCGCCGCCTCACGACCCGGCTGCGGAATG
>CAZFYL010000026.1:0-25638 GCA_964523345.1 uncultured Methyloceanibacter sp.
TACTACGACTACTACCAGCCGGAAGCCTATATCCCGCGCACCGACACCTATATCGAGAAGGACTCATCGATCAACGAGCAGATCGACCGCATGCGCCATGCGGCGACCCGCGCACTGATCGAGCGGGACGACGTCATCATCGTCGCCAGCGTTTCTTGCATTTACGGTATCGGCTCGGTCGAGACCTATACGGCGATGACCTTCAGCTTGAAGCGCGGCGACAAGATCGAACAGCGACGGCTGATGGCCGATCTGGTCGCCCTGCACTACCGGCGCAACGACGCCAATTTCGTCCGCGGCACCTTCCGTGTGCGCGGCGACACGATTGAGCTGTGGCCGGCGCATTTGGACGACCGGGCCTGGCGCATTTCGCTGTTCGGCGACACCGTCGAAAGCCTCACCGAGTTCGATCCCTTGACCGGGGCCAAGACCGACGAGTTCGGCATGGTGAAGATCTATGCCAACTCCCACTATGTGACGCCGAAGCCGACGCTCAAGCAGGCGACCCGCGGGATCAAGGAAGAACTCAAGGCCCGGCTCGACGAGCTGCACGGCGCGGGGCGGCTGCTCGAGGCACAGCGGCTCGAGCAGCGCACGCTGTTCGATCTTGAGATGATCGAGGCCACCGGCTCTTGTGCCGGGATCGAGAATTATTCGCGTTATCTCACGGGGCGGAAGGCCGGAGAGCCGCCGCCCACTTTGTTCGAATATCTGCCGGATAACGCCCTGGTGTTCGTCGATGAAAGTCATGTCACCGTCCCACAGATCGGCGGCATGTTCCGCGGCGACTACCGGCGAAAATCGACCCTTGCCGAATACGGCTTCAGACTCCCGTCCTGCATGGACAACCGGCCGCTGCGCTTCGAGGAATGGGACGCGATGCGGCCGCAGACGATCTATGTCTCGGCCACGCCGGGAGGCTGGGAATTGGACCAGACCAAAGGCGTATTCGCCGAGCAGGTGATCCGCCCGACCGGCCTGGTCGATCCGCCGGTGCTCATCCGTCCGGCTTCGACCCAAGTCGACGATCTGATCGACGAGACACGAAAAGTCGTGGCGCAAGGCTATCGGATCCTGGTCACCACGCTGACCAAGCGCATGGCCGAGGACCTGACCGAATACATGCACGAGCAAGGCATCCGGGTGCGCTACATGCATTCCGACGTCGAGACGCTCGAGCGCATCGAGATCATCCGCGATCTGCGGCTCGGCGCGTTCGATGTTCTGATCGGCATCAACCTGTTGCGCGAGGGTCTCGATATTCCCGAATGCGCCCTGGTCGCCATTCTCGACGCCGACAAAGAAGGGTTCTTGCGCTCGGAGACGTCGCTGGTGCAGACGATCGGCCGCGCCGCGCGCAATATCGACGGGCGCGTGATCCTTTATGCCGACGGCATGACCGGGTCGATGGAGCGTGCCATCGCCGAGACCAACCGCCGGCGCGAGAAGCAAATCGCGTGGAACGAAGCAAACGGGATCACACCTGAGAGCGTAAAGAAGAATATCGGCGACATCCTCGCCAGCGTTTACGAGCGCGACCACGTGCTCGTCGATGCGGGAACCGGCTTCGCCGAAGAGGATCAGGCGATGATCGGACACAATCTCGAAAGCGTGGTCGCCGATATGGAGAAGCGGATGCGTGCCGCGGCCGCCGACCTCGAATTCGAGGAAGCGGCCCGGCTTAGAGATGAGGTCAAGCGCTTGCGTCAGATGGAGCTCGCCATCGCCAGCGACCCCCTTGCCCGTCAGGCTGACCTTGAGCGCAGCGCCGGGCAAACCGACTTGACCCGCCCGCATAAGCCGTCACTCGACGAAATGGGGCCGCATAACCGCGAGATGCCCCTTTCCGCCATGCAGAAATCGCGGCCGCGCTCGAAATCCGGCAAGCCCGGGACACGCACCTATAAAGGTAAACGCCGCTAGCGCTTACGCGGAGCCGGCTTGGCGCTCGCTTGCCGCTTGCTGGATGAAGGCAGGCCAGAATTTTCGCAGCTCCAGGGGAAACATGCCGGCAAGCTTTGCCGCCGCCGCGCGGTCGATATGCTTGGACAAGACATCGAGGACCGCGTAGGCCCCCTGCTCGACCTCGCCCTCTTGCGCCCGCGGCAGCTCCCCGGCGATCCGGGCGAGAAACGCCTCTTCGTGGCGTTCCTTGGTCGGCTTGCCGGTCGGGTCCCAGCCTTCATAGTAGAGGCCGCGCAGAAGCATCGGCAATTGCGCGCCGAGATGGGCTGCGCTCTCTGCGCCGATCCGGTCGCGCAATGCATGCAGCACGGCGCGTAAAGTCGAATAGGCATGATGCCGGTCGCCGGTCTCGAGCCTTTCCATGATATCCTTGAGCCAAAGATTGGATTCCTGGACGGTCCGATCGAACGTGTCGAAACCGGTGCTCATGGCGCATCTCCTTTAAGCCGTGCTGTAACAGAGATTACGGATCACGATAGACGGCGAAGGGGCGGGAGCGCCTTGATATGGATCAGCGGCGCCGCGTTCTTGCAGCGGGTTTAACGTCGCGCAACGGTTTCGGCGTCTCCCGCGTGACGTCGGTCGCCTTCTTGTCGGTCCTAAGACCGAGAAACACAGGATGACGCATCTCGCCGGCGGCCGTCCACTCGGTGAACTTCACTTCTGCGACCAGTTTCGGTTTCACCCAGGTGGTGGTTGCCTCGCTCGGAACCTTAGCGGCGATCGGCTTGGTCTTGGTGATCAGCGGAACCATTATCTGATGGAGCGAGCGCAGAGTTTCGTCACTGAACCCGGTTCCCGCCCTCCCGGCATATTTCCAGCTCTTGCCGTCACGCACGGCCAGCACCAAGGCGCCGAAATATTGGCGCGAGCGGCGCGGCGCGGTGAAGCCGACGATCACCACCTCCTGCTCGTGACTCACCTTGACCTTGAGCCATTCGCGCGTGCGCCGTCCTGAGTGGTAGCGCCCGCTGGCGAGCTTGGCCATGACGCCTTCTTCCCGGGCGCGTTTTGCTGCCTTGAAGGCTTTGATGCCCTGGCCCACGACATGGGTGCTGTAAACGAGCAGGCGGCTCTTCGGCAAAATCTTCTTAAGCAGCTCCTTACGCTTCAACAGCGGCCAACTACGCACGTCCTCGCCGTCGCAATAAAGCAGGTCGAACACGCAATAGCGGAGACGCACGCGCTCTCGCCCTGCATTCTGCAACAGCTGGAAGCGCGACCGGCCGTGCGCGTCGAGCGCTACCAGCTCGCCATCGAGCACCGCCTGATGCTTTATGGCTGCGAGCGCCTCGCAGATCGTGGGATATTTGTCCGAGACGTCGTGGCCTCGGCGCGAATAGAGCTGCACGTGGCCCGGGGCCGCTATGGCGATGGCGCGAAAGCCGTCCCATTTCGTTTCGAACACCCAGTCCGGATCGTCGAACGGTCCGTCGGTCAGGGTCGCAAGCATCGGCCGGAGATCTGGCTTCATGCCCTCCACCTACACCCATCCTTTGCCTATGTCAGGAGAGTCCCGCCGGTGCCCGGGATAGACACCCGCAAAAAATTGCGGGCGCTTTAACGGAAGCGCCCGCAAAATTTCAAAACAATGAAGGGAGTCACTTAGGAGACAAACAGAGCGAGAGCAGGGAGGAAGTCTTTGCGGGGTTCTACTCTCGCCTACGCAAGGGGGCTGACCCCTTGCCCGGTTGTTCTCGTTAGCGGCTCACGTTGGTCAGGTAAGGATTCGGGAAACCTTCGGCCATGGCGGGCGCGGCAGAGGCGACGACCAGGGTGACGACGATCAGAAGCTGTTTCATTTCAAATCTCCTTCAGGGTGGCCTTTTGGGGATCGGGGCCCGGGCGGACGGCCATGTGCCCGTCCGGAACAGTGCCAAGGTAGTGCTGGATACCCCTGATCCGCCAATACCTTATGGCTATGAACAAGGTGCATTCGCTGCACCGGATAGCGCTCGGCTATCGACCTGAAAGCCAACCGGCATTTCCGTTGGCGGTGGCTTGGGACGATCTTTCCCCTATCGCCGCGGCCGTTCCTTTCGGCCAGAGCATCAGCCAGAAGGAGTGAATGGAAATGTTTCCATCGAAAACAACGAGCCAGTTGGGCCGCATTGTCCTCATTGCCGGTATCGCGCTCGGCGCGACCGCGATGGCCTCAAGCGCCTTCGCCGCCGGATGCCCCGCCGATCAGAAGAAAGCCGACGCGCGTCAGATGGTCGATGAGAAGCCGATGGGCGTCACCGACACCGTCATCGCCATGATCGATGTCGACCAGGAACAAGGCATCAAGGATCGCAAGTTCCGCATGCGCAAGCTCGTCATCGAGCCGGGCGGAATTGTGCCGTGGCATAGCCATGGCGAGCGGCCGGCCATCATCTACATCATCGAAGGCCAGATCGAAGAATATGCCAGCAACTGCGCCGTGCCGATCGTGCACAAGGCCGGCGATGTCGTCGCCGAGACCAATGACGTGTCGCATTGGTGGAAGAATCTCGGCGACACGACGGTCGTGCTGCTTTCGGCCGACCTCTTAAAGGACGCAAACGACAAGAACATGTAGCTCCTCCCCCCCGTCGGATGTAACGCCCCTCTCCTCCCCCGGGCGTTACATCCGACTCTTTTTCCTTGAGGCGTTGCGCCATGACCGAAGCCTCCTCAGCGCTCGACATAGCGGAGAGTGAGCGGCACGAACACTCAGGTGGCGTTTTCCTTCGCTCTGTCATTATCACCCTTACGGCCTTTTTGACCGTCGTCGACCTGTTCGCCACCCAAGCCATTCTGCCCTCGCTCACCCGCCATTACGGCGTCTCGCCCGCGGCCATGGGCTTTGCCGTCAATGCCAGCACCTTGGGCATGGCGTTTTCCGGTCTGGCCATCGGCTATTTCAGCCGTGGGATCGACCGCAGACGCGGCATCTTGATCAGTCTCGTCCTGCTTGCCGTCCCCACCGCGCTGCTCGCCCACGCTCCGGATCTTACGAGTTTCACCATCTTGCGGGTGGCGCAGGGCCTGTGCATGGCCGCCGCCTTCACCCTCACCCTCGCCTATCTGGGAGAGCATTACAGCGCCGCAGACTCGGCCAGCGCTTTTGCGGCCTACATCACCGGCAACGTTGCCAGCAATCTGATCGGCAGATTGATCTCGGCGGCCGTCGCCGACCATTTTGGACTCGCCAGCAATTTCTACTTCTTCGCCCTTCTCAATCTCCTTGGTGCCGTACTGGTCTATTTCACCATCGAGAAGACGCCCTGCATGAGATGCATAACTCCGGCCGCGGGTTCGCATTTCACCGCGTGGATCATGCATCTGAAGAACCCCGCTCTGCGCGCCAGCTTCGCCATCGGCTTCTGCATCTTGTTCGCCTTCATCGGCACGTTCACCTTTGTCAATTTCGTTCTGGTGCAGCCGCCGCTCGGCGTCGGCGCCATGACTCTCGGTATCGTCTATTTCGTGTTCGTCCCCTCCATGGCGACCACGCCACTGGCCGGGCGCGCCGTAAGCCGCTTCGGCACAAGACCGACATTTTGGGCATCGCTCGGCATTGCCGCTCTCGGTCTTCCGCTTCTTGTTCTGCCGAACCTGCCGGCCGTGCTGCTGGGAATGGTCCTGGTGGGGGTGGGAACATTCTTCGCTCAAGCCTGTGCCACGGGTTTCGTCGGCCGCGCCGCGACGTCCGACCGCGGGGCCGCAAGCGGTCTCTATCTTGCCAGCTATTTCTTCGGCGGCCTGATCGGCAGCGCGGTGCTTGGGGTGATCTTCGACATGTTCGGCTGGGCGGCTTGTGTCGGCGGCATCGCCATGGCGCTGATGGCCGCCGCGCTCCTGGCCGTCTTCCTCAAGACGCCCATGTCACCGCCAATCGGCCCCTAATCCGGCCCTGCAAAGATTTCTACGGCTCAAAACGGCGCGCTCATTAACGCTTTTCTAAGCGTAAAGCGGTGAAATGCACGAAGTCTCGCGTCCTCACGGTAAGCACATGTGTCACGTCAGAGGGGTCAGTCATGCGCACCATCGTCGTTTTGGCCGTCATCGCCGCGTCCATGGCATTGGGCGGCTGTTTCCATCACACGCAGCAGGTCTACGCCGAAGAGTTGCCCCCGACCTCCATCAAATAGGAGGCTGGCCGAATTGGCGGCGTAGCCGCCATCGGGAAGACTTTCTGTATTGCGTTGAGAGCCCGGCGCCCGCGCCGGGTTCTTTATCGGCAGCTCGACGGTGGGCTAGGGTTCAGAGTGCACAGTTTTAGCAGGTGCTCGCGCCAAACAGCAGCAGGGCGGCGGCACCGGCACCGCCGGCGGCAACGAGCGCATTGAGCCAATTCCGCTTGCGGAGCGCGCGATCGACATCGGCCCCCCGCAGTTCGTCGCCAGTCCCGACCCAGAACATGTCCAGAGAAACGACTGCACCCAGGAAAATCGTGGCGGCAACAATGAGCTGGATCGTCGCTGGGCCTGAACACGCTTCCATCGCCCGCCTCCCTATTCCGCAGCCCGCCGCGGCAGGTCCGCAGGTGCGGTCACGGCCCCGGTCATCTTGGCTTCAGCCGCGGGTTCGGCTCCGGCCCGCGGCTCGTGCAGGATCACACCTTCAAGCGGATCGGAGTCCTCGAGCCATCCCTGCTCCTGAAGCGCGCACTTGGTATCGGCGCAGCCCGCCTCCCAGCGCGCACAGATGCCCGCCGGCGAGAAGTCGATGTCCTTCATATGGGTTTCGTTCTTGAGCCGCGGCGCCAGCAGCCGCACGACATGCATCCGCGTACGGCAAGAATAGCCGGCGAGTTTCTTTACGCGCGGGTTGTGTCGCGCCTCCGGCGGCACGAATTCTAGCAGCTCGGAAATGACATGACGGAGCCTATGGGCCTCACGCTGCCGCACGATATGGTTGGCAATGCGGCTCGAATATTGAATGTCCTTCTGGCGATGCAGGATCTGCCAGACGGAGCCCGGCTCGTCACCGGTCGGGTGCCAAAGATGCACCGCGAAGATCAGCGAGTTGCGGCGCGGACGATCCTCGAAGATGCACTCGGCCGGCGTGTTGGACAGGATGCCGCCGTCCCAATAAAGCTCGCCGTCGATGCGCACGGCCGGGAAGGCCGGAGGCAGCGCGCCTGAGGCCATGATGTGGCTCGCGCAAAGGTCCATTTTTTGCGAGTCGAAATAATGCATCATGCTGGTCCGCACATGCGCCGCGCCCACGGTTAGCCGCGGACGCTTCTGGTTGATCAGCGTGAAGTCGACAAGCTCCTCCAAGGTTTTGCGCAGAGGGTCGGTCGAGTAGTAGCCGGCTTGATCGGGACCGAGCGGCACATGCGTGCCGAAGAACGCCCGTGGGTTGAGCTCGAAGAACCCGGGAATGCCATTGGCCAGCGTGCCCCACGAGGTCAGCGCGTCGCCGATGCCGCTCCAGGCGGGAAAGACGCCGTCCCATGCCTCCGACCGGTCGACACGGCGCCAGAACTCCTTCAACCGGGACAAGCGGTCTTCGGGCTTATTACCGGTGATGATGCTGGCGTTGATGGCGCCGATCGAAGTGCCGATAATCCAGTCGGGCTCGATGCCCGCCTCATGTAGCGCCTGATAGACGCCACCCTGATAGGCGCCGAGCGCACCGCCACCTTGCAGCACGAGCACGACTTGGCCGTTATCGTCGTTACGGATCTCGTTGACGGCTTCGAGCGGCGTCAGTGTTTTCGTCAGCATGGTGGGGGCTCCTGATGCGGTCGTTCAATGCGCGGTCCAGCCGCCGTCGACCGGAATGGCCGCGCCGGTGATGGACGCGGCTGCGTCCGAGGCAAGGAACACCGCGATGCTGCCGAGCTCGTCGGTGGTCGCGAAGCGCTTGTTCGGCTGCTGCGCCAACAGAACTTCTCGGATCACTTGCTCACGCGGAATGCCGTGGGCCTTGGCCTGTCCTTCGATCTGCATCTCGACCAGCGGCGTATAGACATAGCCCGGACAAACCGCGTTGCAGGTTATGCCCATCTCCGCGACTTCGAGCGCGGTCACCTTGGTCAAGCCCAACATGCCGTGCTTGGCGGCGACATAGGCAGACTTGAAGGCTGACCCGACCAGACCGTGCGCCGAGGCGATGTTGATGATGCGTCCCCATTTGCTGGCGATCATGTTCGGCAGCGCGAGACGCGTGGTGTGGAAGGCCGAGCTGAGATTGATGGCGATGATGGCGTCCCACTTGGCGGCGGGGAACTCCTGCAGCGGCGCCACGTGCTGAATGCCGGCGTTGTTGACGAGGACATCGAGCCGGCCAAATTTGTGGAGGACCGTCTCGATCATTTCGGCAATCGACTCGGGCTTCGACATGTCGGCGCCCGAGTAGAGAACCGGCACACCGAAATCGGCGCGGATCGCGTCTTGCGCGGCCTCGATCTCCTCGGCTTTGCCGAAGCCGTTGAGGACGACGGCAGAGCCGGCTCCGGCCAGGGCCCGGGCGATACCAAGCCCGATGCCGCTGGTTGAACCCGTGACGAGGGACACCTTGTTTTTGAGGTGCGCCGTGGAGGATACAACTTGGCGCTCAGTGACGGCGACGTTCATGGATCCAGTCCTCCTGTAGCGGTGTCCGGCGGGGCTTGTCAGGCGCCGGAGACCCATTGTTCGAGGATGATCATGCAAGAAGCGCGGGGGGCACGGGAAATGCCCGTTGGCTAAGGAGTCGATAGGGGAGCGCTATGACCTCCGGGCAGCGGCCGGGCTAAAAGGCCGAACACCAACAATCTTGCTTGTCAAAACCTGCAAATTGACCGAATTATCTGCGGTCACAGGCGTAAAAGCGGGCCTCAATACACGTTTCGGTCCGATGATTACTGACATCGCAAGCCAACATGCCAGGTCGCAGAGTCAGGGCGCCGGCATGGTCCGATTTCCCGACAACGGCTAGAGCGGACGGGGCGGATCTCCCATGGAAATGCACCAGGTCCGTTACTTCCTTGCGGTTGCCCGAGAACTCAATTTCACGCGCGCCGCGGAGGAGTGTCACGTCGCCCAGCCGTCTCTCACCCGCGCCATCCGCCAGCTCGAAGGCGAGCTCGGCGGCGACCTGTTCCGGCGCGAGCGGCCGCACGCCCAAATGACCGAGCTCGGCTTGCGCATGCTGCCCCATCTGAGGCAGTGCTACGACAGCGCGATGAACGCGCGGTCGCTGGCCGCTGCCATCAAGAAAGGCGAGATCGGCTCGCTCCGTCTTGCTCTATCGTACACAATCGATGCCAGCTTGGTGACCTCGCACGTGGTCGAGCTCGGCAAGCTGTTCAACAACCTCGATCTGAAGCTCATGCGCGGGGACGCAAACGAGGTGCTGGATTACCTCAAGAACGGCGAGGCCGAGCTCGCCATTGCGGGGCCGCTGAGCGAGGACTGGGACCGTCTCGATCGCTGGCCGCTTTTCACCGAGGGCTTCCATCTCGTCATCACCGAACAACACAGCCTGGCCAATTCCGCCGGTGCCGTGCTCGACGATCTCAAGCAGGAGCGCCTGATGATCCGAACGTACTGTGAGAGTACCGAGGGCCTGCTAAGGCTCTTGCGCGAGCGGGAGTTCGGCTTGGCGAGTTTCCATGAGGTGAGTGCCGAGTCGGATTTGTTCTTGCTGCTCGAAGCCGGTTTCGGCGTGGCCTTCGTCCCTCACAGCACAAAGAGCCCGGTCCCCCTGAAACGCATAGAGATCGCCGACATCGATCTGCAGCGCACGGTATACCTCTACGGCGTGGCGGGCCGGCAACGTGCGGCGGCGGCCGGCGCCATGATGAAGATGCTGAGAGCCTATGATTGGTCGCAGCCGGCGGCGGTGGCTTAGCGCGTGTCCTTGAACGCGGCCAGCAAGTCCTCGATCGCCATGCGCTTGCGGTAGTCAGGATCGACAAAACGCGCCTTGACCGTGCCGTCCGTGCCGACAACGAAGGTGGCCGGAATCGGCAAGAGCCAGGTGTCGCTGCCTTGCGACGGCGCCACGTCCCACCCCGCCTGACACATCATTTGCTGCATCTCGTCCCCGACCCAGAACGCGAGGTTCAGCGACATGGCGTAACCGTTCTCGAAGTCCGTGAGGATCGGGAAATTGGCGCCGGAGCTCTTTTGCAGTTCGCCGGTATAGTGTTCCCGGTCGGGCATGATCGCCACGATGCGGCCGCCCACCGCCGCGACTTCATCCTGGGTCTCGGCCAGCGCCTTGGTGTTGATCCGGCAATAAGGGCACCAATGGCCGCGGTGGAACACGACCGCCACGGGGCCGTCCTTGGAAAGTTCGTCCAGGCTGATAAGGCGGCCGTCCTCGTCGGGCAAAATGAAGTTCGGCATGGGGTCGCCCGGCTTGGGCGCGTGTTCCCCGACCTCATGTTCCCGGAGGCGGGCGACGAGCTGATCGACGGACGTCTGGAAATCCTCGCCCATGCCGCGCACGGCGTCGGCGAAGGCCTGCAACCGGTCGCCCAGTGAGGCGTCCATGTCGCGGCATTCGACAAAGGCTTTCTCAAGCAATTCGGAAAGCGGACGCTCGGTCATGTGCTACCCCGCAGCACTCGGCAGTGACGGGTCCGGCTCCCGGCAAGCCCCGGCCCGCCAGCTTCAATATCATTGTGCGGTCCCAACGAAAAGCGGTTGCCTATGCCGAGGCGTCAGGCTTCCGCGGCGCTCGCCTGGCGCAACGCTTTCAGGAGATCGTCCACCGCCATGCGATGGCGGTAGTCGGGATCGATGAACCGGTCGACCACAACACCATGTTGATCGACCACGAAGGTTGCAGGAATCGGCAGGATCCAAGCGTCATTGCCCTGGTAATCCGGCAGGTCGCGGCCCGTCTTCCGCATCACCTCCTCGACCTCGGCTCCGACCGAAATTGCTAGTCCGATTGACAGGGCATAGCCGTTGTCCACGTCCGACAGCACCGGATAGCTCAGGCCGGCGTCCTCCTTGAGGCGAACCCCGAACGACTCCCGCTCGGGCGTGATGGCGACGATGGCTCCTCCTTCGGAAACGATCCGGTCTTGGACCTCGGCGAGTGCCCTGGTGTTGATCCTGCAATAGGGACACCAATGACCGCGGTGGAACGTGATCGCGGCGGGCCCCGACTGGAGCAGGTCCTCGAGCCCGACCAGGCGTCCGGTCTCATCCGGGAGTTTGAAGGAGGGCATGGGGTCGCCCGGCGACGGCGCGCCGGCGCCGGCTTCGAACGCCTTGAGCCTTTCCACCATGCGATCGACCACCTCCTGCGCCTCGGGACGCAGCGCGCGCGAAATTTCGGCGAACAATTGAAGCCGTTCGCCCAAGGAGGCGTCCATGTCGCGGCAGTAACGGAACGCTTCTTCTACGGTGGCAAAGGCCAAAGTCATAATCGTGGCTTCCCGCCGCCAGCACGGCACAGCTCTGCCGCGATGCACTCCAAGGCGGCATAGGACAGTGATCTCCCAGCAATACTGGGCTTGTAGGCTCTCAGGCTTTTGATTTGGCCTATTTGTGTCCGCAAGGTCAAATAGCGGCCGGCTATCGTTTCGATCATCGACCTGTTTTTTTGGAGAAGCCCGATCGGCGGCAGGCGCGTGAGACCCGCTAAGACACGGGAGGCAACGGGAGGTTAGGATGCCAATTTTGATAAACTGGCTCGATGCGGGGCGGCGCTTGGCTGAGCGTATCCCCTACGCCTTGGTGGCGCTGGTCGCTCGCCTCGCGGTGGCAACCGTGTTTTGGCGCTCGGGCCAGACCAAGGTCGAGAACTTCTTATACATTAAGGACAACACATTTTTCCTGTTCCGCGAGGAATACAAGGTTCCGCTGCTGCCACCCGATCTTGCCGCCTATGCGACGACGATCGCCGAGCACGTCTTTCCGGTGCTTCTCCTGATCGGGCTTGCCTCGCGCCTATCGGCGCTCTGTCTCATCATCATGACTTTGGTCATTGAACTCTTCGTCTATCCCGAGGCCTGGCCAACGCACATTCTTTGGTTCGCGCCTCTGCTGCTTATTTTAGCGCGCGGACCGGGTGCCCTTTCGCTCGATCATCTGATCTGGAAGCGCATGGGACCTCCGCGCTAACGAACGCCGCGCTCAAGAGGTAGGAACGGTCAAAGTGGCGTCAGCCGGCCGTGTAACTGCCGAGCGACGAAGGTGCGGGCGCTACCTGCCCCGGCTCAGCCGATTGAGCAATTCAGCCGTCGGGTAGCCATCGGCGGGCATGCCGTATTCGAGCTGCACCGTGCGGATCGCCTGGCGGCTGTTGGCACCGAGAACGCCGTCGATCTTGCCCACATCGTATCCCCGCTTGGCCAGAAGCCGCTGGACTTGCTTGATTTGACCTGCGCTGAGCGGTTGGAGCGGGCCCCTGCCGCGGCTAAGCGGGGGGCCGCCGGCAAGACGCGTCGCGTAGTAGGCCGCCGTGGTGGTGTAGATCAGCGACTCGTTCCACTCGAGATAGATGTCGAAATTGGGATAGGCGAGAAACGCCGGACCGTTCCGGCCCATCGGCAGGATGAGCCCGGCGGGCAGATTGTCGGCGGGGAGCGGCTTGCCGTTCAATTGAGTGACCCCGTGCTGGGCCCAGAACGAGCGCGGTTTCCTGATGGTGACATCGGCCTGATCCCACGGCAAATCCGCGGGCACCCGCACTTGCTCGAGCCAAGGCTGATTGGCCTGCCAGCCGATCGACTGCAAATAATTGGCCGCCGAGGCAAGCGAGTCGGGCGCACTGTGAATCAAGTCGCGCTTGCCGTTGCCGTCAAAGTCGACGGCATACTCGAAGTAATTCTTAGGCTGAAACTGGAACTGACCGACTTCTCCATGTGCCGGTCCGCGCATCTCCTTAGGCGTAAGGTCTCCGCGCTCGACCACCCTGAGCGCGTAAAGAAGCTGCTCGCGGAATTCCTCCGGGCGCCGGCAGTCGAAGCTCAGCGTGGCGAGCGACCGGAGCGTCTCCAGATCGCCCATGATCTTGCCGAAATCGGTCTCAAGCCCCCAGAAGGCGACCAGCACGGGGCCGGGAACGCCGTATTGCTGTTCGATCGCCCGGAACACACGAGCGTATTTCCTCAGCAGTTGAGCGCCGACGGTGAGGCGATTCTTGGAGACCATCCGGCCGGAAAATTGCAGGAAGGTCTGCGTGAACACGCCCTGCGCGCGATCCTTGGCGATTGTTCTGGGATCGTAAGTGAGTCCGTTCAGCGCGTAAGAGACGGTTTGCGGTGAAATCCCTTGCGCGACGGCTTCCTTCTTGAAGCTTTGTAGCCAAGGGCCGAACGCGGCAGGGTTATCACAGGCGGCGAAGGCATGAGGGGTGAGTCCGATCAGTGCCGCCGCGAATACGCCGGCGCGCGCAATCAGATGAATCTTGGTCATGGGATGTCTAGCCATGGCGCCACTCAAACCAGTCGTTGGATATCCGTCAAGGGACGAAGCCCGTTAAGCCACCGATTTATGGATCGCCTTTTTGATAGGTGCCGATGAGCTCGGCCTGCGCCAGCACATGACCGGCCATGGCGGCTTCAAGCTGAGCTTTGGTGAGGGCCTCTTCGGGAAGAACGGTGTCGAGCGCATAGAGCTTATGAAAGTAACGATGCCGTCCGATTGGCGGACAAGGACCGCCGTACGGGGTCCGCTGCCAATCGTTGAGACCGGCGACAGCACCGCTCGGCAAGCCCGCGCTGCTCGCGTTCTCAGCCAGACCGTTGCTGTCGGGCGGAAGATTATAAACGAGCCAATGCACCCAGACGCGTTTTGGCGCCTTTGGATCCGGTGCGTCGGGATCATCGACGATGAGGACGAGGCTCTTGGTGCCGTCCGGCGCGCCGGCGAAAGCAAGCGGCGGCGATATATCGCCGCCCTCGCAGGTATATTTCGAGGGAATCTTGTCGCCCGGAGCAAAAGCCGAGGATGTCAGCGTCAAGGCCATCGCGTCTCCAGCATCGGCAATGACCGGCACCGCAACCGCCACCAGGAGAAGCGCAACTCTATGGCATGCATGCCGTACCGTGCCCTCAACGTGCCAGCAAATCTTCGGCGCAAGGAAACCCATCGACAATGCGCGGCCTAATCCGTGTGGGGGGGCAGATGGCCGATCCTGAGCCTCTCGGTCAGGACGCTGATGCGCCGGGACGCTTCCATTTTACTTAAAGTCTTGTCGAACGCCGATGGTTCCTGCGCCTCATCGGCAAGCATCTTGAGACAGGACGCCTGCGCGCTGGTCATTGGCTCGCTTGAGGGTTTCCGCAAGCTTTCGGGAGAGAGCTGCCCCGGCTCGTTGATCCCTGACATGGTCTGCTTACGCGCTGCCGTGTCTTTGTTAAGTCCCACGTCGGACCGTTCCCGTCATGCCACCGTGAAACATCAGCACGTGGTAGTATAGGCGTGAAAAGGGCAAGGATTAGGCGGGAAATGACAAAGAGTTGGGCAGCAAACTTGGCGGCAGGATCATCGAGCTGCCGGCGTCGACGCACACCTGCTCGCGGTCACGCGTTCAAAGTGTAATGAAACCGCCCCTAAATCGCCCTTCTCTCACCCCGATCTGACCCCCCGCGAGCCGATTTTGTGCCTCCTTGGTCCGTAGGTTAGCGCCCACAAAGAGTGGGCCGATTCGTTGTCGGCTTCAAAAAAATCCTCCCAGATGAATCAAATGGAGCAACAACCGCATGTTCAAAATGCGAGAGAAGATAATCACGGTGGGACTTCTCGGCACTGCTGCGCTGTTACCTATCGACCATGCCACGGCCGACCAGCTCGGCCGTGCCTCGTGGTACTCAATGCCACAAAACCGAACCGCCAATGGCGAGCGGATGAATCCCAACGATCTCACCGCTGCGCATCGTTCGCTGCCGTTCGGCACGCGGGTCCTGGTCGAGAATCTTTCCAACGGCAAATCGGTCGTCGTGCGGATCAATGACCGCGGTCCCTTTACGGGCGGCCGGATCATCGATCTGTCACGGGCCGCTGCCGCAAATATCGGGATGATCGGGTCCGGCGTCGCGAAGGTGAGGGTCTCTCCTGCCGGCGGCGGCGCGCTCGCCAAACTTGGCGCATCCAAGACCAAAGGTACGAAGACCGCAGAGCGCTAAACGCAAGCCTGTAAGACGACAGGCACAACGACGAAACGATGGAGGCGCCGGATCCCTTCGGGGGATTCGGCGCCTCTTAGCGTTCGGGCTCCCAGCACCCGCAGAGCAGCGTTTGCTGCATTGCATTTGATCTGAGCGCGCCGGGTCGGTCCTCCGCCACAGGTTTTTTTTCGCAGCTTGTAGAGCTAACTCTCGAAAATCATTGGCGATTGAGTGGACCTGGAAGATAAGATAGCCGCCATCTGTTGCATAGAAAGCATAGGCAGAAGCCAGGAAAAATCGCATAGTGGGGGTTGCCGGGCCGACTCACGGGCCGGCTTTTCGCGCTTGCGAAAAACCTGGTCACGCAAACGTAATCTCGGCCAGACAGATTGAAGAGACGCTGTAACGTCACCGCAAAGGGTTTAATAGGTCCGAATGTTTAGGCTCCTCGCCGTCCGAACGCTTCTCTTCACGGCCATGCTTTTTGCAGGTGCGTTGCTCGTTGTCAGCTTGGCTCATCATGGCAACGCCGAGGAAGCCGAGGGGCAAGGGGCCAGCAACTCTTCGGCCGACGTTTACGTGGTTCCGAAACGGCGCCGCCCAGGCGGCTATTCGCGTTTGAATCTCAGTGACATTTGGGGTCCGGCCGAGATGCCGCCAGCGCCCATGGATTTCGGACCTGGATTCGATTTCACGCCGGGCGGCTTTACGCTCGAAGGCGTTCCGAACGATTCGCCCTACCCCAATTAAGCTCGCAACCTCGCTACCGACATTTCGGCTTGCCGCTTCGCGCGCCAAGAGAGATGGGTCTTGCGCTTAGCGGTCTCGCGCAACTAGAGTGAGGCGCTTTGCGGGCAGATTGGGAACCCGGGAGAGATGTACCGCATGCGCGCTGATGCGAGCGACGCGGTTTCTTTTCCTGCTTTCTGAACTTGCCTTATCATTCGCGCCGTTTGCGCGGACCATTTGGAAGGGGGAAAGGAGCGTCCCATGCGTCAGACCGGTACGGTCAAATTTTTTAATCACTCACGAGGGTTCGGCTTCATCACGCCGGATGATGGCGGCAAGGACGTGTTCCTGCATATCTCTGCGTTACAGGGCTCAGGTCTTCCTGCGCTCGACGAGGGCGCACGAGTGTCGTTCGAAACCGAGCCGGACCGCCGTGGCAAGGGTCCGCAAGCCATCAACGTTCAGCTCGGCGAATAACCCTTCCCCTCTCGACATCGCATCGACCGGTTGCGGTGGCTTGCGCTCAGCAAACCGAGACGCGATGAATCATGGGAGCGCGCCTCGGTGGAGTCATGGCGATGAAGGACTCCCAATCGCCGGATGGCGCGTTGCAACACGTGCTCGACCGGCTCGCCGAGGAAGAGCCGAAAGCTCTTGAGCGGCTGTTCGGTCTGCTTGCCATCCCAAGCGTATCGACCGATCCGGCCTATCACCAATCATGCCTCGATGCCGCCGAGTGTTGCGCGGCGCTGTTGCGCGAGTCCGGCTTCGAGGCGCGGGTCGTGCCGACATCAGGCAAGCCGATGGTGGTGGGGCATTGGCGTCGTGTGCCCTCAAGCGACTCATCACGGCGCGTGTTGTTTTACGGCCACTACGACGTGCAACCTCCAGACCCGTTGGAACAATGGGACGCCCCACCGTTCGACGCGCATCTCACCGAGGATGCTCAGCACGGCAAGATGATCGTCGCGCGCGGCGCATCCGACGACAAAGGCCAGATGATGACCTTTATCGAGGCCGCCCGCGCCTGGATCGGGGCGCATGGATCGCTGCCGCTCGATGTCAGCGTCTTGATCGAAGGCGAGGAGGAATCGGGAAGTCCAAGCCTCGGACCGTTCCTGGCCGCGCACGGTGACGAGCTGAAGGCCGATCTCGCGCTCGTCTGCGACACCGGGCAATGGGATGCCGACACGCCCGCCATCACTGCTTTCTTGCGCGGACTGGCATTCTCCGAAATCACGATCAGCGGTCCTTCGCGCGATCTGCACTCCGGTGTCTACGGCGGGCCTGCCCTGAACCCTTTGCGCGTTCTTGCCGACATTCTCGCCGCACTCCACGACAACAAAGGCCGCGTCGCCGTTCCAGGCTTCTATGACGGCATTCAACCGCCCGCGCCCGCAACGCTCGCCAGCTGGCGCGCGCTCGGTTTCGACGAAACGGGCTTTCTCGGCGCCGTCGGCTTGAGCGAACCGGCCGGAGAGAAAGACTTCCCCCTGCTCGAGCAGCTCTGGGCCCGTCCCACCGCAGAAATCAACGGGATCGTTGGCGGCTATGGCGGACCCGGCACCAAGACGGTGATCCCGGCCCAGGCGACGGCCAAGCTCTCTTTCCGGCTGGTCCCCGGGCAGGACCCGGGAAAAATTCTTTCTGGCGTCCGCCGCTTCGTCACCGACCATTTGCCGTCCGATGCGAAAGTGTCGTTCGGACATGAAGGCGGATCGCCTGCGGTTGGTTTCGACACCGGCGCTCCCGCCTTCGTTGCCGCCGCACGTGCGCTCGAAGCCGAATGGGGCAAGGCGCCTGTGATCGCCGGCTGTGGCGCTTCGATTCCGATTGTCGAGTCGTTCCGTTCGAGGCTTGGCATGGACTCGCTGTTGATCGGCTTTGCCCTCGACGACGACCGCATCCATTCCCCAAACGAGAAATACAATCTGCGAAGCTTCACCAAAGGCGCACGAAGCTGGGCGCGCATCCTGGCCGAGCTTGGTTCGATCGGCGATGCGGCCCGCGCTTAGGTCGTTCTTGATCACCGCTCTGGTCTTGTCGCCGCCGGCGGGCCATGTTTCCGCCGCCGAGCGAAACAGGCCGGGCGCATTCGACTATTACGCGCTCGTGCTCAGCTGGAACCCGTCTTATTGCCGCGATGAAGGAGAAACGCGCGACGACCGGCAATGCCAGGTCTCGAAGCAATACGGGTTCCTGCTGCACGGGTTATGGCCGCAATACGAAAGCGGCTGGCCGAACGATTGCTTTACCGGCAGACGGCCTTGGGTGCCGGAAGGCGTGATCGCGGGAATGCGCGACATCATGCCGAGTAGGAATCTGGTGATTCACGAGTATCGCACCCACGGCACCTGTTCGGGTCTGGATCCGGCGCAATATTTCGCCGTGGCGCGCGAGCTTTATCAGCGCATCAGCGTTCCGGCCCGTTTTGCCGCGCCCGCGGCGAATACCGTTGCCTCTCCCAAAGATATCGAGGCGGCGTTTGTCGGAGCCAATCCCTGGCTTAAACCGGACATGATTTCCGTCACCTGCCGGGACGCGCGGCTCTACGATGTCAGAATTTGCTTCGGCCGCGATCTCGTTCCCAGCGCCTGCACTGTCAATGAGGATCAAGGGCGGCTTTGTCCGTTACCCGAGATTTCGGTGCCCGCGCCCGCGGCACGCTGACTCACGAGGCACGAAAGAGAGCGACACAGCCCTCTTGCGCAAGTTCAACTTCGGCGAAACGGTGCCTTAAGCCATCTGACAAGGCGGCGAGGTCGTCCTCGCGATTGTTGAACACGCCCTTCGCGTTATAGAGATCGAGCAGCATTGAAGCCGCCCGGTTCGGCGCAATGCCACGCCCGAGAATGGTCGCGCCGAACAGGGTGGCGCCTTCGCGCATCAACGGCCGCAGATTGTCAATGACCGTCAGCTTCTCGTGCATACCGCCCGGCAGGCAATGCAGCACATAGGTCAGGCCGACAGAGGCCACGGGCGCCAACTCGAGTGCCAGCGGCGCGAGCAAATCGACTTGATAGAGTTCGGGCTTAAAACGGGCGAGCCGGCGTCCGGCACGGTCCAGGCAGTTCCGGTTGGCGTCGAGCAAGACAAGGCGGCTGAGCTTCGCCGTTGCGGCGCGGTCAATTAAGAACCCGGTGCCTACGCCAGCTTCCAAATGATCGGATGAGAGATTGCCGCGATAGAGCTCGATCAGACGGCTGGCCGGACAGCGCCAGGCAAAGCGGTTGGAGAACCCGTGGACGAGCGCATCGTAAATCGACAGCGTGAACGGCGTATAGACCGCGTACGCCTTCGCCACGGCGTTTTCGTCAGGCACGGCTCACCTCCGCTTGGGTGTCACTAGGCCACGGGAACGGCTGGAAAAGGTACAGCCCTTGTTCGCCCACAAGCGCTCACCTAGAGTAGGTTTAGCGTCCCCCTCCCCGGTCGTTTCGCCCTTTCGTTTGGCCACCATCTCCAGCTCCACGCCATGACGCAACACCAAGACGACCGCACCGTGCTCGTGACCGGCGCCGCGCAAAGACTGGGCCGGATCATCGCGCTCGATTTCGCCGAACGCGGCTGGCGCGTGGGACTCCATTATCGCGACTCCGCGGCCGAGGCTTCGGGCCTTGTGGCCGAAATCGAACGCTCAGGCGGAACAGCTTCCGCCTTTGCCGCCGATCTCGATTCTTTGGACGCGCCGGAGACATTGATCGCGGCCTGCGCCGCGGAGCTCGGTCCCCCGATCTGCCTCATCAACAATGCCGCGCGTTTCGAGGACGACACGCTGGCGACGCTCGATGCGCGAACATGGCAGAGGCAACTCGACGTCAATCTCAGGGCTCCTATCTTTCTCACGCAAGCCTTTGCCAAAACACTCCCGGACGGCACGGAAGGCCACGTGATCAACTTGACCGACCAAAAGGTCTTCCGTCTCAACCCGGCCTATTTCTCTTACACCATTTCCAAATCGGCGCTGTGGACCGCGACGCAAATCATGGCGCAGGCGCTCGCCCCGCGGATCAGGGTGAATGCCATCGGGCCCGGTCCCGTGCTTAAGCACCAGGGCCAAAGCGACGCGGCGTTCGCGTTGGAAGCCGGCGCGACTCCCTTGCAAAGGCCCGTGGACACCGCCGACGTGGTAAGGGCAATTCGTTTCCTGCTTGAGACCCCATCGATTACCGGACAGATGATCGCGCTCGATGCAGGCCAGCACCTCGCTTGGACGCCCGCGCCGGACGGCGCCTGAGCGCCTTGCAAGCTCTTGAATAGGATTGCGCCGAGACCCTACCTTCACTTCAGAGCCGCATGCGCAAGCATGTGGGAACCATAATGATTTCATGCCGTTAGAGAACCCCGCCAGCGCCCAGCGCGCGTCGCGCACAGCCACCGTCGAAACCGGCGCGCTGGTCATAAGCCGCTACGCCAAAACGGCGCCGGCCGGACCCGGCGTCTACCGCATGATCGACGCCACCGGCGAGGTTCTCTATGTCGGCAAAGCGCGCCATGTGAAGAAGCGGGTGCAAAGCTACGCGCGCGGCACCGGCCACAATAACCGCATTGCCCGCATGATCGCCGATACGGCGAGCATGGAATTCGTCACCACGGCAACCGAGACCGAGGCGCTTCTACTTGAGGCCAATCTCATCAAGCGGCTCACGCCTCGCTACAATGTGGTGCTCAGGGACGACAAGTCCTTTCCCTATATTCTGATCGCGCGCGACCATGACGTACCGCAGATCCTCAAGCATCGCGGCGCGCGCAATCGCAAAGGAGATTATTTCGGTCCTTTCGCCTCGGCCGGCGCGGTCGGCCGGACCATCAATACGCTTCAGCGCGCGTTCCTGCTGCGCTCCTGCTCCGACGCCTATTACGAAAGCCGCACCAGGCCGTGCCTGCTCTACCAAATCAAGCGCTGCAGCGCTCCATGCACCGGTGAGATTTCGGTCGCCGGTTACGACGCGCTGGTCGACGAGGCGCTGCGCTTCCTCACCGGCGAGAGCGACGAGGTGAAGCTCAGGTTGCGCGCGCTGATGGACGAAGCGAGCGGCAAGCAGGACTACGAGCGGGCGGCGAGCTTTCGCGACCGGCTGACGGCGCTCAGCCATATTCAGTCGCGCCAGGGGATCAACCCAAAGACGGTAAGAGACGCCGATATTTTCGCCGCTCATCAAGATGCGGGCCAGACCTGTATTCAGGTGTTCTTCTTCCGCAACGGCAACAATTGGGGCAATCGCGCCTATTATCCGCGCGCCGATAAGAGCGTCGCGGTCGAGGAGGTGTTGGAGGCCTTCGTCGCTCAGTTCTATGACGACAAGCAACCGCCAAAACTCATCCTGCTGTCGCACGACATTCCCGGGCGGCGCCTGCTCCACGAAGCCTTGTCGCTGCGCACCGGCCTAAAGATCGGCGTCAGCACACCGAAGCGGGGCGAAAAACACGAGCTCGTCGCGCATGCCCTCGTCAATGCACGCGAGGCGCTGGCGCGGCGTCTTGCCGATACGTCGTCGCAGGCTGCGATCTTGTCGCGGCTTGCCGAACTGTTCGATCTCGACGAGAGTCCCGAGCGGATCGAGGTCTACGATAATAGCCACATTTCGGGCACAAACCCGGTCGGCGCCATGATCGTCGCCGGCCCTGAAGGGTTCATCAAAGGGCAGTATCGCAAGTTCAATATGAAGGGTGAGGATCTGGTACCGGGCGACGACTACGCGATGATGCGCGAGATGCTGACGCGGCGATTCAGCAAGCTGGCCAAGGACCGCGACGAGGTGAATGGCTGGGCCGCGCCGGACCTCGTGCTGATCGATGGCGGCCCCGGTCAGCTCGGAGCGGCCTGCGACGTGCTGGACGAGCTTGGCCTTTCGGATATCAAGATCGTGGCAGTGGCTAAAGGGCCCGACCGTAATGCCGGGCGCGAGCGCATCTATCTCAGGGGCAAACAGCCTCTACTGTTGGAGTCGCGCGATCCTGCGCTATATGGCATCCAGAGACTTAGAGACGAAGCCCACCGTTTCGCCATCGGCGCCCATCGCGCCAAACGCAAGAAGGCAGTCACGGCTTCGCCGCTGGACGAGGTGCCCGGTATCGGGCCGCACCGCAAACGCGCGCTTTTGCAGCATTTCGGCTCGGCCAAGGCGGTCAGCCGTGCAGGAATCGCCGATCTCGAGAAGGTCGGTGGAATTAGCGCGCAAATGGCACGAACGATCTATGATCACTTTCATGAGCGCGGGTAGGCCGAGGTGAATGAACGCCCGATGACGCAGCAAAGCTTGGCAGAGGGGCAAACCAAAGCCGCACCTCCCCGCTTCGGCAGCCTGCCGAACATCCTGACCTATGCACGCATCCTGGCCATTCCCGCTCTTGTGGCCTGCTTCTTCGTGACCGGCGATTGGGGACGCTGGACCGCCATGTGGATCTTTATCGCCGCCGGCGTCAGCGATTTCCTCGACGGCTATCTCGCCCGCGCCTGGCAGCAGCAGAGCTCAGTAGGCCGCATGCTCGATCCTATCGCCGATAAGCTGATCGTGGCGGCGGCACTGCTCATGCTTGCGGCGGATCAGACCATCGCCGGCTGGTCGCTGTGGGCGGGTGTCATCATCCTGAGCCGCGAGATCCTCGTCTCGGGCTTGCGCGAATATCTGGGCACGCTGGCGGTCGGCGTGCCTGTGACGCGCCTTGCCAAGTGGAAGACCGTCTTGCAGATGGTGGCGATCGGCTTTCTTCTGGCCGGCAGCGCCGGCGACAAGATCTGGCCCTACACCACACTATTCGGTCTGACGCTGCTGTGGAGCGCCGCCATTCTCACGCTCTATACGGGCTACGATTATCTCCGCGCCGCGTTCCGCCACGCGATGGTCGAGAAATAAGTCATGCGTGTCCTTTATTTCGCTTGGGTCAAAGAGAAGGCCGGCATCGCCTCCGAGGAGATCGAGCCGCCGAAGGGCGTGGCGACCGTCGCCGAGTTGATCGTGTGGCTGAAGTCGCGCGGGCCGGAATATGCCAACGCCTTTGAGCGCGTGGAGGTCATCCGCGCGGCGATCGACCAGAACCACGTCCGCCACGATGCGCCGATCGCCGGCGCGCGCGAGATTGCTTTCTTTCCGCCGGTCACTGGAGGCTGAGCGTGATCCGGGTCCAACAGGAAGATTTCGACATCGGCGCGGAGATTGCGCGGCTTAAAGCGGGGCGCACCGATATCGGCGCCATCGTCACCTTCACCGGCACCGTGCGCGACCAGGGCGGCGCGGTCGCAGAGATGACACTGGAACATTATCCGGCGATGACCGAGGCCGAGCTTGCCCGCGCCGAGGCAGACGCAAACGCGCGCTGGCCCCTTCAGGCGAGCCTCGTCGTGCATCGCTATGGAGCGCTCAAGCCGGGCGACAATATCGTGCTGGTGGCAACGGCGTCGGAACATCGCGACGCCGCGTTCGACGCCGCCCGGTTCCTCATGGATTATCTGAAAACACGTGCGCCGTTTTGGAAGCGAGAGGCAGGACCCGGCGGGTCACGTTGGGTCGAAGCCGAGGCGCGCGATAGTGACGCCGCGTCGCGCTGGCGCCTGAAGACGCGCGCCGCGGAATAAATCAATCCAGACAAGCCTACCGGTTGATGATCCTGGCCCCCCGCGGCAGCACCTTGACATAAGGTCCCCACACGCAGACATCGGTCCAGCCGCACTGGCCGCCGGCGCAGGAGCGCTGATACTGACAGGAGCGGCATTTGTAGACCGGTCTGCAGCCGGTACAGCGGGCGATCCTCTGGCAGTCCTTCCACACCCGCGCCTCAGCCTCGATTACGGGCAGCACCAACAGGCCAGCCGCCATGAGGGCGGCAAAACCTAGCGTGAGCAGCAAATTCTGCATTGAAGCCCCCTTGTTCCGCGTTTTCAGTGCGGCAGCCTCCGTCCCCGGAGCTACAGTGCCCGTTGCCGGAGAGAGGATCAAGCGGACTTAGCGGTAAAAAATGGATCCGGCCGGCGGATGGCGGTGCTCCCAGCCCGCGCGCTCCAGCGCGGGCCGG
Source organism: uncultured Methyloceanibacter sp. (assembly GCA_964523345.1). Classification (GTDB taxonomy): domain Bacteria; phylum Pseudomonadota; class Alphaproteobacteria; order Rhizobiales; family Methyloligellaceae; genus Methyloceanibacter. Next base: position 23,738 of record CAZFYL010000026.1, read on the forward strand.
TCGTCCTCCGCGGCGGGAAACCCTAGGCAAAGATAGCCGATGAACGTCCACGCCTCCGGCACCTCGAGGATCGCGGCGATGCGCTTTGGGTCGAGGATCGACACCCAGCCCAGTCCGATCCCTTCGGCGCGGGCGGCAAGCCACAGCGTATGGATGGCGATGGCGACAGAGTAGTCGAGCGCCGCGGGCATGGTCAGGCGCCCGAGGCCGGCCCCTTGCGCGGTGCCGTGATCGGCAAATACGGCAAGCTGACAGGGCGCGTCGTCGAGGCCGGCAAGCTTGAGCCGGGCATAGAGAGCCGCGCGGTCGGGCTCTTGCATCTGAAGCGCATCCTTGTTGCACGCTTCGAAGCAAGCGCGAATTTCGGCGCGACGCGCCTTGTCATCGACGACAACGAAGCGCCACGGCTCTGACAGGCCGACCGAGGGCGAAAGACAGGCAATGGCGATGAGACGCTCGATCGTGCCTTGCGGAAGCGGTGTCCGTTTGAACCGACGCACGTCGCGCCGCCAACTCAGGAGATCGTAAAGACGCTCGCGAAACTCAGGCCCAAACTCCGGCGGCTCTTCCCGGCTTTGCGCGACCGGCACCTCACCCCTGTTGGGATCTCGCGCGGTCACTATCCGGCGGCGGCCATTGTCTTGGCGGGGCGGACCAGCGCGGTGAAGTCGTCCATCAGCATGCGCGTGATGTCGCCGACGGCGAATTTATACTCGCCAATCTCTGACACCGGCGTCACCTCGGCGGCCGTTCCGGTGATGAAGCATTCCGAGAACGTGCTCAGCTCCTCGGGCATGATCGCCCGCTCGACGACCTCCAAGCCCCTCTGCTTGGCGAGCCCGATCACCACGCGGCGGGTGATGCCGTCGAGAAAACAATCGGGAAGCGGCGTATGCAGCACGCCATCCTTGACAAAGAAGATATTGGCGCCGGTGGCCTCGGCGATCTGACCGCGCCAGTCGAGCATCAAGGCGTCGTTATAGCCGGCGTGCTCCGCCCTGTGCTTCTCGATGGTGCAGATCATATAAAGGCCGGTCGCCTTGCTCTTGACCGGCGCGGTGCGCGGATCGGGGCGGCGGAACTCGGCAAAGGCGAGTCGTAGACCTTTGGCGCGGGCGGCCGGATCGAAATAGGAGCCCCAATCCCAGGCGGCGATGGCGACATTGATCTTGGTCTGTTGCGCCGAGACGCCCATCTGCTCGCTGCCACGCCAGGCGATGGGACGGACATAGGCGTCGGAAAGCTCGTTGGCCCGCATCACCTCCCGCGTCGCTTGGTCGAGCTCGGCCACCGTATAGGGAATTTGAAAATCGAGGATCTTGGCCGAGTCGTGCAGGCGCTGATTGTGTTCGGTCAGTTTGAAGATCTCGCCGTCATAGGCGCGCATCCCCTCGAACACGGCACTGCCGTAATGCAGCGCATGGGTCAGCACGTGGAGGCGTGCGTCGCCCCAAGGGATCAGCTTCCCGTTCAGCCAGATGTAGCCCTCGCGCCGATCGTAAGGGGCGGTCATCAGAGCGTCTCCTCCGGACTGGGCCTGCCGTCTTGGCGCGGCAAGACCGGGTACTGCACGCTAGACGGCGCCTCTCATAGCATCTTGCAGGGCAATTGCGCGAGAGAGCGCCGGGGCGTATCTATGAGCAATAAGTCAACATGGCTGACATAACCGAGCGCCGTAAATAAGTCAACATGACTGACCTAACTGACACTCTGGCCCCAGGCGACAAGGCGCCCCGTGCGAAGGCCGCTGGCGCCAAGTCGCGCGGCAATGGGGGGGCGCGCAAGCGGGGCGCCTTAAGCGAGACCGAGCTGCTCGAATTCGCCGAATTGCTGTTCTTCGCCTATCGCGATTTCACCCGCGATCCCGACGCCATCCTCAAGGATTTCGGCTTCGGCCGGGC
>CAZFYL010000027.1:0-24781 GCA_964523345.1 uncultured Methyloceanibacter sp.
TGGAAAGACCGCATCGATAATGAGCTCGGGCGTATCGCCGTCCAAATTGGCTTCCACGCCGCTGACCTGCGGCAATAGACCGGAGCCGCCCTGCTTCGGCACACGGGCCAAGGAGTTTCCCAGCAGAAGCGAATCGCCCTTTCCCGCATCGGCAGGAATCGTAAGGCTTAGGCTCTGCTCGTTGGGGATACAGAGGTCTTTGCAAAGACCGTAAGCGAAGACCAGCTTGAGTTCGATCGGCTCGCCCTCTTTCTCCGGTATGAGCCTAACCGGAAACACCACGTCATTGTCGTATCCGACCGACGTGCCGCCGGCATCGGCAAAACGATGGGGTATGGGATAGAGCACCTCGGCTTGTTTCAGGTTCTTCGATCCGGACCAATCGAAACTCGGCGGCACACCCGAATCACCAGGGTTGCGCCAATAGGTTTTCCAGCCGGGGTCCATGCGAAGTTGAACGCCGCCAAGAAGCGTGAGGCTCCCTTGATCGTCAACGGTCCCTGACAAAAGCCGCACCTTGGAATTAAACGACGACATCCAGGGAGAGGCGCTCGGCGCCGCCCCGAGCGCGCCGCCTTCCGCGCCAAGGCCGAGCAACACACTCATCGCAAGGGCGGCACGGAGACCCTGAAAAAAGGCAAGTCGCATTACGGAGTCCTTCGGGAACGCAATTTTCACGATGACTTTAGCGTCAGAAAAATGTGGCGCGACTGCTGAAACAAACGAAATGGTCTCAATCTTTCGTGAAGGCAATTTGCGGCCAAAATGCCGCGCCCTTCTTTTTAATGAGCAATGGCCCTTCCCAAGCCCGGTAACTGCTGTAGTCTATTGAGATGCCTCAACGAAGCGCACGGAAGAAAGGCGCCGGCTACCTTGACGGCCAATTGCTGATCGCCATGCCGGCCATGGGCGACCCGCGTTTTTCACGCGCTGTGATCTATCTTTGTGCGCATTCGGCCGACGGTGCCATGGGCATCGTCATCAATCAGCGCGCACCGAATATCAGCTTCACCGAGCTCCTGGAGCAGCTCAACATCGTGCCGCAGGAGGATCGCATCAGTTTCCCGACCGGGCTTCACGCCATGGCCGTGCATCTTGGGGGACCGGTTGAAACCGGCCGCGGCTTCGTGCTTCACACCGCCGACTATTTTAAGGCCGAGAGTACGTTACCGATCGACGAGGGTGTTTGCCTCACCGCCACCATCGACATCCTGCGCGACATCGCCAAAGGCTCCGGCCCGGACAAGGCGCTTCTCGCGCTCGGTTACGCCGGCTGGGCGCCCGGACAGCTCGAAAACGAGATTCATGCCAATGGTTGGCTCAATTGCCCGGCCGACCCCGAGCTGATTTTCGATCCGGAAATCGACGGCAAATATCAGCGTGCTTTGAGCAAGCTGGGGATCGATCCGATCCGGCTCGTCAACGATTCGGGACACGCCTAGTCCTAAGATCTTCAGGAAGTTGACGGCAGGTTGCGCGGTCCGGTCAGGGCCGGAAGCGGGCTTGGGCTCCCCACCTGCACTTCCAATCCTTGCGGCGCTTGCGCTTGCGCTGGAGCACGGGCGCGTTCGCGCTGCCGGCGCTTGCGGTGCTTGGCGAGCGCCGCCAGCAGGTTGGCAACTTCCTTAGGCGGCATCGGCTCGCCGTAATAATAACCTTGGCCATATTCGCAGCCGATCGAGCGGAGATAATTCGCGTCGCCTTGCGTCTCGACCCCCTCGGCCACCACCTCCTTGCCGAGCTCGTGGGCCAGCGCGACCACGGACCGCAGGATGACAGGGGCAGAGCCGTCTAGCCCGCTATCGCGGACGAGTGAACGATCCACTTTTATGGTGTCGCACGGAAAGCGGTGCAAATAGCTCAGCGAGCTGTAACCGGTACCGAAATCGTCGAGCGCAATGCTCGCACCGAAGGACTTTAGCCAAGTGAGGATCTCGACCGCCCGTTCCGGATTCTCCATGGCCAGCGATTCGGTAATTTCAAGCTTCAACGTGCCTTTGGGCACCGCCTCACGTGCCAGCATCAGCCTGATCTCCTGCACCATGTCCTGGCGGAACAACTGCCGGCTCGACACGTTGACGCTGACAAAGAGCGGGTCGCGGTCACGCGGCAGCGTTTTGTGCCAGCTTCTCGCTTCTTCGAGCGCCTGGCTCAAGACATAGCTGCCGAGCTCGACGATCAGTCCCGACTCCTCGGCAAGAGGAATGAAATCTTCGGCACCGAGCCGACCTTGCGTCGGGTGGTCCCAGCGCATAAGCGCCTCGAAGCCGGCCAGCTGGTTCGAGGCAAGCCTGGTGATGGGCTGATAAACCACGGCGATCTCCTGGCGCTCGAGCGCCTGGCGGAGATCGCTTTCAAGCGGAAGCTTGTTTTCATCCTCGCCCCGCATCGCCGGATTGAAAATCTCGATGCGGTCGGCGCCGGCACGCTTGGCTCTCAACATCGCCAGCTCGCCCTCGCGGAGCATCTCTTGCGCCGTTTCCTGGCTCCCATCATGGACAACGATGCCGACCGAGGCCGTGAGGATGATCTCCTTGGCGCTGATCTTCATCGGCGTACGGAGCGCCCGCCTGACCCGTTCGGCAAGGGTGGCGACGTGGCGCGGATCGGGATCGGAGATCAGCAAAATGGCGAATTGATCGCCGCCGATGCGCGCCAGCGTATCCTGGGGATTGAGCTGGCGGCTCAATCTGCGCCCAAGTGTAAGCAGCATGCTGTCGCCGATGACAAGACCGAACGTCTTGTTCACATTCTTGAAGCGGTCGATATCGATGACCAGCACCGTGGGCCGGTTGGCTTGACCCTCGCGCGCCCGCGTGATGGCACCTTGCAGCCGGTCTATGAGCAGCTCGCGGTTGGGAAGGCCTGTCAGGCTGTCATGCACCGCATCGTGGATCAATCGCTCGTGAGACCGCTTCTGGTTGGTCACGTCGCGCAGCAGGCCGGTGCAACGCAGCAGCCGCGCGTTGTCGCTCTGCGCCGCGGTTGCTTTCAACTCGTACCAAACATAGTTGCCGTCGTGACGGCGCAAACGGAAGTCGGTCTGCACATCGCCGCCCTGCTGCTCTTGAAGCGACCATAGCATCAGACGAAATCGCTCGCGGTCGGCGTTGTGCATATATTTGAGAAAGTCGTCGACCGCGACATTGAGCGCGCCGGGCTCCAGCCCGAGCTCCCGTTCGACTTCGTTCGCGATCGTGATCTCGTCCCGCCCGGCGTGCCATTGGAAGACGTAAGCGCCGGAACCGTCCACGGCGATCGACTTCATCTGTACCAGGCTCAACGGCCCGAGGCTCAAAGGAGCGCCTCCGGTGCGGAATGCAAACTGCGTCACGGTGAAGCCGAGAAGCACAAGCAGCAGCACCAGGCCGGCGGTGAGGCCGGTAACGACGAGGTCGCCGAACAGATAGCCAAGCACGACCATGGCGGCGCCAAACAGCCAGACAATGAACAGCATCCAGCTTGGAATCAGCGACAAAGCGCGATCCTGACCGCGCAGCGCGAAATAGGCGATCAGCACGGTGCCGATGCCGGCGATGGCAACGAACGAGACGCGCGCGAGGCCGGAGGCGGTGGCAGGATCGACGATGGCGAAAAGAATCAGGCCGACTTGGAACGCAAGCCATCCCCAAAACACCAACCTGATCCAGCCATGCCAAAGACCGATACGCAAGAATGTATAAAGAAAGAGCACGAAACTCGCGGCAAGCCCCGCCTCGGTTGCCGCGCGGTAAACCGCCGTGCGGTCGGGTCCGACGGGGAACAGCTTGTTCCAGAAACCGAAATCGACGCAGAAATAAATCAGCGCGACCCAGGCAATGAGCGCGGTCGCTGGGAAGATGGCGCGGTGATTGGCGGCGAAGATGGCGGTGAGAAAGATGGCAAGCAGCCCGGTGATGCCGAGCAGCACGCCATTGAACAGCATGCGATCCTGCCGTTTCGCCTGGTAGAGGTTGGCATGCCACAGGTTGAGTTGTGGCACCTGCGGCGAACTGAGCTCGGCGGCATAGGTGATGGTCTGGCCCGGTTCGAGGCTCAATCTGAATATGTCGGCACGGTCGCTCTTGAGCGGCTCGGGCCGGAACCCGAGCGAAGGCGTGATGGCGGCGATGCGCGGCGCGTCGAGGATCGGCCAGAACACGCGTGAATCGGTCAAGGTGTAACGGGGAGCCACCAGCCAGCGCACGATACGCTCCGACGTCGGATTGGTCAGTGCGAACACCAGCCAAGCCGGGTTGGTCCCAGGCGCCGAAGCCGAAACCGCCATACGGCCGATATAACCGTCGGCGCCCGGCGCCGTTTCGATCTGCAGCCGGTCGCCGCGGCCTTCGTAAAGCTCGCCCTTGGCGGTGATATCGATCTTGTCCTGGCCCGGGTCGACTTGGATCGCCTCGACGGCGTGTGCAAGCGGCACCGCAAGGAGGATTGCGGCGATGGCGCAGGCGACGGCCGGGAGCCATCCCCTCAAGCGCTTCGAGAATGCCGCTTCCAGATCGACCATTCCTCCCCCGCTCCGGTACCGTTTGCCGATCACGCGCTAACGGCCCGTATCGCTGTCGAGCAAGGCATAAAGCAGATGGTCCTGCCATGCGCCGTTGATCCGCAAATAACGGCGGGCAAGTCCTTCGCGCTTGAATCCCGTTTTCTCAAGAAGCCTGATCGAGGCTGTGTTGGTCGGCAGACAGGCCGCCTCAAGCCGGTGGAGCTCAAGCGAATCGAACACGAACGGCACCACCGCCCTGACGGCCGCCGTCATATAACCCTGATTGGCGTATTGGGCGCCGACCCAATAGCCCAGCGTGCAAGACTGGGTCACCCCGCGGCGTACGTTGCATAGCGTGAGCCCGCCGACCAATCCGCCGGTCGAGGCGGCGAAGATGAAAAGCGCATAGCCCACATCCTCACGAAGATCGCGCAGATAATGCCGAACGCGACGGCGAAACGAGGCCCGGGAAAGTTCGTCGGTCGCCCAAAGCGGTTCCCAAGGCGCCAGGAACTCCCGGCTCTGAGCCCTGAGCTCGGCCCAGGCGGGATAGTCGGTCATCTGCGGCGTGCGCAGCGTGACCTTTTCCGACTCGATGACCGGTCCAAGATCGCTCGTGGAGACGGCTCGCAGTAACGCCATGAGCTAGGCACCCCTCTCAGGCTGCTCTGGTTGACGGAACGGCGAATTTTTCCGCCACTTGGTCGAATCTTGCAACATGAACAATTGGCCCAACGGTGGCGAGGCTCACCGGAGAGGCAAGCATGCGTTCGACCATGGTTTGCAGATCCTTGGCCTCGACCCGATCGATCTTTTCGATCAACTCCTCGATGGGCAGAGGCCGGCCGTGGACGAGAATGTGACGGGCGAGCTGATCGGCCCGTGCGCTTGAGCTTTCGAGCCCGGTCAGAAGCCCCATCTTGAGTTGCGCCTTGACGCGGGCGAGTTCCTTGGGGCTGAACCCCTTGTCGGCCGCCTTCTCCAACTCCGCGTTGATCACGGCAAGCAAATCATGCGCCCGATCGGGGGCGCCCGCCGCATGGATCGTGAACATGCCGCTGTCGGACAGCCCGCTGGCGAAGGCATAGATGGCATAGCAGAGCCCGCGCCGTTCGCGGACCTCTTGGAACAGGCGCGAGGACATGCCGCCGCCCAGCACGCCGGCGCAAAGCTGTGCGATGAAATAATCGGCGTGACGATAATGCGGGCCTTCGAAGGCGAGCACGATATGGGTCTGTTCGAACTCCTTGTCCGACCGCCTGATCCCACCGGCATAGACCGCCTGCTCCGGCGAGAGAGACTGCTCAGGGTCGAATGTCCCGAGCCACCGCTCGGCCTCGGCGACAAGCGCGCCATGGTCGACGGCTCCAGCGGCGGCAAGCACCATGTTGGGCCCATGATAATGGGCAGCAAGATAAGCGCCGAGATGGGCGCGCTTGAAACGGCGGACGCTTTCGACCGTGCCGAGAATCGATCTCCCGGCCGGCTGATTGGGAAAGGCCGCCTCTTGCACCAGGTCGAAGGCGATGTCTTCAGGCGAGTCCATGGCGGCGGCGATCTCTTGCAAGATCACGTCACGCTCGCGGGCAAGCTCGGTGCGGTCGAAGCTTGGAGCGACAACGATATCGCTCAAAATATCCATGGCGAGCGGCATGTCTTTACGCAGCACGCGCGCGTAATAGGCGGTGGAATCGACACCGGTGGCGGCATTCAGCTCGCCGCCGACGGCTTCGATTTGTTCGGCGATCTCTTGGGCGCTGCGGCGCGCCGTGCCTTTGAAAGCCATGTGCTCGAGGAAATGCGCAACGCCATGCTCACCGGCCGTTTCGCTCCGGCTGCCGGCGCCGACCCACAGCCCTAATGACACGGTCTCGACCTCGGGCATGGCGTGACTGACGACGGTCAGGCCATTTGCAAGTTTTGACTGCTCAACACTCATGCTCGCGCCTCGGTCAAGTTACTCCCTCGGCCCTTTCTGCCTGAGCCGCGGGCGTTGGTCACGATGAAGTCGGCGATGGCGCCATACTCGTTCGGAAGCTGGGCGCAACGCTCATGCTGGCCGAGCCTTAAACTTAAGCGTTCGGGCTGCTCGGGCACGCGGCCACAAGCCCGCTCGACCGCTTCCGGGAACTTGGCCGGGTGAGCGGTGGAGAGAATGATCATGGGCCAAGGGCCGGGTCCGCTCTCGGCTGCCGCGGCCACGGCGACGGCGGTATGGGGATCGGCGAGAACGCCGGTCTCGTCGAGCAGACTGCGAATCGTCATATCCGTCTCAGGCTCGCCGATAGCATGGGCGCTGAACATCTGGCGTAAAGGGGCAAGCTCGGCGTCGTTCAGGCGGAAGGATCCGGTCTTGCGCAACGCCTCCATCAACGACCCGACCCGCGCGGCATCGCGGCCGGCAAGCTCGAACAGGAGGCGCTCGAAATTGCTTGCAAGCTGGATATCCATACTGGGGCTAGAGGTGGCGATCACGCGCATGGGCTCGTAGACTCCGGAACCCAGGACGCGAACCAAACTGTCGTTCAGGTTCGTGGCAATAACGAGGCGCGCGACCGGCAGACCCATCTTAGCTGCCGCGTAACCCGCGAAAATATCACCGAAATTTCCGGTGGGAACGGTGAAGGCGACGTCCCTGTGAGGCGCGCCGAGGCTGACCGCGGCGGTGAAGTAATAGGGGATCTGGGCGAGGATGCGGGCGAAGTTGATCGAGTTGATTCCGGTCAGCCCGAGTGGGCCGCGCAAGGTGGCGTCGCCGAACAGCGCCTTAACGATCGTCTGGCAGTCGTCGAACGTGCCTTCGACGGCGATATTGTGGACGTTCTGTTCGGTCGCCGTCGTCATCTGACGGCGCTGCACGTCGCTGATGCGTCCCTTCGGATGCAGGATGAAAATGTCGATCGCCTCGAGACCGCGAAAGGCTTCGATCGCGGCGGCGCCGGTATCGCCGGAGGTCGCGCCGATCACCGTGGCGTGCGCCCCCTTTCGCAGCAATACGCGATTCATCAGACGCGCCACGACCTGCATGGCGAGGTCCTTGAAAGCGAGCGTCGGCCCGTGAAACAGCTCGAGAATGAAACTGTTCGGCCCGATCTGGCGCAGCGGCGCGACCGCCGGATGGTGGAAGCTGCCATAAGCCTCCTCCAGCACGCTTTCGAGATCGGCGAGGCAGGGATCGCCGGCAAGAAATGGCCGCATCACGCGGCAAGCGGCATCGGCATAGTCGAGGCCGGCGAGGCGCGCGATCTCCTCAGGCTCGAGCTTCGGCCAGACCTCCGGCATATAGAGGCCGCCATCCTGGGCAAGAGCGGCAAGCAGCACGCCTTCAAAGGACAGCGCCGGCGCTTCACCGCGCGTTGAGATAAACTTCAAGACCGGCCTCTTTCGGCAAAAATTGGGGGTCGCAGGCGAACCCTAGCGGGCGGCGGGTTTGCGGGCAATAACGGGCGTCAATCCAAGGTTAGCGGCGCGCTTTCCAGACATACACGCCATAAATGACGACGAGGCAAGCCGCCAAGAGGAACCAGGTAATGGCATATTGCAGGTGGTTATTGGGGATCTCCAGCCGCGTCTGACCGCCTTCAGGGAGGCCGTCCGGCACCTCTCCCTTCTCGGCCTCCAGCAGGAAGGGCGCCAGCTCCTTGGGCGTTTCCGGAAACATCGATTGCGCCATTGACGCAAGATCGCGCCAGAACCACTGATTGGCGTCAGGCTCGTTGTCAGGGGTGAAAAGGCGCTGGGTATCGGGCATCCGTACAATCCCGGTGACGGCGACCTCGCCTTCGATCTGCCCTTCGGCGCGCTTCGAAGGATCTTTTAAATCACTCGGCACGAAGCCGCGGTCGACGAGAACGGTCTTGCCGTCTTGGGTGGTAAGCGGGGTGATCACACGCCAGCCAGCGTTCCCGTCAGAGACGGCAAACAGGTATCTCTCCTTGGTATGGTCGAAGCGCCCGGTGACGCGCACCCGGTAATAACTCGGGTCTTTCCCCTGCCCGGCCATGATCGTGGCGTCTTCGAGCGAGATCGCCGGACCTTTGCTGCGCGTTTCGATCTTTGCGATCAACCCTTCCTTCCACTCAAGCCGCTGGAGTTGCCAGACGCCAAGGCCGATCAGCAGCGCGAGCGCGGCAAGCATCGCCGCAGTCAAGCCTAGCAGGCTCCTCATCATCATCGAGGCCCGGCCTTATTCGGAGGCAAGCTTGCCCTCTTCGGCCTTGTGCCTGTACTGGAGCGCGATCAGCACTCCCTTAAACGACCGAAGCAGGGCGAGCGGAAGAAGGATAGCAAGCGAACCCCACAGCACGGCGTGCAGCCAATAAGGCGGGGCGTAGAACACCTCGGCGAGAAGGGCGAGGCCCGTCACCACAAACCCGGTGACGAGGATGACGAAGACCGCCGGACCGTCGCCCGCATCGGCAAAGCTATAGTCCAATCCGCAATGCTCGCATTTTGGCGCAAGCGTAAGAAAGCCGGAATAAAGTTTGCCGCGATGGCAGGCCGGGCAACGCCCGCCAAGACCCGCCGCCACCGTGGATCCAAGCGTCGGCGAACCGGATGATGTTTGCCCTTCAGCCATGAAGCAATCCTCAAATAAGAAGGGGGCGGCCGCTGACCGCCCCCCTTCGATGTTGCGATGCCTTCTTCGCTAATGCGCGTAGTTGCTGCCGGCTCCCCACACATAGATGCAGGTGAACAGGAACAGCCATACCACATCGACGAAGTGCCAATACCAAGCGGCCGCTTCGAAACCGAAATGCCTGGTCGGCGTGAAGTGGGCACGGAGTGCGCGAACGAGGCACACGGTCAGGAAAATCGTGCCGACGATGACATGGAAACCGTGGAAACCGGTCGCCATGAAGAATGTCGAACCGTAGATGTGGTTGGCGAAGCCGAAGCCGGCATGCATGTACTCATAGGCCTGGAAGGTCGTGAACAGGATGCCGAGCACGACGGTGCAGGCCAGTCCCCAAACCAGACCCTTGCGGTCATTGTTGAGCAGCGCATGGTGCGCCCAAGTCACGGTCGTGCCGGATGTCAGCAGGATCAGTGTGTTGACGAAGGGCAGACCCCAAGGATCGAACGTATGTTTGAAGCTGCCGAGGCCCGCAACGCCGGTATCGGCGCTCGGAATGGGCGGCCACTGGCCGCCGAGAACTTGCGTGCGGGCATAGGTGATGGCCTCGTCGGGAAAGAGCGCGGTGTCGAAATAAGCCCAGAACCAGGCGACGAAGAACATCACCTCCGAGGCGATGAACAGGATCATGCCGTAACGCAGATGCAGCTGTACGACAGGCGTCGCGTAACCCTCATTCGACTCCTTGATGACGTCGCGCCACCAGCCGAACATCGTGAAGACGACGATGATGAGGCCAGGGAGCACGTACCAAAGGTGCGGAGTGCCCGCCTTCTTGGAGATGAAATACATGAGCGTGCCGAGGGCGAGCGAAAGAGCGCCGGCCGCGCCTATGATCGGCCATGGGCTCGGATTGACGAGATGATAATCGTGCTGGTTGGCGTGCGCGTCAGCCATGGTTTGCTCCTGTTCCTCCCAAACTTGCCGAGGCGAGAGCCCGCCTCAAATCGATCATGACCCCGGATCACCGGTCGAACGTGCCGCGATTCCAGCCTCGTTGGTGCGGTAGAACGTGTACGACAAAGTGATCTCGTGAACGTTTTTGGTGTCCTCGTCATCGACGAATTTGGGGTCGATAAAGAAGGTCACCGGCATCTCGGCGCTCGCTCCGGGGGCGAGCGTTTGCTTCGTGAAGCAGAAGCATTGGATCTTGGTGAAATAACGCGCGACGCGCGCGGGCTCGACATTGAACACGGCGCTGCCGGTGACCGGTGTTTTCGATCGATTGGTGGCCTTGAAGTAGGCAAGCGCGGTTTCGCCGATCTTCACGTCCATCTCGCGCTCGACCGGCGCGAAAGTCCACGGCAAGGCGTGGTCGACATTAGCGTCGAAGCGCACCTTGATGACTTGGTCGAGGGGCTGGTCGGGGGCAATGTCCGCCCGCTGCGGCACGCCGCCGTAACCCGTCACCTGGCAGAACATGCGGTAAAGCGGCACCGAAGCGAAGGCGAGCCCGATCATGACCGCGACCAGGCCGGCAAGGGCGAGCGCGACCCGACCGTGGGCTTTTGGCCTCTTGCCGTTGGGATGCATGGAATCGCTCATGATCACAGCCCAATTCTAAAGTGCGCGATCGGCCACGTGGCCGCCGAGTCTGACAATGGTAACGATGAAGAACAGAACCACGAGCGCGGCCAGGATCCAGGCGATGGCCAAAGATCGCATGCGTTGACGGCGTTTTCGTTCTTGTTCCGCATCTTGCATCACAACGCCCAAGCGGGCGGCAGGCTAATGCCGAAACCCTGCTCCACGAGGAGGACGGCAAACAGCAGGAACAGGTAGAGGACGGAATAGGCAAACAGGTTCTTGGCGGCGAGGTCGGCGCCCTCCCCTTCCCGCTTGCGATAGCAGTCGATGGCCATGACCACGAACAGCGCGCCGAGCACCGAAGCGGCGGCCGCGTAGAGCGTGCCGCCGAGACCGATCACGGCCGGCACCATGGCGAGCGGTGCGAGAATGAGGCTGTAGATCAGGATTTGCAGCCTCGTGGCGTCGGCGCCGGCCACCACCGGCAGCATCGGTACGCCGACCTTGGCGTAGTCCCGGGTCCTGAGCAGGGCCAGCGCCCAGAAATGGGGCGGGGTCCAGACGAAGATGATGAGGAACAGCACGAACGATTCGAGACTGATGCCGCCTGTTGCCGCCGCCCAGCCGATCATCGGCGGCACGGCACCGGCGGCACCGCCGATGACGATGTTCTGCGGCGTGCTGCGCTTAAGCCACATCGTATAGATGAAGACGTAGAAGAAGATGGTGAAAGCGAGCAAAGCCGCCGCCAGCCAATTGGCCATGAGCCCGAGACAGATCACCGAGCCGACCGCGAGAACCGCGCCGAACGACCGCGCCTCCTCCGGCGTGACGTTGCCGCGTGGAACCGGACGCGCCGCCGTGCGGGCCATGCCGGCATCGATATCGGCGTCGTACCACATGTTCAACGCTCCGGCCGCACCGGCGCCGGCCGCGATGCAGATGAGCGAAGCGATGGCGAGGACCGGATGCAGGCTAACGGGAGCGGCAATGAGGCCGACCAGAGCGGTGAACACCACGAGAAACATGACCCGCGGTTTCATCAGCGCGACATAGTCGGCGATGTCGCCGCCAGCACCGGCTTCGGCCGTCCCGGCTGTCACAGTAAATGCGGCGTCGGACATCCTTCACTCACTCAGAAGCTGCCGGCTCTAAACGATCGCCCGAGCCTCCAAGCCCCTGTCCTCATCTGATACGCGGCAGCGTCTCGAACGTATGGAACGGCGCCGGCGACGGCACGGTCCATTCCAGCGTGGTGGCTCCCGCTCCCCACGGGTTGGCCGCGGCGTGCTGCTTGCGGATAAAAGCGTAAGCAATGCCGAACAGGAACACGAGGAAGCCGGCAAAGGCGAGATAGGACCCGATCGACGAGACGAAGTTCCAACCCGCATACGCATCCGGATAGTCGGCATAACGGCGCGGCATCCCGGCCAGCCCAAGAAAGTGCTGCGGGAAGAAAGCCATGTTGGCGCCGATGAACATCAGCCAGAAATGCAGCTTGGCGATCGGCTCACTGTACATGTAGCCGTACATCTTCGGGAACCAGTAGTACCAGGCGCCGAAGAGCGAAAACACCGCGCCCAGCGAGAGCACGTAGTGGAAATGGGCAACGACATAGTAGGTGTCGTGGAACGAGCGATCGACGCCGGCATTGGAGAGAACGACGCCGGTGACGCCGCCGATCGTGAACAGAAAGATAAAGCCGAGCGCCCATAGCATCGGTGCCTTGAAGGAGAGCGAGCCGCCCCACATCGTGGCGATCCACGAGAAGATCTTCACGCCCGTCGGGACGGCAATCACCATGGTGGCGAACACGAAATAGGCCTGCGTGTTCACGCTAAGTCCGGCGGCGTACATGTGATGGGCCCAAACCACGAAGCCGATCACGCCGATCGCGACCATGGCATAGGCCATGCCCAGATAGCCGAACACCGGCTTCTTGGAGAAGGTGGAGACGATCTGGCTCACCATGCCGAAGCCCGGAATGATCAGGATGTAGACTTCGGGATGGCCGAAGAACCAGAACAAATGCTGCCACAGAAGCGGATCGCCGCCATGCGCCGAGTCGAAGAAGGCCGTGCCGAAATTGCGGTCGGTCAACAGCATGGTGATGGCGCCTGCCAGCACAGGCAGCGACAAGAGCAGCAGGAAGGCCGTGACCAACACCGACCAGACGAACAGCGGCATCTTGTGCAGGGTCATGCCCGGCGCGCGCATGTTGAAGATGGTCGTGATGAAATTGATGGCGCCGAGGATCGACGACGCGCCTGCGAGATGCAGCGCCAAGATGGCGAAATCCATAGCCGGACCGGGAATGCCCTTGGTGGAGAGCGGCGCATAGATGGTCCAGCCGGCACCGACGCCGTGGACGCCGGGAGCGCCTGGCATGAACAAGGAGGTCACGAGCAGGGTGAAGGCCGCAGCCAACAGCCAGAATGAGATATTGTTCAGGCGCGGGAACGCCATGTCCGGGGCGCCGATCATGAGCGGCACCATCCAGTTGCCAAACCCGCCCATGGTCGCGGGCATGACCATGAAGAACACCATGACCAGGCCATGCGCCGTGACGAACACGTTGAACACCTCGGGATTGCCGAAAATCTGCATCCCGGGCTCCATCAGCTCGGCGCGCATGCCCATCGACAGGAGACCGCCGACAACGCCCCCGACCAAGGCCAAGATAAGATACATCGTGCCGATGTCCTTATGGTTGGTCGAGAAGAGCCAGCGCCCGATCCCGCTCGGATGGTGATCGTGATGGGCGTCTGCGGCATGGGCTTCATGTGCCATGGCTGTCTTCCTTGTTTCCTTATCTAACTCTCATTCGGTGCTTCGGGTTAGGACGAGACCTCTCGTCCAATTCACTCGAGCGCTATGCGTTACTCCCGGGCCTCGGCAACCTTGCCGGCGCCGCCGCGCGAAGCTTTAGCCTTGTTCTTGGCAAGCCAATCGGCGAATTCCTCCTCCGAGACGACACGAACCGCGATCGGCATGAAGGCGTGATTGCGCCCGCAAAGCTCCGAGCACTGGCCGTAATAGATGCCCTCGCTCTCGGCGCGGAACCAAGTCGACTGCAAACGGCCCGGTACGGCATCCAGCTTGATGCCGAAGGCAGGAACCGCCCAATCGTGGATGACATCGTTCGACTTCAGCCCGACGATGACATTCTTGTTCACCGGCACCACCACCTCGTGATCGACGGTAAGCAGCCGGGGCTGACCCTCTTTCAGGTCCGCCTCAGGCACCATGATCGAATCGAAGGTGATGCCATGGTCCGGATATTCGTAGGTCCAGTACCACTGACTACCCGTAGCGGTGATGTGAAGATCGGCCTCGGGAAAGTCGTATTGGGCGTAAAGGAGCCGGAACGATGGGATGGCGATGGAGATGAGAATGAGAACCGGGATCACGGTCCAGGCAATCTCGAGCGCGGTGTTGTGGGTGCTGCGCGACGGTTGCGGATTGCGGCGCTCGTTGAACCGAATCATCACGAAAACGAGCAAGCCCAGAACGAACAGTGCGATCAGCGTGACAATGACGTTCACGTAGGTGTGGAACGAGTGGATCTGTTGCATGATCGGGGAGCCTGACGGCTGAAAACCAATCTGCCAGGGAACCGCGATCCCCTCTTTGGCATAGGCTGTTCCGCTCAGGGCAAGACTTGCTGCTGCCACAAGCCCCGTCTTAATTCGATCCCAGATTGCCATCCTCCAACTCCCTAAGCCCTGTTTCACCTGCCCGCAAATCGCAATAAGCCCAGGCGTAGCGCGCTCTCGGAAGCGGGCGCAGGCGACCTTGGCGCCGCCTGCGCCGCCTGATCGAAAGAAGGGCGGCGCGAAAGTTCGATCGTGATAAAGAGCGTCGCCCCCACCGTAAAATTCTTGCTTTCCAGACCCTGACTTAGGTCATGAGTCTGCGTCCTTTTCCGGTTTTCAAATCATAAAGGAAATAGATTGGCAACACTCATGATTATGGGCACCGCTGCGGCATATGCACGCCCGCCGCGAAAGCTTTTCAGGGCTTGGCAGCGATTCCTAGCTGGACCCAGGTCGAAATTTGGCCCCAATACTCGGCGAAGGCGGTTTTCTATGTCATGCATCTGTGTTTCACCCTGTGCGCGCCGATCCAGAATCAGATTGGGCGCCGCGGTTTTTTAGCACCATGGCTCAGATGCGAAATTTCTCGGCATTTTCGTCCTATTTTCTTGCCTCCACCTTGTGGTGCGCAGTCTTGCTTGTGGCCTTAGGCCTCGAAAATCAGGTTCGGGCACAAGCAGCCCCGCCGGAGGAGGCGCGCGCCGCCATGGGACCTGGCAGCGTGGTGCGCGAAACCCACGGAGCATGGCAGGTCATTTGCCACACTCCACCAGGGGCCAAGGAGGAAAAGTGCGCCCTCGTGCAACGCGTCACCGCCGAGGACAGGCCGAATGTCGGATTAACGGTCCTGTTTTTTGGCGAGGACGAGAAGCTCCTTCGCGTGCAGGTGCCGCTCGGCGTGCTGTTGCCCATAGGGCTCGGGTTTAAGATCGACGGTCAGGACGTCGGTAGCGCACCGTACCTCCGTTGCAGCAGGCGCGGCTGCGCTGCCGAGGCGGTGTTGCAAGACGAAGTCATAGGCAAGATGAAAAAGGGCAAGGACGCCGTCTTCATCTTCTTCGTTACGCCCGAAGAGGGGATCGGTATTCCGGTGGCGCTTCAAGGGTTCAGCGAGGCCTTGGCCAGCCTCAAAAAATAAGTCCCGGCAACAGCACAAAAAAGTCGGCGACAGAGAAAGGAGACTCTGTCGCCGACGATATCCGTCTTCGGGGGACGGACCAACGCCCCTTCTATGCAGGGTTACAGAAGGGACGTGACTTGCGGGGCATATGGGCGTGCGGAGGGGGTTTTCAAGGCTGGTAAGGTCAATGTGAGGCCGATGGGATCAGCCCGGATCCGCGGCGGAAAACGCGGCCGCCTCAGTATCGAACACATGCTCGATGTCGCCCTGCCAGGGTCCGCGATAAAGCGCAAGCAGGCGGTCGGCCGGTGACAGGCCGTCCTCGATTGTTGCAACGAGCGGCGCCAACGCCTTGCGCTCGTCCTCTCCTTGCGCGTCGAGCCGGGCGCGCCGCTTGAGGCCACCCTCGGAGAGCGCAACGACATCCCGCGCAACATCGCGGAGCGTTCCGCGGCGAAACGGCGTCTTGAGACCGAGGCGGGGAACCGTGTCGCGCAAGGTCTGGCGCTCGGCTTCGGTCCAATCGGCGATCAGCGCCAAGGCGCCATCGCGCGCCTCTTTGTCGTAGAGGAGCCCGGTCCACAGCGCCGGCAAGGCCCAGATCTGAGCGAACGTGCCGGCATCGGCGCCACGCATCTCGAGGAAATGCTTGAGCCGCACATCCGGAAAGAGCGTGGTGAGATGATCGGCCCAATCGTCGAGCGTCGGCCTCTCTCCCGGCACGGCGGCAAGCTTGCCGTCGAGGAAATCCCGGAACGACGCGCCCGCGGCGTCGATATAACGCCCATGGCGATAGACGAAATACATCGGCACATCGAGCGCGTAATCGACATAACGCTCGAACCCCATGCCGGGCTCGAAGGCAAACGGCAATTGTCCGGTGCGGTCGGGGTCGGTGTCGCGCCAGACCTCGGCGCGATAGGATTGGAAGCCATTGGGTTTGCCATCGGTGAAGGGCGAATTGGCGAACAGCGCGGTGGCAACTGGTTGCAGCGCAAGGCCGACGCGCAGCTTTGCGACCATGTCGCGCTCATCGCTGAAATCCAAGTTCACCTGGATGGTGGCGGTGCGGAACATCATGTCGAGCCCGCAGCGCCCGCGCTCCGGCATATAGCGCTTCATGATGCCGTAGCGCTCCTTCGGCATCATCGGGGTCTGGCGAAGCGTCCATTTCGGAGAGAAGCCGATGCCGAGAAGGCCGATACCGAACTCCCGGCAAATCTCGCCGACCTCGTCGAGATGCTGGCGAAGCTCCGCGTGAGTGTCGTGCAAGGTCTTAAGCGGTGCGCCGGAAAGCTCGAGCTGGCCGCCGGGTTCGAGGCTGATAGTGCCGCCTTTCGGGCAGTCCTTGCAGTTTAGCGCGATGATGTTGTGGTTTTCGGTGACCGCTTCCCAGCCGATGCAGGCGAAGCGGTCCTTGAACGCTTCAAGCAGCGCCCGGATGCCACGTTCGCCCTCATAAGGGACCGGGTCATGCTCGCTTTTGTAGAAACCGAATTTCTCGTGCTCGGTGCCGATACGCCAATCCTGCTCTGGCTTCGAGCCCCGCTCGAGATAGGCGACGAGCTCGTCCCGTGAGGAGACGATGGGGCCTTGAGGCCCACTCACCTTCGTCGACATGTGGGGAGCTCCGTTAAGGGTTAAGGCGGGCCGCGGGCGCCGAACGCAAGGGAAGCGAGGCCTTTATGGCGCTGTCGCAAGCCGCCTGACAAGCGATCCTTACTGCCAATCGCCGAGCACCGCGTTCACAAGGGCGAGAGCGGCGACCGCCGCAGTATCGGCCCGCATGACCCGCGGACCAAGGGAAATAGGAAGCACGAACGGTTTCTCAAGCAGGGCCGCCCGTTCGTCAGGCGCAAACCCGCCCTCAGGCCCAATCAAGACAGCAAGGGGTCCGGGGCGGCAGCTTCCGAGCGCCTCGACCGGCGAAGCGTGAGGCGCCGATTCGTCGGCGAAAATGAGGGGCCGGCTCGCGTCCCAGCTGCCGAGCAGCTTGGCAAGTTTCTCTGGCTCCATGATCGCCGGTACACGCAAAATGCCGCATTGCTCCGCGGCCTCTATGGCATTGGCAAGCAGACGCGCACGCTTGACCCGTTCGGCGACGGTGTGATGCGTGATCACCGGGCGTAGCGCGCTGGCTCCGAGTTCGGTTGCTTTTTGCACCATGTAATCGAGGCGCGCGCGCTTGAGCGGCGCGAACAGATAGTGCAGATCGGGCCCCTCGTCTTGCGGGCGGGTTTGGTGGTTGAGGCGGGCTCGCGCTTCTTTCTTGCTAAACGCGTCAAGCTCGGCCAACCACTCCCCATCTTTGCCGTTGAACAGAAGGAATTTGTCGCCCAGTTTCAGTCTGAGCACATTTCCGAGATAATGCGCCTGGTCCCTGCTCAGTGCGACCTCCGCGCCCGGCTCTAGCTTGGACGTGACAAACAGGCGCTGGAGCTTTGCAGACATGTGGCCCTGCAAGTGAAGGACGAGGGAAGAGAAGCGTCAAGCACATGACTACGCCTAAGCCCGAAGGTAAAGACCGCGCGATCGCCGACGCTGGCGCCAGCAATTGGGTGGACCGTTTCGCCCCGGCGGCGCTTGTCCCCTATCTGAGGCTCGCCCGCGCCGACCGTCCGATCGGATTCTTCCTGCTTGCCTTTCCCTGTTTTTGGTCGGTGTCGCTGGCGGGGCGCAGTCTCGGCGAACCCTATCCCGATCCTTGGCTTCTGGTCCTGTTCGCGATTGGCGCGATCGTGATGCGTGCGGCGGGTTGCACCTATAACGACCTAATCGACCGCGATATCGATGCACGGGTGGCGCGGACGCGCGGAAGGCCGCTGCCGAGCGGACAGGTGAGCGCGCGGGGCGCCATGTTCTTCATGATCGCGCTCAGCCTGATCGGGTTTGCCGTGCTGTTGAGCTTCAACAGCTTCACCATTTGGCTCGGACTCGGCGTCCTACCGATTGTAGCGCTCTATCCCTTCGTCAAGAGGTTCAGCTATTGGCCGCAAGCTGTGCTCGGGCTCGCTTTTAGTTGGGGCGCACTGGTCGGCTGGGCGTCCGTGTTGGCGCGCCTCGATTGGATAGCCTTCGTGCTCTATGTGGGGGCCGTGGCTTGGACCATCGGTTACGACACCATCTACGCCCATCAAGACCGCGATGATGACGGCATTCTCGGGCTGAAATCGACCGCGCTTCGTTTCGGCCGGGCGACCCGCCCCTGGCTCGCCGCCCTCTACGCGCTGGCCTGGCTCGCGATAACCCTGGCCGGGGTCATGGCCCATGCCGGAACGGCCTTCCTCTTAGGCATGGTGGCGGCAGGGGGACAGCTTGCCTGGCAGGTTGTAACGCTGGACATCGACGATCCAGAAAATTGTCTTATCCGCTTTCGCTCAAATCGCGATTTCGGCACGCTGGTGCTGGGCGCCATCCTCGTCGACATGTTTCTTGCGGCAATTTTGTGAGTTGCGCGAGGGATATGAACGGGGGAAAAAGCGACGGGCCCCGGGGCTGATCGCCCAGGGGCCCGAGTTGACGCCTTGCTGTTAGCTTCCCTGATTGGCTGGCTGCCTTGAGGCGGCCTTGATTGGCGCCAAGGTGCCACGGAAGCTTTCCAAAGCGCTTAACGGACGTTGTTAACGCCTGGTATGCGCGGTTTAGCTGTTCACATGGTTTAGAGAACTCTTCCGAAAAGTTTCGAGAATCTTCCCTCATCCTGCAATGACCGCCGTCGAGCAAGCCAAACACCGCCCTCCCGCCCCATCGCTCGAAGAAGATTACGCACTTCTTAAGAAGGCCGCGCGCGAAGCGGGCGAACTTGGGCTGACCTATTTCCGCAAACCGGTCTCCGTCGAAACGAAGAGCGACGGGACCGAGGTAAGCGAGGCCGACCTGGCGCTCGACGTCGCGCTTAAGCTTGCTCTGTGCGCGCCGCGCCCGGACTATGGCTGGCTGTCGGAGGAGTCCGAGGACAATCCTGAGCGGCTAACGTGCAGCCGGGTGTGGATGGTCGATCCCATCGACGGCACCAACGCTTTCCTGCGTCACGTGCCGGAATGGACGGTTTCCGCCGGACTGGTCGAGGATGGCCGGCCGGTGCTGGGCGTCGTGTTCAATCCGGCCACCGGCGAATTCTTTCACGCCATGCGCGGCAAAGGGGCCTTCCTCAACGACGAGCCCATCGCGGCAAGCGAGAAGCGTACGCTCGATGGCGCGCTCCTCATCGCCAGCGGCGGCCTCTTCAAGAAGAAGATCTGGAAGGAGCCGTGGCCCGAGGTAAAGACCAAATGGGTGAATTCGGTCGCCTACCGGCTTGCTCTGATCGCCTGTGGACGTGCCGACGCCACGATCTCGCTGTCGAACAAGAGTGAGTGGGATTTGGCTGCGGCCTCGATCATCGTCGAGGAGGCAGGCGGCGTTGTCACCGATCATCACGGCCGGGTGCATCGCTACAATCGACCCTCCCCGCGCCTGCCGAGCCTGGTCGCGAGCGGCAAAGAGCTCCACCCGCTCTTGATTGAGCGTACCGACCGTATCGATCTGTAATACGGTTTTCGGTAACCGGCGTGGCTGAGAGGGGAAAGAGCGACATGGCAAAGAAGGACGCCAAGAGCAAGGGCCGTCAATTGCTGCACCTTGTGTTCGGGGGCGAGCTCACGTCGCTCGACAAGGTGGAGTTCAGGAACCTGAAGGGCCTCGATCTGGTCGGCATCTATCCCAACTACGCCCAAGCTTACGATGCGTGGAAAGAGGCGGCTCACCGCACCGTGGACGATGCGCATATGCGCTATTTTATCGTGCACCTGCACCGGCTGCTGGACCCGGAACATGACCCGGGTGGTGACGCTGGCTAGCATTTGAAGCAGATTTTTTTCGCCTTATAGGGGCGCCCAACCGCGTGCTAGAAGGCGGAAGGCGGTGGCGCCGGGAATGGGGAATCGCGTGAAAGACCGGGTGTTCAGGGACACGAGTACGATCACGCGAAGCGCTGATGCGCTTCAGGCGCACTATTCGACGGCGGAAGTCGCACTGCGCATCTGGCGCGAGCATTTACGGCCGCGGATCTCGCTTCTCCTGATTGCTATGTTGGGGATGCTTCTTACCGCCGCCACGACAGGCGCGATCCCGTTTATCATTCAGAAAACTGCCGACGACGTGTTCGTCGCCAAGAACGAACAGATGGTCTACTGGATCACCGCGGCAATCGTGATCGTGACCGTCGTCAAGACCGTTGCCGAGTATGTCGCCAATGTCACGATCGGCTATCTCGGTCTTCGTTTCATCTCGGACCTGCGCCTGCAGATGTTTGCCAGGCTGGCGCGCGCCGACCTGAACTGGATCCAAACCGTGCATTCGGGGCGGTTGCTCTCGGGCTTCCTCAACGATGCGACGCTAATCCGTCAGACGGCGACCCGTTCTCTCGTTACCCTTGGCGAGAACTATCTAAAGGTCATCATCCTCGTCGGCGCGCTGTTCTATATGAATGCGCCCTTCGCGGCCTTGGTTCTCCTCTTTATGCCCATTGCCTGGTACGTGTTGTCGCGGCAGCGGCGCAAAATGCGGAAGTCAACCAGCAAGTCGCTGCAGGAGACCGGCGATTTGTCGGCGCTCATCACCCAGACCTTGCGCGGCATGCGGGTCGTGCGCGCCTATCGCCAGGAAGGAAAAGAACAGGCACGCGCGGCCTCAGCCATCAATCGTGCGCTTGAGTTCACCATGCGGGGCATGCGCGCCCGGTCACTGTCGAGCCCCTCCATCGAACTCCTGACCGGGTTGGGCTTCGCCGGGGCCATCTACCTCGCCGGCACCCAGGGTGTGCGGGGCGACCTGACCCTCGGCGCCTTTATGGGATTTACCACAGCGGCGCTTCTGATCTACGCCCCGCTCAAAAGCGCTGCCACGCTCCAGACCCAGCTCCAGGAAGGCGTCGCTGCCGCAAGCCGCGTGTTCGGCATCATCGATCGCGAGATCAAGTTGCGCGAGGCGCCGGACGCCGAGCCGCTGAAACTCAAACGCGGCGAGATCGAGTTCCGCGATGTGTCCTTCTCCTATGATCCTGAAGTGAGCGTGTTGAATGGCGTATGCCTCAGCGTGCCACCCGGACATACGGTGGCTCTGGTCGGGCCCTCGGGCTCGGGCAAAAGCACGCTGGTCAATCTTGCCTTGCGCTTCTTCGACCCCGATAGCGGCAAGGTTCTTATCGACGGCCAGGATATCAGCCTTGTCACCCTCGACAGCTTGCGCGAGGCGATCGCGTTGGTGACCCAGGATCCTGTGCTGTTCGACGATACCATCCGCGCCAATATCGCTTATGGGGCGAAACCGCTCGATGAGAGCGAGGTGCTCCGTGCCGCCAAGGCCGCCGCGGCGCATGACTTCATCATGGCTCTGCCCAAAGGCTATGACACCCGCGTCGGCGAAGCCGGCGGCCTGCTTTCGGGAGGCGAGCGCCAGCGCATTGCCATCGCCCGCGCGCTCTACAAGGACGCGCCGATACTTCTGCTCGACGAGCCAACCAGCTCGCTCGACTCGGAGGCCGAAGCCAAGGTGCAGGCAGCGCTTGAAGAGCTGATGCGCGGGCGCACCGTGCTGATGATCGCTCACCGTCTCTCGACGGTGAAGCGGGCCGATGTCATTTGCGTCCTCGACCAGGGCCGTATTATCGAGACCGGCCGCCACGAGGAGCTGGTTGCCAAAGGCGGCCTCTATACGCGATTGCATCGGACGCAATTCGGTATTGGCGGAGGGCAGACGGCGCTCCAGCAGGACGACGGAGACGAAGAACAGGAAGAACAAGCCGTCGCCGTGGTCAGCAAGTAGCCTCGCCGAAACGGCCGCGCGCCCTTATGCTTTAGCCGGAGCGGATGATCCCTTGACCACGCAAGACCAAGACAAGCCCGGCCTGTCGCTTAAGCTCTACCGCGCCTTGACGCACCTGGCGGCGCCGTTTGCCCCGGTGATCCTTGCTTGGCGCACGCGCCGCGGCAAAGAGGAGCGCAACCGGCGCCCCGAGCGCTACGGCCTGGCAAGCGCAGCCCGGCCTCCGGGCTTCCTGGTCTGGTTCCATGCCGCAAGCGTGGGCGAAGCCAATGCCGCGCTGCCGGTGATCGGGGCCATCGCCGCCGAGTGGCCGGAAATTCGCATCCTTCTCACCACCGCGACAGTGACTTCGGCCAGGCTTGCACGGACGCGAATGCCGAAAGGCGCCCTGCACCAATACGTGCCGCTCGACAATCAGATCTTCATGCAGCGATTTTTGCAGCATTGGCGTCCCGATCTCGCCGTACTGGTCGAATCGGAAATCTGGCCAAATCTCGTGCTCGAAACCAAGGCGTTGAATATCCCCTTAGTGCTCATCAACGGCCGCATATCGATGTCCAGCTTCGAGCGCTGGCGGCGGCGTCCGGGATTGAGCCGTCCGCTGTTCTCGGCCTTCGATCTGGTGCTGGCACAGAATGGCAACCTGGCCGAACGCTTCGCCGAACTCGGCGTGCCGCGTACGCTCGATGTCGGCAATCTCAAGGCCGACGCGCCGCCGCCCCCGGCCGATTTGCCCGGCCGTCTCACGCTCGATGCCGCGCTTGCCGGACGGGCCGTCTGGCTTGCCGCCAGCACGCATCAGGGCGAAGACGCGATGGTCATGGCGGCGCATCTCGAAATGAAGCCTGCCCACCCGAACCTTCTGACCATTGTCGCGCCCCGGCATCCCGAGCGCGGGCCGCTTATCGCCGAACAGCTGCGTGCTTCCGGCCTGAAGGTCACGTTGCGCTCTGAAGGTCGGCTCCCGGAGGCCGACAGCGACATCTATATTGCCGACACGATCGGCGAGCTCGGGCTGTTCTATGCGCTCGCGCCCGTCGCCTTTGTCGGCGGTTCGCTGGTCAATCGCGGCGGTCAAAACCCGGTCGAGCCGATCAAGCTCGGCGCCGCCGTGCTCACAGGTCCGAACTGGCAGAACTTCCGCGATTCCTATCACCGGCTGCTGGACGCAGGTGGCTGCAAACAGGTGACGAGCGCATCGAGCCTCGCCGAAGCCGCGCTCCATCTGCTCGAGGACGAAGATGCCCGCCAAGCCATGACCGAGCGTGCGCTCGACACGATTTCCGCCATGGGCGGCGCGCTGCCGCGCACGCTGGCCGAGTTGGAACCCTATCTCCCGCCAAAGACCACGCTGCAACATGCCTCTTGAAACGCCGTTCTGGTGGTATCGCAAGAAAGGGGTGCTGGCTTGGGCGCTCTCCCCGCTGGGCAGTCTCTATGGCCGCATGGCCGAAGCTCGCGCGGCGCGGGTCGAGACCTACCGCTCGAAGCTTCCCGTTATCTGTATCGGCAATTTCACCGCCGGCGGTGCCGGCAAGACGCCGACGGCGATCGCCATCGCCGCCCTGCTCAAGCAGCTCGGTGCCAAGCCCGCCTTTCTGACCTGCGGCTATGGCGGGACGAACAAGGGGCCGGTGCTGGTCGCCAAGGGCATGAGCGCAGAAGAGGTGGGAGACGAGCCGCTGCTGCTCGCCGAAGCTGCCCCCACCATTGTTGCGGCTGATCGCGCCGCAGGCGCCAAAGCCATCGAGGCGATCGATGCCGACGTAATCGTCATGGATGATGGGTTCCAGAACCCCGTCCTTGCCAAGGACCTCTCTCTGATCGTGACCGATGCCGGGGCCGGAGTAGGCAACGGACTGGTCATACCGGCAGGTCCGCTCAGGGCTCCGCTTGAGCCGCAGATGGCGCGCGCCGACGCGCTCATCGCGATCGGCGATGGCGGCAAGGCAAAGCCCCTGATCGAGGCGTTCGCGAGCCAAGGCAAGCCTGTGCTCAAGGCCCGCATGGAGCCGCGCCAGGACCGGCGCTGGCTCAGCGTGCTGCCGGTGATCGGTTTCGCTGGCATCGGGCTACCGTCGAAATTCTTCGACACGCTCAGGAACAACGGCGCCCGTCTAATCGACGCGCGCGCCTATCGCGACCATTACCGGTACAGCGAGCGGCAAGCGCGCAGCCTGCTGAAAGAAGCGAACGACTACAACGCCATGCTGGTCACGACCGAGAAGGATTGGGTGAGACTGCCCGATGACGACGGCAGCGATGCGGCGGAGCTTAAGCATCGCTCGCGCCCGTTTGCCATTGCGGTCAAGTTCGACGACGCGGCGGCGGTGAAAGAGCTTCTTTCGGACGCGATGAAATCACGAACCGGCAGCGGCGCCTAAAACTGATGACGGACTATTCGGCAGCTTCGGCCGATTGCGTTTGCGTTTCGCGGTAGCGCTTGAGCGACGAGGCGGCGTCGGCATAGGCCTCTTGCAACTCGACGCTCCAATAGCGCAGCTCATCGATGGGTATGACGCGCCCCGTGACCGCGCAGCGTACGAAATCTCCGGGCGTCACCACCTGCACCTCGCCGTCGAGATATTTGAGCTTGGCTTCGCCCTTGAAGCCGA
>CAZFYL010000028.1:0-24648 GCA_964523345.1 uncultured Methyloceanibacter sp.
AGGCCGAGGCGCGGGGGCTACCGCCGATGCCGTTCGTGCGCTTGATCTGGAAGGAGAGCCGTTTCAATCCGCGCGCCGTGAGCCCTAAAGGTGCGCAAGGGATCGCGCAATTCATGCCGGGCACGGCCGAAGAGCGCGGGCTCGACGATCCGTTCGAGCCCAGATCGGCGATCGTCCATTCGGCGAGCCTGTTGGCCGATCTTCGCCGCGAGTTCGGCAATTTTGGCCTCGCGGCCGCGGCCTATAATGCCGGGGCCGAGCGCGTGCGGTCGTGGCTCTCGGGAACGAGCCAACTGCCATGGGAGACGCTGAACTATGTGCGGTTCATCACCGGACGCGCGGCCTCGGAATGGAAGCTCGAAGACACTGCATTGCCCGAACAGCTCCAAACGGCGGGGGTAGAGGTTCAGGAGTCCTGCCGCGCGCTTGCGCCACTCGTGGTGCGCGCGGTGTATGAGACCGAACCGCTCACGGCGAGCGGCGCTTGGCGCCCGTGGGGTGTTTACGTATCGACCTCTTTTTCGAAGGCCAGCGCACTCGGCAGGTTCGGCCGGCTTAAGCAGGCGCACGCGGCGCTGCTCGGCGATCGCGAGCCCTTCGTCCTGCCGGTGCGGAACTTGAGCCGCGGACGCCGTGCCATGTATGTAGTGCAGATCGGCGCCGACAGCCGCAAAGACGCGAGCACGCTGTGTACGCGTTTGCGCGCCGAGGGCGGCGCCTGCATCGTGAAGAAGAACTGAGCAATATCGAAGTCGGCCGCGATGCGGCGCAAGATTTTTATCGCCGTGTCAAGTGTTGACTGGCTCGAATTCGCGCTTACGTTACTGGCAACACATTCGCAAAGACGACAATGAGATTGCTCGCGCGGGGACTGGTTAAGGAGACATGATGAACATTCGAAGTACAACTCTCGCTCTCGTGGCCACAGGCTTTGTCTTTATGATCGGTGCGCCCGCGCCTGGTTCGGCTGCTCCCGGCGTCATCGCCGTTCCTGAGGCGGGTACCGCAATGGTGCAGAAGGCGGACTACTACAAGCGCCGGTGGCGCCGCCGCAACGGCGCCTATGTGCGTGCGCCTTTCGCCGAAGTGGATACGCGCCGTGACACATGGGTCGCCGCACCCTTTGCCCGGGTCTATAGCGGGCGGCGGGGCACTTGGGTGAGGGCGCCCTTCGTCAATCTCTGGGTCCCGCGCGACTAGGATCTCGATTCTTTCATCGAGACTGCGTCAGACGGCCAGCTGCGCCCAAGCTAGTGCCGCGGCCGCGGCGATCGCGAGCGTGCTCAGGATGCCGAGGCGAAATCCGAACAGAAGGATCGAGGCGAGGAGCGCCAGCAGCAAGGTCTCGACGTTGAGGCTCGCCAAATCAGGCGTCCATAGCAGCACCGGGCCATGCCGTACGGCAGTCACGGTGCCAAAGATGACGTGAAGCGCGAACCACAGGCTCAAGTTGAGAATGACGCCGACCACCGCCGCCGTGACGCCGGCCAAAGCCCCGGCAAGGCGTGGGTTTGCGCTTAAGCGTTCGACATAGGGCGCGCCGGTGAAGATCCAAAGGAAGCAGGGCGCGAAGGTTGCCCACAGCGTAACGGCTGCACCGAGCAGACCGAGGGCGAGCTTCGGCTCGCCGCCATGGCGGAAGCCTCCGAGGAATCCCACGAACTCCGTCACGAGAATGAGCGGGCCGGGCGTGGTCTCGGCGAGACCGAGCCCGTCAAGCATTTCGCCGGCGCTCAGCCAGCCATGGTTCTCCACCGCTTGTTGCGCCATGTAGGCGAGGACCGAGTAAGCACCGCCGAAGGTCACAACCGCGAGCTTCGAGAAGAACAGCGCGATGTCGGTGGTGACATGATCGCGGCCGAAATAGGCGGCCAGAACAAGCAAAGGCAAGATCCAGATCGCAAGCCAAAGGCCGGCGGTTTTCAGCGTTCGCGACAGAGGAACCGGTTCAAGGTTTATCGAGGACGCAGGCGCAAGAGGAGGCGAGGACAGTGCCAGCAGAACGCCGATTGCAGCGGCGGCCGCGATGATGAGCGGGAAGGGCGCGGCAAAAAAGAAAATGGCAATGAAGGCTGCTCCGGCGATGGCGAGGTCGTAAGGACCGCGTAAGGCGCGTCTTGCAACCTTGACAAGCGCCTCGACCACGATCACGAGGACCGCGGCCTTGACGCCGAGGAACGCCGCTTCGACCAGCGGCACTTGGCCGAAATGGGCATAGGCGATGCTGAGCGCGAGCACCACGAACGCGCCCGGCAGAACGAACAGAAGGCCGGCGGCAAGACCGCCAAGCGTGCCGTGAAGCCGCCAGCCGGCATAAGTGGCAAGCTGCATCGCCTCAGGACCCGGCAGAAGCATGCAAAAGTTCAGAGCATGCAAGAAGCGCTGTTCTGTCATCCAGCGCCGCTCGTCGACGAGCAAGCGATGCATCAGCGCGATCTGGCCGGCCGGACCGCCGAAGGAGAGGACACCGATCTTGGCCCACAGCGCCAGCGCTTCGGCAAAGCTCGGTTTGGGTGACGTGTCTTGCGGCCTCATCGCGGCCACTCCCTAGCATAGGTGAGGGGGGAACGCAGGTCAGGACTGAGTGCCGCGGGCTCCCAGCTAGTGGGTTTGGTCCTTGCGTGCTACCCAGAAGCGAATAGGCGAAAGGACGACCATGGTCCCGGCCGAACTGATTCATGTGGCGGTGTTTCTTGCCGCAGCCGCGATTGCCGCCCCGCTTGGCCGCTTGCTGCGCGTGGGCTCGGTGCTCGGCTATCTCGCCGCCGGCGTCATCATCGGGCCTTCGGTGCTCGGGCCTCTCTATGGCCTGGATGACGTGGAATCGCTCCTTTATCTCGGTGAGCTCGGCGTGGTGATGCTGCTGTTCGTGATCGGGCTCGAGCTTCGCCCCATCAGGCTCTGGTCCATGCGCTCGTCGATCATGGGCCTCGGCGCCGCCCAGCTGACGGCGACCGCGGCGGTGCTCACCGCAATCGGCGTTGCACTCGGACTGGTCAACACGCAAGCCTTGTTCATCGGACTTGCGCTGTCGCTGTCCTCGACCGCCTTCGCGCTCCAGGTGCTTGAAGAGAGGGGCGAGCTCACGGCGAGGCATGGGCGCCTTGGCTTTTCGGTGCTGCTGTTTCAGGACCTCGCCGCGATTCCACTGATTGCGCTCGTGCCGCTCTTTGCCGTCGGCGCCCACGAGCACAGCATGGATCTCCGCAGCGCCCTCATTGCGATCGCCACCATCCTCGGCGTCATCATCGCCGGCCGGTTTCTTCTGAGACAGCTCTACCGCATTGTCGCCGCCACAGGCGTGCGCGAAGCGATGACCGCGAGCGCGCTTCTGACCGTGGTCGGCGTGACGCTGATCATGGAAGCGGTAGGACTCTCGGCTGCGCTTGGTGCCTTCATCGCTGGCGCGCTGCTGGCCGATTCGGAGTACCGCCATCAGATTGAGGCCGACATCGCGCCGTTCGAAGGGCTGCTGCTTGCCGTCTTCTTCATTGCTGTTGGCATGTCGATCGACCTTGGCGTTTTGACGGGCGAGCCGGCCAAACTCTTGGCGATCGTCTCGGGGCTCGTCGCGATCAAGGCCCTCGTGCTTTATGCGCTTGGCCGTTGGTGGGGGCTGGACAGCCCGGCCGCGCGGCGGCTCGGCCTCGTGCTCAGTCAAGGCGGCGAGTTCGCCTTCGTGCTGTTCGGCGCGGGCGCGGTCGAAGGCGTCATCGACCGCTCTATGGCCAATCTTTTGACGGTCGCCGTGACCTTGTCGATGGCGGCAACACCGCTTCTTCTCCTCGCCGACGATGTGATCAAGCGTATGCTGGAACCCGCGCCGCCCGACTACGAGACACCGCCAAGCGGAGACGAGCACGTCATCATTGCCGGCTTCGGGCGCTTCGGCCAGATCGTGGCGCGCATCCTGCGCGCCCGCCGCATCCCGTTTACCGCGCTCGATTCGAATGTCGCGCAAGTCGATTTCGTCAGGCGCTTTGGCGCGCAAATCTACTATGGCGATGCGGCGCGGCTCGACATCCTTCGCGCCGCCGGTGCCCACAAAGCGCGCGCCTTCGTGCTTGCCATCGACAATGTCGAGCATTCCCTCAGGGTCGCCGAGATGGTGCGCATGCACTATCCCGATCTCAAGATTTATGCCCGCGCCCGGGACCGGACCCATGTGCACAAGCTGATGGATCTCGGCGTAACGGTGATCGAGCGCGAGACGTTCTTGGCCGCTCTCGAGCTGACCAAGACCTTGCTGCGCGGCCTGGGTTTACGCGAGGTAGAGGTGAAGCGCCTGACCGAGACCTTCCAGCGGCAAGACGAGCGGCGCCTCTATGAGGAATATCAGTACTACACCGATCGGGAAAAGATCCGCGCCAATGCGCTGTCGCAGGCGAAGGAACTCGAAGAGCTGTTTGCCCGCGATATCGACGAGCTTCCCGACGAAGACGACAATGCCGGGCGCGCCGGCGAGCGCGTCACCGCTCAGACTCAAGATGACCGATAATCAGACGGTTGATTTCGGCTGGATGGGTGAAGGGACTCATATGTCCCGCGCCTCGGAGAATTTCGAGCTTGGCGTTAGGGAGTGTCGCTGCCAGGAGATCGGTAATGGCCCGGGTCGGCGCCCGGGTTTTGCTGCCGGCAATGAGCAGGGTTGGCGCGGTAATCTCTGCGTAATCCTGCAGGGTCGTTTGACCGTCGATGGCGATGGAGAATTCGAGCGCGACTTTGGGGATCGTGGCGGCGATGGCCGTCTTGAAGCGCTCGGGCGACAGCCACCAGCGCAGGCGTCCGAACCAATACGTCATGAAGGCCTTGGCAGCTTCGCGGTCTTCGCCCTTGGCCACGGCGCCCAGCACCGAACGCGCGAGCTTTTCCACCTCCGCCCATTCGGGCCGTCCCTCGAGCCGCAAGAGATGAAAGGAGACGGGTTCGACCAGCGTCAGGCTTTTCACGCGCGAGCCAAGGGTCCGTGCGGCTTCGAGCGCGAGAGCCGCACCGTAAGAATGGCCGACCAGATGCAGAGGGCCCTTGGCTTTCTTGGCGACGGCGAGCAGGACCTTGAGATCCGCACCGCTTGAGAAGGGCTCGGTGGCAGGCCAAGGCTGCGATTGCCCATAGCCAATGAAATCGGGGGCGAGCACACGCCAATCCGATTTCAGGATTTCGATCAGCGGCAGCCATTCCTTGTGCGAGGCGCTCGAGCAATGGCCGATGACGACGGCCGGGCCTTTGCCCTCGTCGAGATAAGCGATTTCGACGCCGTTGACGGCGAGCTGCTTCATGCCAGGTGAGTCCCCCCTATTGGCATGCGTATACGCGCGCCAAAGTCCTCCGGCGAGGGAAAAGTCGATTTACTCGGCTGGAGCAGGCTCGCGGTGGGAATCCGCGGCGGCCTTCTGCACCGCTTTCTGCACCTTCTCGAAGGCGCGCACCTCGATCTGCCGGATGCGCTCGCGGCTGACCCCGAACTCGGTGGACAGTTCCTCGAGCGTGAGCGGATCCTCGGCCAGCCTGCGTGCCTCGAACACGCGGCGCTCCCGCGCGTTCAGTCCTTTGAGTGCGTTGTTCAACATCCCGCGGCGGTGGTCGCGCTCCTCGGACTCGGCGAGCGCGGTCTCCTGGTCCATGGTCTCGTCAACCAGCCAATCCTGCCACTCGCTGCTTTCGGCGTCGTTCCTGATCGGCGCGTTGAGCGAGCTGTCGCCGGCAAGCCGCCGGTTCATAGACACGACGTCGTCTTCGGTGACGCCAAGCTGGTTGGCGATGAGCTTCACCTGGTCCGGCCTGAGATCGCCTTCGTCGAGCGCCTTGAGTTGGCCCTTGATCTTGCGCAGATTGAAGAACAGCTTCTTCTGCGCCGCCGTCGTGCCCATCTTCACCAGGCTCCAGGAACGCAAAATGTATTCCTGGATGGCGGCCCTGATCCACCACATCGCGTAGGTCGCGAGCCGAAAGCCTTTGTCGGGATCGAAGCGTTTGACCGCCTGCATCAGCCCGACATTGCCTTCCGAGATCACCTCGCCGATGGGGAGACCGTAGCCGCGATAGCCCATGGCGATGCGCGCCACGAGCCTCAGATGCGAGGTGACGAGCTGATGCGCCGCGTCGCGGTCTTCATGCTCGCGCCAGCTCTTGGCGAGCATGTATTCCTGCTGCGGCTCGAGCATCGGGAACTGTCTGATTTCTTCGAGATAGCGCGTCAGTCCGCCCTGCGCGCCAACACTCGGCAAACTCCTCGCGGCCATGAGAGCCCGTCTCCAGCGGCCTTTGACTGCCGCAAATCCTTACTGCAATTGCCCCCCGGCGATCTTTCTCTATAGAACCTTTGCCCAGCCGATGAAAGTAGGGGCCCCCTCACAGTTCGTTGAAAGCCTTTACGATTGTAGAAATATCGCCGGGCAGAGGGCTATTAAATTTGAGTAATGTGCCGTTCAGCGGGTGAACGAAGGCAAGCCGGGAGGCATGCAGCGCCTGGCGGGGAAGAGCGGCAAGCAGCCCGCGCGCCGGTTCGGGAAGCTTGCGCAGCTTCGATTTGAACCCGGGCCCGTAAAGCGGATCGCCGATCAAGGGATGGCCGATATGGGCGAGATGCACGCGCACCTGATGGGTGCGCCCGGTTTGGAGCCTGCACTCGATCAAAGAGGCGACCGGCTCTTTCTTTGAGCCGAAGGTCTCGATCACGCGCCAATGTGTCACGGCCTCGCGTCCCTTGGACGGCAGCACCGTCATCTTGGTCCGGCTGGTCGGGTGGCGCCCGATCGCGGCCTTGACGGTGCCGGACGGGCGCGAAGGCACGCCCCAAACGAGGGCAAGATAGCCGCGCTCGAGCTCGCCCGATCGTCCATGGTCGGCGAACTGTTCGGCGAGAGCGCGATGCGCCTCATCGGTCTTGGCCACGACCATGAGCCCGCTGGTGTCCTTATCGAGGCGATGAACGATGCCGGGCCGTGCGACCCCGCCGATCCCTGACAGGCTCTCGCCGCAATGGGCGATCAGCGCATTGACCAGCGTGCCTGTGGCATGGCCGGCGCCGGGATGGACCACGAGGCCGGCGGGCTTGTCGATAACGATCAGCGCGTCGTCCTCGTACACCACGTCAAGGGCAATCGTTTCGGCGCGGGGCTCGGCCGGAATTGCCGGCGGCAGATCGAGCGCGAAGTGCTCGCCCGGTTTGACCCGGTATTTCGCGTCCACTATGGTCGCCCCGCCCAACGAGACGCGGCCCTGTTTGATCAGGGTCTGCACGCGGGTGCGGCTCACTTGTGGGAGCTGCTCGCTTAAGAAACGGTCGAGACGCATTCCCTCATGGCTCGCATCGGCGCGAGCGCTAAGCCGTTTGAGGGTGGAGGCGTCCGGTGGCCGAGGCATGAGATCGCAAGGATGACGGTCTTGAACGATTCCGGCAATGAGCCTTTACCGGGTACGGTCTTTACCCCGCGACAGGTGCGGGTGCTGAAGATCGCCGTGATCGTGATGGGACTGTTGCTGGTCGGCGGCTTCGCTTTCGTACTCGCGGCCATTGTCTATCAGGCTTCGAGGGGAGGGCAAGACGAAGCAGTCTCGGCCGAAGCGGTCTCGGCCGGCGTGCTGGACGGCGTCGAGGCTGAACTCGCCATCGGCAAGGATGGCTCGGTCACGGGGCTCGCCCTTGACGGCGACCGGCTCGCGCTGCATCTCAATTCGGCGTCAGGGCCAAAGATCGTCGTGATCGACCTGGCAACAGGCAAGGTCGTCGCCCGGGTGAGGCTCAAAGCCGAATAAGTCTTGATCGCGTTCCAAGGCCCAAGCTATAGCTGTCATTCGGCCTCGGCTGAACAACGCCCCGTTCGTCTAGTGGCCTAGGACGCCGGCCTCTCACGCCGGTAACAGGGGTTCGACTCCCCTACGGGGCGCCACCAAAATCAATGACCGGGCAGGGTGTAATGGCCATAAGCCGCCCCGCATGAGCGCCAGTTGGGCAAGTGTCGCGCACTCGGGTTATCCCAAGCTCCTCCCCGAAGAGGATCACTTCCGGGCTTTTTTGAATCGTCCCGACTTTCGTCCAATACCCAGCATGCGCCGCGTCGACTAAAAAGCGGCTTCGAAGGGATCCTGGGTGCGAAGGGTCTTCGCCACGACGCTGGCGCCCAGCCAAAGGAGACTTAGAATGAAAGTTGTCATGGTGCTGACTTCTCACGACAAACTCGGAAGTACTGGCAACAAGACGGGTTTCTGGCTCGAGGAACTTGCGGCACCCTATTACGTGTTCAAGGACGCGGGCGCCGAGATTACGCTCGCATCGCCGAGTGGCGGGCAGCCGCCGCTCGATCCGAAAAGCAACGAACCTGACTTTCAGACTGACGACACGCGCCGTTTCGAAGCCGACGATGAAGCAATGGCGGCCCTTGCTCATACCAAGAAACTGTCCGACATCTCACAGGCCGACTTCGACCTCGTGTTCTACCCCGGCGGCCACGGCCCGCTGTGGGATCTCGCCGAGGACCGCAATTCGATTGCCCTGATCGAGGAGACTTATGCGGCCGGTAAGCCTGTCGCTCTGGTCTGTCACGCGCCAGGGGTCCTGCGTCACGTGAAGGGTGCTGATGGCAAGCCGCTCGTCAACGGCAAAAAGGTGACCGGTTTCACGAACTCCGAGGAAGCTGCGGTCGGTTTGACCGATGTGGTTCCGTTCCTGGTCGAGGACGAGCTCAAGGGGATCGGCGCGGTTTTTTCGGCCGGTGGAGATTGGAGCGCGCACGCCGTTCAGGATGGTAACTTGATCACCGGTCAGAATCCGGCGTCTTCCGCGCAAGCCGCCCGCCTGGCATTCGACGCTGTATCGCAGTCGGCCCAATAACTGCATTAGATCGGACGGCCCCCAAACACTCCTATGCCCATGTGATAATTGCCACTAGATCAATGTGGTAACTGCCACAGACCAAATCGGTGTGTTTTGCGAGACTCTCCTCAGGCTCAAGAATGGTCTTGGGCCTAAGCCGAGAAGGAGACTTGCCATGCATCCGATTATTCGGAACTGGTG
Organism: uncultured Methyloceanibacter sp.; assembly: GCA_964523345.1. Lineage (GTDB taxonomy): Bacteria > Pseudomonadota > Alphaproteobacteria > Rhizobiales > Methyloligellaceae > Methyloceanibacter. The sequence goes on from CAZFYL010000028.1 coordinate 9,017, forward strand.
TCTAGGCTTTGCGGCGGGTGCCTTCGCCCTTGCCGCAGCGAGTATGCCGGCCTGCGCTGAGGATCTCGTGCAAAACCTCGGCCCTGTCGGTGCCAACGAACCCATTCTTGCGACGGTCGGCAGCAAGCGCCTCATCGCCTTCTACGAGGCGAATGGCGAACAGTGCGGCATGCACGTCGTGGTGTGGGATCACGCCGATGTCAGCGGCAACTCAGCGGCGCGGTTTCGGGTGACCTTGGCCCCCTATCAGGAGGTCCATATCGACACGGCCGAGAATAAGTCGCTCGACCTTCAATGCGGCAAGTCCGCCGATACGCTGGCCGTGGTTACTGCGAACAAATTCGTCACCGCGGGAGCTGCCCAATAACCCTGTCATCAATCTGGGACAGATTGACATGAGGCCACCATGGAAAAGCCCCTCAGGAGATGGGCCTGGGGGGCAATTTTTCATGGGACGATTCGGATAAGGTCGACGGGAGCCGTGGCGACTCCCTCAACGTCACGTGCGTACCGAGAATACGATGCTGGCTGGAAGTTCGTCCAAGTGAGGCCGCATGGTGTGCTGCAAAGTACGGCTCAGAATGTCCCGGCGACGTACAGGCTCTCAGCAATAGGAGAGTGCAAGGAAGCGGAGAGGGCGATGAGCACCGCAGTCACGACGAGCAACAGGAAATCGTAAAAGGACATGACGAAACCCCCCATCTTGGAGCTTGAGAGGGAGTCTAAAGCGCGGCCCGGACGCCGCGATGTGGCAAACACCACAGTCTCAACCAGAGCGACAGCCTAAGCAGGTACTCAAGAAAAGCAAAAAAGATTTGAAATCGCGGAGAAGCTTAGGGCTGAGATCGATGTCTGCTTTGGGACACTTCGCTGCCGTCAGTCATTCCCGGCTTGTCCCGTCAGGTTTTAATCCGTACTATGATTACTTGCTGGTGCATTGCCCAACTTTTATTGCCAGCACTCTCAGTCTAGCTTATCCAGAGGATGGGGGGAGTTATGGCTGAAAGGTCGGATGCCCTTGGTCTCGGCGGTAAGGGGCTTCTGGGGGCATTTCAGGCGGGGGCGATCTCAGCCCTCTTCAAGCAAAAACAATTCACACCCAGCGATATCTTCGGTTCGCCGGCCGACGCCTCGAACGAGCCGAAATGCTCCAAGCTCTCGGCAGGTAAACGTCGAAAGGCGCTGGTTGTTTGCGCTCATTTGCGTCCGGGGCGGACAAAGCGCAGATCAAAACATTACTTGCAACCGATCAGCGGCCTGCACGTCGCATCGCTGATCGATCAGCGACAGTTTGACGTTCGCCTCTATCACGAAGATTGGCACGGCCCGTACGACACGCGAAGCACTGAAACCTACGACATCGTTTTCCTGACCGGCCTGCAGGTCGATTTCGATCGGATGCGGCAGCTGTCCTATCATTTTAAACGGGGTGGTGCGGTGGTCGTTGCCGGCGGAAGCATTTGCACCCTCTACCCCGAGTTTGCCGCGCAGTTCTTTGATGCAGTCTGCGTCGGCGGGGTGGATAGCGTCACCGATGTGATCGCCGACTTTGTCGCCGGGAAGCTGGCGCGAATCTACCGCTCGCCGCAAAGCCGCATTACCGACTATCACGTAGACTACAGTCTGCTTACAAAGAACGGCGTGAACCCGCCTTTGCATTTGATCGAAGCCTCACGAGGCTGCAATTTCCGCTGCAGCTTCTGCGTCATACCCGCCGAAGGCGCGCGTCATACCAGTTACGATCCCTCGACCGTAAAAGCTGCGGTGGACAATGCGATCGCCACCAGCCCGCGGCTCAGCTTTCGGCGCTGGCATCCCATGATCTTCTTTGTCGATAACAACTTTTCCAACGATCGGAAGCGGATGCTTGAGATCGCGGACATGTTGCATGCCCACAAAAAGGTCCGCGCCTGGGGGGCAATGGTGACTCAGGACGTGCTGCGCGATCGCAAGTTGGTGCAGTGCTTGGCGGGCAAAAAGTGCCGCGGCCTTTTTACCGGGGTGGAATCGTTGGATGAAGACTGGTTGCGCAAGGTCAATAAGACACAAAACCTGTCTCGGCGGAGCAATGTCATAGACGATATCTTGTTCGCGGAATCCCAGGGCATTTGCGTCATGTACGGATATCTTTTTGACCCGCGATTCCACGCGGTGGAACAGATGAAGGCCGGAGTAAAAATGTTTGAGGAGGCAGCGCCGTTTCCGATGCCTACCTTTTTCAGCCTGATCTTGCCGCTTGTGGGGACCGGAACATTTTGGAGCGATTTTCAAAATGGCGAGCTTCGCCCCAATCTTCGCCTTCGGGATCTTGATGGTGAAACCATTGCCTATTCGCGCCTGGCGGATTCAGTCCCCGCCGTATGCCGCTTTGTCGAAGCATTCTCCCGCCGCCCTTCGTCACTGGTAAACCGAAGGCGCGTATTAATCGGAACATTGAAGCGTATTTGGAACTCAAGAAGCTTTGACCTGGTGCAATGGTACCTGATTGGGGCGGCCAACTTTCACACGTTCATCTGGTCGCATGCCTATCCCTCCTCTCGTGAAACATATTTGGCAGGGGAGGATGTGCTTGATGCGCAGTATTTTGAGCACCCAGAAGATATATCCCATGAAGATTGGCAAAAATATTTCAAGCCGATCGAACTGACCGATGGCCAAGGGCGTCTGTCGGACTGGCTGCGCCCTTATGCGCCCCAGGAAACCACGCGGTCGCGGCCGGTCGTCAAATCACGCCATATAGCCTGACGGTCTTTGGCCCGACGGTCGCTCCGGCTTCTAAGTTCGGCTTTTCTCCGACAAAAATCCGTGTACTGGCAAAATTGTCACACGAGCAATCTTTTTGCGGCGGGGCGAAACGCCACGCTAATCTCGTGCTATTGTAGGGACTTAGGGCACAACGAATAAGAACAACAACAGAGCCTTGAGCATCGAGATAGGGACGGGAGCGCACAACATGCCTCGAAACCGCCTATCGCACCGGGCGCTGCTGCTTGGAACGCTTGTGATCGGGCTGTCGGTTGCAAGCGATGCCGCCAAAGCCGGCGGATTTGCCATTCGAGAGCAATCGACAACTGGTTTGGGCGCGGCCTTTGCAGGTATTGCCGCCGGACCGGACATCAGCTCGATTTTCTGGAACCCCGCCGCGGTCTCTTTGGCAACAGGAATAGAGGCAGAGTTCGGCGCGAGCCTAATTATTCCCGACACGAGCATCTCTGGAACGGCCACCTGGAACCCTGCGCCGCCGCTGAATGCTCCTCCTCCTGCTGGTTTTGGCCCCGCCGTGCCGTTGTCTTTCCTCGACTCGAACGGCGGCAGCATCGCCGACCCGGCATTGATCCCGACGATTTATTCGGGTGCGCCGGTAACCGACAGGCTTTCGCTTGGAATGGGCTTTAACGGGGCCTTCGGCCTCGTCACCAAACCGGATAATGGGAACTGGGCCGGCAAGTTCGAAGCGCGGACGTCAGTGCTCCGGACCTACAACTTTAATCCGGTCGCGTCCTACAAGGTTACGCCGAATCTGGTCGTCGGCGCCGGCGGCCAAATGGAATACGCGAAAGCAACGCTGAAATCGGCGTTCCCGAATGTTTCAGCCCTCGCGGATCCCGCTAATTTTGGCCCGCAATTACCCCAGTTGCTGTTTGGCGGACCCAACCCGACCATCTCTATTGACGGCAATGGATTTGCCTTCGGTTACACGCTGGGACTTCTTTGGAACGCATTACCTGGTACCGATATCGGCCTCGGTTTTCGATCTTCGCTCGATCATAACCTTAGAGGCGATATCGCTATCGCGGGAGCGCCCGGACTGGGCAGCGCCAAATTCACAACTCATTTGGAGATGCCGGAGATCGTAACGGCGAGTCTTCGTCAAAGGGTCACCGAACGCGTGACGTTACTCGGTACGGTCGAATGGACCAATTGGAGTAGGCTCGACAAGGTCGTCCTCACGGCTGAGAGCAACAATCCCGCTTTTGGCGCGGTGGTCGGACAGGCAATACAAGTCCTTCCACTCGATTGGCACGACGGCTGGTTTTTCTCCGGCGGGGCGGAATTCGCATTAAATGAGCGGACGGTTCTTCGCGCTGGAGGCGCTTACGAAGAATCGCCGATTCAGAATGCCACTGAGCGTACCGCTCGTGACCCTGATTCGAATCGCGTTTGGCTCAGTCTCGGTGCCGGGTACAATTGGAGTGAGATGACAACCCTAAACCTGGCCTATAGCCATGTCTTTTTTGAGGGCGGGTCGATCGATCGAACCACGGCGTTTCAGGGACTGGGCACCATCCACCTTTTGGGCGAGGCGGACCAGGCTGCCGACATCGTGTCCGTGAGCGTAAAAATCAAACTGGGGCCTACGCCGACTGACGTTGCCCTAAAGTAACAAGAAACGGACGGTTACGAGTTCCATCGCTTATGGCACGTTCAGCGATCGCGCGGATACTGCGCGGCCAATCACCGACTTTTGTCAGCTGAGATGAGGGCCGCCCATGGCCGGCACGGTCGAGCCTATCCGCAGCGCCAAAGGCCGACAGGGCGATCTTGAGGCGAATTGCCCGCTCTAGGCTTGCTTGCCACAACCGAACGGCTCGCCGAAGCTGCCCGGTCATGGCATAGAGATCGCCTTCGCATCGCAGCCGTTCAGGCTGACCGACTGGATAGATACGCGCGAAGCGTTTTAGTTTGCTCAGGACCCGCTGTGCTAGCGCAGACTCCAAAGAGGGTTCAACACCGGAGCTCTGCGTCAAGGCCATGCGTTCCATGCAGGCGTCGAATAAAAACGAAAGCGCGGCAAGAGTCCTGACCTTCATACCTGGATTCAACTCTGTCAAAAGCCGGTCGCACTTTAGCAGCCACGAATCTCCTGCCTGGATATTCCCTTGAGCGAATTCAATGCTCGCCAGATGCGAACATCCCTCGACCCTATGAATCAGCTCCAGTTCGGATACTTCCTGCCGCAGAAGTTCGTCCATCTCCCTAATCCATTTTTTTATTTGCGAGTCCCGTCCAAGAATTCTGTTGCCGCGAAGATTTCCTAGCACAGCGCATCCAAGAACCTGAAAATCGTCGCGGTCTCGGCCGATCCGGTATATCTCGTCGAGCAGCGTGTGCCATTCTTGAAGGCCGGAAAACGCGGGCGTTAGCAGCCAAGGACCACAAATTGTTTCCAGGCTGATAGCGAGCTCGCACCAGCGTCTCTTGTCGCCGGCCGCCTTGGCGACCTCAAGACCGCCGACAAAGTTGGTCTTTGCCTGCAGCCAATCTGCGACACTCGTCCGGTAAAGACCTTCGGTGAGGTGCACGACCGAGGCGACATTCGGTTCATCATAAAAATTGGCAAGCTCCGAAGCGTGACCAAGGTAGTACTCTGCTTGGCGTCTCAAAGGAATCACGCCGCAGATTGCGCCAAGGGTCGCATAGTTGATCGCTAGATCGGGTGTAGGCTCTTGAAGTTTTTCCGCCAAGTTGGTTGCTTTGAGTGTTGCATGAAGCAGGCGAATTTTGTCGCCAGCAAAATAGTAGATGCGCGCCAAATCCTCATATGCCTGCGCCGCCATATGGAAGCGTTGCCAAGACGCCTTCCTCTCGGCCGTAGACAATGGTGTCTCCGCGAATGGGTCGCCCTTAATGCGTCTGAAGCATTGGCCCAAACCTTGTCCCAAAAGGCTTAGCATTAATCCGGCCGAGCCTTTCGGTACGCCCTGCTTGAGGAGGGAAAGCCCGATCTCGTAGCTCTTGCGTGCCCCGGCCATGCGGCCCGCACCGACATAGGCCTCTCCGAGCAGGAGGTGGCAAACCGCCTGCTTTTGTCTGTCGAGCTCAATGTCGTGCTCGCGTGCAAGCGCCAAACATTCATTTAAGAGCTTCATCGCCGTCATGTTGTCGAATTGCCGGAGTCGCAGGGCGGCAACCTGATCGAGATACAGAACCATTTTTTGAGGGCTGTCTGCGGAGCGCCAGTGATGCAGAATGAGCGGAAGTCGTACGGAATCGGCGCTGCTCGAGTCGGCCTCAAAAAGGCGAGCGAGCTTTGAGTGAGAGTCTCGGCGCTGTTTGGTCAGCAAGCTCGTGTAGACCAAATCTCTAATGATCCGGTGGCGAAACGCTAATTCCCCCGCCGTGCCGGGTAGCGACTTGAACAGCTGATTATTGAGTAACCGCCTGATTGACTCGGTGACGTCCAGTTTTTTGGGAGCGATGGCCTTGAGAAGATCGACCCGAAATGTCAAACCGACAACGCTCGCAAGCTTTGCGGTGAGCTGGTCGTCCATCGACAAATGGTCAATTCGGCTCAGGATGGCGGTCTCCAAAGCCCTCGGGAGCTTGACGGCGTCATCCCGGTCAATCGGATCCTCTGTCTCCGACCCCGCTCCCTTTCCTTGACTGATCACGTGGCAAATTTCGTCGACGAAAAGCGGATTTCCGTCGGTCGTTTCCATAATCAGTTGCCCAAACCAGTCCGAGACATGCGCTCGGCTCAGACGCTTGCAGGCAAGTTCAACGGTATGCTTCTTGGAGAGGCGCCGGAGCGAAAGCCGTCGATAGTTTATGGCCTTGTCCGAAAGCATTCGATTGAAAGACTGAGTCTCATGTGCATTCCGGCATGTCGCAATAACGAGCGCTTTAGAGGTCGATTGCACCAGCTTAATGAGAAGCTGTAGCGAGCTTTCGTCAGCCCACTGGATATCTTCGAGTACAATAAGCTTCTGTCTGCGACTCAGCCGTTTCGTGATGATCGCAAGGAGCAGCCGCCGGAGTTTTTCAGCCCTGACGTCGCGCGCCATATTCGTCGTCACCAGATCTTCTAGAAGACTGAGATCAAGAACGTCATTGAGGAGCGGGATCAATTTCCGAAGGTCCGGATCGGCTGGTAGCGCGTGCTGTACCGCCGTTATGACTTCGGTGTCCTTTCGCGCCGACGGATCCAAGTTGAGGCATTGGGCAATAATGCCGCGCCATGCGAGGTAAGGGGTGACCTGATCCAAAGCGTCGCAGGCACCTTGCCAAAGCTCCACTCCAGTCTGAGCGCTTGTCTCGGCAAAATATGAGACAAGTGCCGTCTTGCCGATTCCAGGTTCTCCATCGATGAGCACAACCTCCGTGCTCCCGCCGGCGGTCTGCCGAAGAATCCCTTGTAAGGTTTCGACCTCGCGCTCTCTGTTGATGAATTGTCGGGATGAGGAGCGGTCAGGGCTGTCGACCGCGCCTAACGGCTCAAAGCCTTTTATCGAATCTCTGATTCCGGCGAGGTGAAGTGGCCATGGTCCGTCGAAGCGAATCGAGCGTGACGTGCGCGCCACGGTCACCTCGTCGACCAGAATTCGTCCCGCTGCGACGCTTGATATGCGTGAAGCGAGATATACGGGAGCACCCACGACGGAATATTGGCGGCGATGTTGCGGGCCCACGGGTCCACAAAAAACCCGGCCGGTGGCAATCCCTATCGAGACGTTTAGGTTTTCTCGGCGCAGCTCGGTGCCGATCTCCATGGCGGCAAGAACCGCGCTGCTGCCAATCTTCTCTCTGGGTTCGCTCGGAAGCCCAAAGACACAAAGCAATTCCAATTCGTGCGCGTTATTTGAAACTTCCAGAATCTCGCCGCTGCGGCCGTTAATTTTGCGTTCAACCGTCAGAACCACGCGATTGATATCGGCGGAGCGCCAAGCTGTTTCGCCTAGCGAAAGCTTACAGAACGCCACCGTGACGCTCCGGAGCTCGCCCACCCAATCCGGCAATGATGAGCTGAGACCGGCTCTCAGCGCCCGGGGAAGATAATTGCTCAGATCTCGAAGCGGCGCGTTAGGTCTGTCACTCGGCGCAGGGCGGCACTCTGGTTGGACGTGAATTTTCGTAAGCCGTTTTGAGCCATCGCCGCAGCATTCCGCCTCGCAACTCCCCTCTACGAGCGGCCACGCTCCGGAAGAGATCAAGATCTCATCGGCCTCGGTGCGGGACAAAAGCGCCGTGGCTTGTTCCACGGCCTCACCGGTCGGCAGGAGGTAGCATCGACTCGACTCGTCACCGAGATGCATAAGGTCGATTTCGCCCGCTCCGATCGACATTCGCATTCGCAGCGGTTGACCCCCCACTTCCCGTGCCGTGAAGCGTTTTTTGATCGATAGAGCGCAGCCGCAGCAGCGAAGCGTCAAGGCCGGAAGCGGATCGGTGTCGTTTCGCCAAGCTGCCAGCAGAGCGTCGCCCTGGAAACCAAAGACAAGGCCGCCTTCCGTTTCGACTGTGGCCACAAGGTCTGTGAAAAAGTCGGTGAGAATGTCACTAATGCGCTCGGCGCCCGTTTCCCCCTGACGGGACAGGCGGCCGGCAATCTTGGTGAAACCAGAAACGTCAATGACGAGGAAAGCGCCCGCAAAAGACTCGACGGCGGGAAGTTGGAGCGCTTCTTCACCGCGGCGCGACCACCCAGTCAGAGGGCCGGGCAGGTAGGGGCTGATGCTACTATGGCTCGTGTCCGCCATCAGTTGGGCCTTGAAGGCTGCAGCCTAGCACTCCTTGCATCCTATCAGCACATGAGTCCACGTGGATGACGGGTGATCTCTCAGCCTGCACCAAGGAGGAATGCGGCCCCTCCGGCGAATAGTCTCGCGCGATCGACTACAATGACCGGTTTTTGAAGAACATTCCCTTGGCAAGAAGGGTTGCAATAGGGTTGACCCCATGCCCATGGGTTGCTCCCTTGGCGTGTTGCATCGGCCGCCGGCGTTCACGGGGCGGAATCGAGTCGGCGAGGCTTACCGTGCCGACGCAGGAACCCGTCCCGAATAGATCTATGGCATCCTGCCATTGCTCTGCCTGTCCCGGATCGTCGCCAACCACCCAGATGACACGCTTCTTCTGGCCCGCCGCCCTTAGCGTATCACTGTTGTCCAGCAATCCCCCAAGCAACGCCTTGAAACGCTGCGCTGTCAGCAAAGGAGCAAGGGGCGGGGGATTTTGCGCGCCAACATCGTCAATGACGAGAAGTTCCGCCTCTTCCGGAGGAAATGCAAGCCCTGGCCCCTTCGAGCTTGGCGTTCCTTCAGCGATACGATCCAGAAGCTTGCAGAGTGTAATGTAGCGGACGATGTTGCGTGGCGGTGAGGCTCGCAGCAACGCCTCTACGGCAAGAGCGATAGCCGTTGTTGTCCGTCCGCTTTTCGGTGGACCGATGACCAACAGATGCCCCGGCACCTCGTCGTTCAGAACGAAGTCGATAGCCTTTTCACGAGATTCCTTCTCAAACGGTCGATCGGTGAGCGCATAGCGAGCGACAAAGGGCAACTGTGCTTTGTCGAAGGCAATGTTACGCCAAAGCCATTCCGCCGAGATCCATGCGGAAATGGCAAGCATGACGATGAATGTCGCAAGCGGTAAGGCACCTGCGAGCCAGGGATGCTCCCAGCTGATCGCGAGCGCGGGTCCGATAAGCATCATGAAGGCCGTCAAAACGCCGGCGGAGTAGAACCAGATATCGATTCGCGAATCGTGTGATAAGTCGCGCTTGAATGCGTCTTCGGAGGCTACATCCGACACTCCGGTTGCCGTTGGGAATTTTCCTCGACCATCTCGATGGGTTTTTTCTTTGAGTTTCCGTCTTCTTTCCTTGGCCTCGCGCAAATCCTCACGGCCGCCAGCGACATCGAACCAAAATTCTTTGAGAATCCACACGAGCAGCCATGTGCCGGCGATCGCCGCGACGACAAAACCCTCCTCCAGGTCTTGCGGGCGCAACACATATTGCCAACCAAGGGACGCCACGAGCCAGATGCAAGCAAGGGTGCCGGCGAAGCCGATCATAAAGTGACCGAACTGATTGGCCAGCCACGTATAGATGAACGTATAGCCGGTCTCGAGATCGGAGCCGATGAATTGCGCGGTGACTTCTTTGACGAGACTCCGCCGCTCAGTGGGTCTTTGGGCCATGTCGAACCTCATTACGAGGGTGTCGCGACACGGATGGGCGCTCGGCCATCATAGCCTAAGCCGACGAATATTTAGAACGGCTAATCGTCGTCCTGTGCGCCGGTTGCCGCGTGAACCATCGTGGTCAAATGCTCAATGTCCTTAACCAGCAGCTCGTTGCCGCGTCTCTCAAGCACCCCAATTTTCGACAAGCGATTTAGCTCGCGGGTGACGGCCTCGCGGTGCGTACTAAGGCGACTCGCCATCTCCTCGTGGGTGGGAACGGACGTGATATGTGCACACTTGCCCTCGCGGTGCGCCAAATTCGCCAGGCGCAGCACCTCGGCTTGGATGCGGTTGTTCACCGCAAGCGTGCTGAATTCGTAGACGCGATTTGTCAACCTACGAATTGTCGTGACCAATTGCCGTAACAGCTTCCGCTGCACTTTCGGCTCGCTCTCGATCAGCTTGAGAAAGGCGGAGGCCCGCATGAGGCCGACCATGCAAGCCGTTCGCGCCTCTACGCTTGCAGAGCGAGGGCCGCCGTCAATGGCGGGGTATTCACCAAATAGGTCGCCTTCATTCAGTTCCCGAAAGCTCACGGCTTTTCCGTCTACCGAGTAGATCGTGACTCGGGCCACGCCCTTGGTGAGGAAGAAGACGTCATCGGAACTGTCTTCGAAATGGATAATCTGCTGACCGGGCTCGTAGAGCCGCCACTCGCAGCTTCGTTGAATCCGCTCCAAGGTCGGTGCGGGAAGGCCCGCGAATATCGCAACGCGGGCGAGAGACTCCAGAGGTTTCGCGGTGTCTGAGCGCGCCATTTCCACCGGTCCTGCATGAAGAGCGCGACAAGTATAGCGCAGCCCCAACTCCAAGGAGATTCTAAATTACTCAAGGCGTTAGGTCAAAACGCTGCCCGTATAGATTGAGTGCGTGGCTAGAACTTCAGGGATTTGCTTGAGAAAGTGGACGCAGTTTCAGAGGCAATTCTCGCTGGCAAAGCATTGCCGACGCTGGTTTGCTTGTGAGAAAAGTCACAATCTTCCGTGGCAAAGGCCACAGCGCAGTTTGCCAAGATGGGCGAGACTCTCCTCCAGGCTCGACATGCTCAAGAGCCGACGATCAGGAGGAGGAGACCCAAATGCAACCCGTCAACCGAAACTTTCTCATAGGCGTCTTTGCAGTCGGCGCTCTGTCGCTATCCCTGGCAAGTGTCGAGGCTGCGGCCGATGATTTTGTCCAGCACCTGGGGCCGGTCGGGCCTCATGAGCCCATCTTGACCGAGGTGGGCAACAAGCGCGTCCTCGCTTTCTATGAGCCTGACGGCGGTCGTTGCGCCTTGCACGCGGTGGTCTGGGAAAAAACGGATGCCGAAAACGGCAGGACCTCGGCCTCGCGCGTGCGGGTCAGGCTTAATCCGCGCGACACTGTCCATATCGACAGCGACAATCAAAAGACCATCAATCTTCAGTGTGGCGACCATGCCGAGTCGCTCGCCCTGACCAACGGCGGCAATCTGATTACCGCGCAAGCTTCGGAATAGCCCGGGACCAAGTCGGGACAAGGCCTATGCCACTTCCTATGCCACTCTCACCGAAAAGCCCCCAGGTTCGGGCCTGGGGGTGCCTTTTCAAAGCGATTGACCGCTGAGGCCATGAGGACAACCGCCGCCATTCTCGTGATGTTGATGCTGGTTGGCCCGGCTGGGGGCGGCAATACGGCAGCGTCGGAAACCATCACTCCTTGGCAGCGCGCGGTCAGCACGCCTAAAGGCGACTTGAAAAGCCCTTACCCGGATTTCATGAGCGTCGCCGAGCAAGGTCATCGCAAATACATGGCGGCAGGCTGCAATGGCTGCCATGGCGGTGGCGGCGGTGGCGGCATGGCCGCGCCCCTAACCAATCCTATTTGGGTTTATGGCGATGACGACGACACCCTGTTCCGCATCATTGCACTGGGTACAGGCAGTCTCAGTCCCGGCAATGCGTTCGGGAAGCTGGGCTACCGTCGTAAAGGCTCCGAGGGGGTCGTCGGACCGATGCCCGATTTCGGCACCATCGTCAAAACGGATGACGATCTCTGGAAAATCATCGCGTGGATGAGGTCGGTGAACTGCAATCGGCGAGCGTCGGGCTGTTGAGATCCCTGGGAAGTCTTTGGCCAAACACCCCTAGGGACTTCCCCGCAAAACCACCAACCTTACGGCGGACGCGCGGCTTAGCCGACGCTAGTGGCGCAGGATAGTGGTTGCATAGAAATTGCCGTGCACCGAGACGAGGCCTCATGACTCACCTTCTATTCAGTATCATTATCATGTTGGCTGTTGGCGCGATGGTGCCAGATCACGCCCACAGCCAATCCCAGCGCAAGAACGTAGCAGAGACTGGAGCTGATGCTGCCGAGGACGGCGCGAAGGCCAGGGCAAAACGCTGGCGCAAGGCGAAGCGGGCGTGGCGTAAGGCGCCTGAAAGTAGTGGCGTGAGTGCGGAAACCAGGCAGAAGCTCGATCAATTGCTGTTGCGGGATGCCATACGCAACCTATCCCGGCGTTAAGCAACGTGTCGTCACGCAAGTAACAGGCTACGCATCCCCTATAGGGCGCGGAACTAACCTCATACTATTCGCCCAGTTGCAGCCGCTTCGGGTAACCAGCAGCGATACGGCTTGGCAGTTGGTACGGGTAAAGTATGCAGTACTAATTCCACCCCGATCGTTTTTCGAGCGGATGTTGCCGCCAAGACACAGGCGGTTGGGAGGTGTGATTCAGAAGAAGATTGAGAGCCTTATCGCACTGCGCTCACGTACCTTCCCGCGCGCGGACGCGAAAGCAAACAGTAAGTACAACCATACCGCTTCTCTTTGCGTCAAAACTATGATTGGTTGTTTTCAACCAGAGGGGGGCGCCTAAAAACAAGTCCAAGACAGTGCTGCGTACGGACGGGGGAGGACGTGATGCGGTACGTGGGGGAACGGTTTCCCAATGCTCTGAGTGTTGTCTTCCGGTTCCTGCTCTTTCCTTCGCTGACGAGTCTATCGAGCTGCGTGCAGCCGACGGCGTTTCCGCGCTATTTGACGGTTGCCTACGTCATCAACAACGTCAAATGCGAGTTCCAAAGGGCCATCCAAGCGGCCATTTTAGCCGACCCCATCGCTGAGATCCGAAGTCCCATTCGAAGATTGGTGTGGTCTGGGCGTCTTCTACAGATCCCAGCCCTCGTTTGCCTATGCGCCGGCGTTATTTTTTTGTAGCGGGCTGCGCGGGACGCGTGGCGAATGTCAACTCTTTAAGTTACCAAGGTGGGCAGGCGATCACCAACGAAGAAATTCTGCTGACTAATATCATTGCGGCTGCACATGACAGAGCAGCGACCTTTATTGCGCCTAAAGGCACTACGACTTTAGCTTTTGGTCAAGCAGACCTAAGTGCGAATTTGAACACGGTCACGCCAAATGATGTGTTTAGCCCAAAGATTAGCGGCAAAAGACAACAGACTGTGACCATCGTTGACTATGGAGCAACAGAGGCGGCGAAAATTCTCTATAACGACGTGCCGATAAGACTCTCTGGTGAGCTTGTTGTGAGTGGTTGGCCGGGGAGTTTAGCCGCAACTTTACTGTTCAAGCGATTGGGAATCTACGAAGAGTTATGGTCGTTGATCGAACGCACGGCTGCTGAACGTTGTGATTCCAACGATGATCCCAGGTGCGTTTGGATTCGTAAGAACCAAATGTGCGAGCCGGAACCTAGTTATGGCGAATTGCATCTATATTACTTCAATACTGCGCAAGAGCGATGTGATTTTATAGGGTTCCAGATGATAATGTTTGCTCTCGATATCACAGGGACCTCCTTTGGCGTACGCAAGTTCAAGGACGATAAGGGAGCGACACAAGAGCAAGTGGAAGCAAACTTTGCAGATGACGCGATTAGAGGTCGGTTCGACGAACTTAGGAACGACCCCCGCAACAAGGATATCCCAATATTTCAGTGGTCCCTACGCTCTCCGGAAGAGATCATTCAATTTCTCGGTAGATTGACGGCTTTGCAATTATACAGCAAGCCGCCCTTCGTCGCCGAAGTTCGGACGAGGAGGGGACCCGTTGTTCTATTCCGCGTTTACGAAGGAACGGGGAGCGGGGCTGCAATTTCGGTGCGGAGCGAGTTCGGCGCCTATCACGTTCCTCAAACTAACCCCCTTTCCTCCCGGGACTATTCGCTGCGGGTTATGGCATTTTTGATCAAGTTGCAAAACTGGGCCCAACAAAAGGCTCCGATCCAGGGGAACACCATTGGAATACTGCAATGAGTTTGTCGGTCGTGCTGACCGGACCGCGCCGGTGTTGTTGGCCAAACCTGAGGGAGGTTAGCCATGAAAAAGTTCACAGTTGCAGCAGCGATCATGATGCTGCTCGGAACATTTGCTTCGAAAGCGATGGCTACAATGACGCTTCCTCGCGTCTCAGCGGAAATGTTGCTCCCGCTTGAAAAGGTCGGTTGCACGAAGGCCGATGATATTTGCCCGAAAAGGTATCGATATAGACCTTCACGTGAGCGGTGTTATGCGTGTGGCAAGGTCTGTCCGGGCGGCGGTGGCTGCATTGTTCCGAGCGCGCATAGTTGCGAGGATCTTTATGATTCTTGCGAGCGCGGGGATAGAGCTGCGTGCCGACGATTAGACAGGCGTTGTGCGCTTAAGGAGCCCTAGGCGGCGCCATTAACCGTACCCATCGGGACCGCGCCGGTGTTTCTCAGTTGGCCGAACCTGAGGGGAGGTTAGCAATGAAAAAGTTTATGGTTGCAGCAGCCATCATGATGCTGCTCGGAATATTTGCCCCGGAAGCCGGAGCTACAATCACGTTTCCTCGCGTCTCAGGTGGAATGTTGCTCTCGATTGAAAAGGTCGGTTGCACTGCGGCCGATAAACATTGCCCAATAAAGTACCATTACAGTGTTTGGCGTAAGAAGTGTTATGTGTGTGACAAACCCTGTCCGGTCGGCGGTGGCTGCATTTTGGCCAGTTGCGCGGATCTTTATGCCTATTGCGAGGGCGGAGACGAATCTTCGTGCCAGGAATTAGACAGTCGATGTGCGCTTAAGGAGCCCTAGGCGGCGCCATTAACGCACCACCGGAATACTACAATGAGTTTGTCAGTTGGGCTGACGTGCCGGCTCTGTCGCGCAAATGCCGAGCGCCTCTGTTCAAAACGGGTCGTAGCCGCGCCTCGTCCCTCGAAATCGAACCTGAGGCGCCGGTTGGCTCCGATAATTGGGATATCGGCGCGGGGCTTGAGCCGTCGCTGCGGCTGAACCGGGCAATTCTATGGCAATTCTATAGTGTCTTGTTAGCCCCCTGGTCATCTGGCATTTAGGCTAGTTTCAGCCGGGCCGCGCTTGGCCGGCGCGGCAAGCGGGGAGGGGGACAGCATGGATTTGCTTACCAAGGCAGTGGAGTGGCTGCATGGCGTTGCCTGGGGCCCGCCCATGCTGGTGCTCCTGTTTGGCGTCGGGCTTTATCTCACCTTTGGCTTGAAGCTGCGCACGCTTGGCAGCCTGCCTCTCGCCATCGCTATGCTGTGGCGCGGCCGGGTGCCTGAGGGCAAAGGCGAAATCACCCCCTTTAACGCTCTCATGACCGCGCTCGCCGCCACCATCGGCACGGGCAATATCGCCGGTGTCGCCACCGCGATCTTTATCGGCGGCCCGGGTGCTGTGTTCTGGATGTGGATGG
>CAZFYL010000029.1:0-21199 GCA_964523345.1 uncultured Methyloceanibacter sp.
GCGACCCAGCGGTTAACAGCCGCTTGCTCTACCAACTGAGCTACCGGGGAGCAGAAGCCCGCTATAAGCTTCAAGCGGTGCTTGACCGGTAGATAGCAAAAGGGGCGGGGGCTTTCCAGCGCTTTGCGCAGTCCCTGGCGCGGGTGCGGTGTGGCAAGGGGGGAGGCCGCAAAGTCGCGGGAACACGGAGCTTGTGGCGCCTCATGAGACCTCTTATCTCGCCCTGGAACGGTCCTTGCGGTCCTTAAGTCCATGGCCCCTAAGATTCGCATCTTCGACCGGCATTGGCATCTGCCGGAATCGAAACCGATCCGCATTGGTATCGGTCTTCTGCTCGTCGCCGGCGGCCTGGTGGGCTTTCTGCCGGTGGTCGGGTTCTGGATGATCCCGCTCGGCCTTCTCGTGCTGTCGATCGACCTGCCGGTCGTGCGGCGCTGGCGGCGTCAGCTCACCGTGTGGTGGCACCGAAGGAAAGACGAAAGAGGCGAGGATCGAGACAAGGATCAGAGCACGGCGCAGTTATCGTCACGGAACGATAAGCCGTAGCGGCGCGAAGGATGTGCGACAGCCCGCGCGTCATCGGCACTCGGATTTGCGCTTGGTCGGCTAAGCCCAAACCGCGATCACAGCCATGACAGTGAAGCCTAACAGCGTCGGGAGAAACAGCCGCCTCAGGTGCGATCCCTTCAACTCTTCAACCAAGATGTCGACCACGGCGATGTACAAGAAGGTTCCGGCTGCAAGCGCATCGAACAGGGCTTCGGTGAGAATTGCGGTTCGACCTTCCAAGAAGACCGACCACCAGGTGCCCAAGAGAATACCGATCGGCGTCGTCGTATAGAACATCCACAGCAGGTTCCGGCTGAGTTGGGTGTCGATGCGCTCGCGATTGAAGCTGATACCTAATGCCATGGCGGCTGTCGATTTGTGAGCCAAGACGGCGATAAGGATCGCAGTCGCTCCAATCAGGCTCGATTCCAGCCCCAACGCTATGCCAGTGATGACGGAATGAACCGATAGAACGAGCGCCAGCAAATAGGGATAAACCGATCCGGAGTTTGAACGCGGCAGCGTCACGCCCTTATCTAACAGGAGCACCAGAAGAAAACCGACTGCCGCCACCAGCGTGTAATAAGGGTACTCCATGTCGGGGAAGACGCTCTCGAGGTTGTTTCTCGCGTCCGGCAGCATGTGCATCAGAGCCGCGCCCAGAAACACGCCGCCAGCGAACGCGTTGGCGAGACGGGCAGCCCACTTGCCCGATTCCGATTTCCCCAGTTGCCGAGCGAACGCGCCTCCGGCGACGCCGGCCAGAAACACCAGCACGGCCGCGACGCACTTCATCTCAATTGTCGCGTTCATTTGCCCCCCCTTGGCCCAGCGACTGCGCGAATGACTTTACCCCAAAGTCCCGGTTAGTTTGACAAGAAGGGTTTCATCCGCGCCAAAATTGGATGCCCGGTTTAGTCATAAGATTTTTGGAGGCACGAGCACATCGTCTTCGTCGCGTGCAAATGCGCCCTTGAATTCGGTGGAATTGGAGGCCACGACCGGAATCGAACCGGTGTGCACGGATTTGCAGTCCGCTGCGTAACCACTCCGCCACGTGGCCAATGTGTGGAGAGACGTCACTTAACTAAGTTATGACCCCCCTCCTATGTCAATACTCGGCGATGCTGAGGGTTTGAGTGGTTTTGGGTGCCATCGCAAGTCATTAAGGCAAGACAGCATGAACGACTTTGCATCTCAGCGGCTCACCATGGTCGAAACCCAGCTGCGGCCGAACGAGGTGACCGATTCCCGGCTTCTCGCCGCCATGGGCGCGCTGCCCCGCGACCGCTTTGTGCCGGAGGGGCGTCGCGTGTTGTCCTACATGGACGAGGGGATCGAGGTCTTTCCCAGCTCCGACGGGGGGCCGGGACGCTTCCTTCTTGCTCCCATGGTCCTGGCCCGGCTGATCCAGCTTGCCGCCGTCGAGCCCGAGGATGCGGTCCTCGATATCGGCTGCGCCACGGGCTACTCCACGGCGGTGCTCGCGGCGCTTGGCCGCGCCGTGGTTGGCGTTGAAGCCGAACCCGAACTGGCGAAGGCCGCGCGCGGCGCTTTAGGCGATTTGGGGCTGAACAATACGGAAATTTTCCAGGGGCCTCTGGCCAAAGGATGCCTGAAGAAGGGTCCTTACGACGTTATTCTCCTCAATGGCGGCGTGCCGGAGCCGCCCCAAGAATTGCTGGGGCAGCTCGCCGAGGGGGGCAGGCTGGCGGCAATTCTCGGCCAGGGCGGCTATGGGGCTCAGGGAAAGGCCTATCTTTTCATCAGAACGGGCAGTGAGATGAGCGGAGTGGCGCATTTTAACGCCGGCGCCCCGCCGCTCCCGGGGTTTTCCCCAGCGCCCGCCTTCGATTTTTGAGTTCGTGGCCCCGGGACTGTTGCCCTGATCCCACAGTCCCTCGACCATCTGCCGATTCTTCCGCAAAGCAACTTCTCGGGGCTACCGCATTCCGACTATGGTGCTCTAAAGTTTGACCGCGGTAAGGGGGCGGGGGCTTTCACTGCGGGAGAAGAATGTGCGAGGCGTCGTGAGCACGCGCGACATGTCGTCCTGCGCGGCATTGTCTTTTCGACTGTGTGGCGGGGCTGCTCTCGTTTGCGCATTCCTTGCCCTGGTCGCTTTTGGCCCTCCGGCGCGCGCCGAGACGCTCGAGGAGGCGCTGGCCGACGCCTACCTGGTGAATCCCGTTCTCAATGCCGAGCGTGCGCGGCTCAGGGCAACCGACGAGCAGGTTGCGCTCGCCAAGTCCGGCTTGCGTCCTTTCATCGGTGGTACGGCCGACTGGAACTATGTGAACCAGAACAGCCGGCGCGGCGGCGGAAGCAGTGTCCTCGACCTCGGTGATCTTGGCGAAGTTGATCTTGGCCCTGCCGGCATCACCGGAGACGGTGTGAACCATCCTCATGGCTATGCCGTTCAGCTTAGCCAGCCGCTGTTCGAAGGGTTCCAGAACCTCAACGCGATCAGGCAGGCAAAAGCGACCGTGCAGGCGACGCGTGAAGCGTTGCGCACGGTCGAGCAGACCGTCTTGCTCGATGCCGCAACCGCTTATGTCAATGTCGTGCGCGATCAGGCCATCGTCCGCTTACGCGAGAACGATGTTTCCGTGCTGACCGAGGAGCTCAAGGCAACCAAGGACCGGTTCGACGTCGGGGAGGTGACTCGCACCGACGTGGCGCAAGCCGAAGCACGCCGCGCCGAGGCGCTGGCCACCCTTGCGGTCGCTCAGGCCAATCTCAAGACAAGCCGTGCCGCCTATGAGCAAGTGGTCGGCCATCCCCCTGGCAATCTGGTCACCCCCACATCGATCCGGCGTCTCCTGCCTTCGACGCTGAACGAGGCGATGACGCTGGGCGACGGCGAGAATCCCATCGTCCTTGCCGCCGTCTATAACGAGGAGTCCTCGCTTTACGCCGTCGAACAGATCATGGGCGAGTTGCTTCCCGATGTGAGGCTTGAGGCCCAATACGAGAAGCGCTTCGATCAAAGCGACGCGCTGAAAGAAGTTGAGACCACAACCGTCACCGGACGCCTCAACGTTCCCTTTTATCAGGGAGGAAGCGTGTCCTCGCGCGCGCGCCAAGCCAAAGAGACCAACAATCAGCTGAAGAAGGAAGTCGAAGACGCCCGGCTGAGGGTCCACGCGGACGTGATCGCGAACTGGGGTATCTTGCAGTCCTCCGGACCCGCGATCAGCTCAGCCGAAGCGGCCGTGGCGGCCAACAAGATCGCCCTTGCCGGTGTGCGCGAGGAGGAAAAGGTGGGACAGCGCACCACGCTCGATGTGCTGGACGCCCAGAGGGAGCTCCTGAACTCGCAAATCGGTCTGGTCACGGCGCTCAGAGACCGCGTGGTTGCCGAATATTCGCTGTACGCGGCGATCGGCCGGATGGACGCCCAAACGCTCGGGTTGCCGGTGCCTTATTACGATCCGATTGAGCACTATGATACCGTGAAAAATAAGCTATTCGGCCTGCGCCCGCCGGCTCCGCCAGCTCCAGACGAGTGAACAAAAGGGGCCGGGAAACGTTAACCACCGTCGGGATTGGGCCAACGAGGTCGGGACTTGGGGGTTAACGCTGTGTTAAGCTACATAAAGACGGCGACCCCTGGTGTTCTGACCGCCGGGTGATGCGGAATTTGGGCATGGCGGCAAGGGATCAAGTGATGAGCAGTACAGAGCGGGCTCCCGAGCCCACAATGGAGGAGATTCTCGCCTCCATCCGTCGGATCATCTCCGACGATGAGTCGAGCACGGCGCAGCCGAGCGCCGCCTCCGCGAACCAGCAGGGCGATGAGAGCATTGAGGCTCCCGAAGCAGAGGCCGACGAGAGGCTTGTCAGCGATATTGCGCGCGTGCTGAGCGACACCGCACCGGCGGTCGAGGACGAAGAAGATATTCTCGATTTGACGGCGGAGCTGGGCGGGCCGGAGTCCGTCGAGGAGGTCGAGCTGGTCGAGACTTTGGAGGTCGCCGAGAGCGTCCCCCCGGAGCCGGCAATCACCCCTCCGCCTGTGGCGGCTGAGGCTCCGCCACCTGAGCCAGAGGCCCCGGCGGCGGTTTCCCAGCCGCCACTATCGGCGAGCGAGGAGGCCGCGTCGGCGCTCGATCGGGCGATCGCCGCCTTGAGGGCCGGTCAGGTCCCAACCTCAGTGGCTGAATTCATGCCCAGCCCTGAGCCGGACGCATCGATGTCACCGGAACCCGAGGCCGCTCTTGAGCCCGAAGAGACAGCGGAGCTTGAAGCGGCGCCGGAGCCCGTAACCGAGACCGCCCCAGAGCCTGAGCTCGAGACCACCCCAGAGCCTGAGCTCGAGACCACCCCAGAGCCTGAGCCCGAGCCCGAGACCGAGGCCGAGGCCATTTTTGCGGATGAGCCAGACGTGACGAGCGAGTTTGCTGCCGAGGTCTTCGTTGAGGAGACCCTCACGGTCGAAGCTTTGCCGGCCGAGGGTGAGGAGGAAGCTGAAGAGGAAGACCCAGGCGCCAGGGAAGAGACACCGTTCTGGCCCGCATCTCCTGCGCCGCTGGTTGAGCGGGAGCATCAAACCGCGCGGGGCAATGGTGGCAAGCACGGCGCCTCACCGCTGGAGTCCTCGAACAAGACCCTTGAGGACAGCGTCAAGGATTTGCTCCGGCCGATGCTGAAGCAATGGCTCGACGAGAATATGCCGCGCGTACTGACCGCCGCACTCAAGGACGAACTCGGGGACACCGGCCCGCGCCGCCAAAAAGACTAAGGACCGTCTCCGGTTGACAGCGCGGAAGCCAAGCGCGTAGGACGCGGGCGAGCGATCTCACCTCAAGCCCGCCTCCATGCTCGACAAGACCTATCAACCGCAAACGATCGAAGGCGACATCTACCGCGCTTGGGAGGAGGCGTGCGCCTTCGCCTCGGGCCGGCCCGACAGGGCGCAGGCCAAGCCCTTCGCCATCGTCATTCCGCCGCCTAACGTCACCGGCTCGCTCCATATGGGGCATGCCCTCAACAATACGCTTCAAGATGCCCTAGTGCGGTTCGAGCGCATGCGCGGGCGCGATGTTCTATGGCAGCCCGGCACCGATCATGCCGGCATCGCCACCCAGATGGTGGTCGAACGCCAATTGATGGAGCGGCAGGAGCCCAATCGCCGCGCCATGGGGCGCGACGCCTTTATCCGGCGCGTCTGGCAGTGGAAAGACGAGTCCGGCAACACCATCGTCGGCCAGCTCAAACGGCTCGGCTGCTCTTGCGACTGGACGCGGCTCAGATTCACCATGGATGACGGGCTGTCGCGCGCGGTGCGCAAGGTCTTCGTCGATCTGTATCGCGCCGGCCTCATCTATAAGGATAAGCGGCTGGTCAATTGGGATCCCGAGCTCCTCACCGCGATCTCCGATCTCGAAGTCGAGCAGACCGAGACCAAGGGCCATCTCTGGCATTTGCGTTACCCGATCGAGGGCAAATCCTTCGATCCCGATGATCCGGCGACCTTTGTCGTCGTTGCGACCACCCGGCCGGAGACGATGCTCGGCGACACCGCTGTCGCCGTTCATCCCGACGATGAGCGCTACACCGCGCTGGTCGGGAAGAACGTGATCCTGCCGCTGGTGGGCCGGCGCATCCCCATCCTCGCCGACGAATATTCCGATCCGGAAAAGGGCTCGGGCGCCGTCAAGATCACGCCGGCCCATGACTTCAACGATTTCGAGGTCGGCAGGCGCCACGGCCTTCCCATGATCAATGTCTTAAGCCCAGAGGCGAAGCTCCTGCTCGATCCCAATCCCGAGTTTGCTGAAGGTGTCGAGCCGAGCGCCGAGCTGAAGGCGACCATTCTGGAATTGAACGGCGTGTTCCGTTTTGCCGCCCGCAAGATGATCGTCGACCGGCTCGAGGGCCAAGGCCTCGTCGAAAAGATCGAGCCGCATAGTCACGCCGTGCCGCATGGCGACCGGTCCAACGCGGTGATCGAACCGCGGCTCACCGACCAGTGGTATGTCGATGCCGCGACCCTGGCCAAGCCTGCCATCGAAGCGGTGCAGCGTGGCCGCACCGTGTTCGTGCCGAAGAACTGGGAGACGACCTATTTTCATTGGATGCAGAACATCCAGCCCTGGTGCATTTCGCGCCAGCTATGGTGGGGCCATCAGATCCCGGCCTGGTACGGCCCCGACGACAAGGTGTTCGTCGCCGAGGACGAAGCTGGCGCCAAAGCTCAAGCCAAGGAGCATTACGGCAAGCCGGTCGCGCTCACCCGCGACGAAGATGTGCTCGATACCTGGTTCTCCTCGGCCTTGTGGCCGTTCTCCACGCTCGGCTGGCCTGACAAGACGCCTGAACTGGCGCGCTATTACCCGACCGATGTGCTGATCACCGGCTTCGACATCATCTTCTTCTGGGTGGCGCGCATGATGATGATGGGCCTCCACGTCATGGAGGAAGCGCCCTTCCGCGATGTCTACATCCACGCGCTGGTCCGCGACGAGAAGGGCCAGAAGATGTCGAAGTCGAAGGGCAATGTGATCGATCCTCTCAACTTGATCGAGACCTATGGGGCCGATGCCCTGCGCTTCACCCTTACCGCCATGGCGGCGCAGGGGCGCGATATCAAGCTCAGCGAATCCCGCGTCGAAGGCTATCGCAACTTTGCCACCAAGCTGTGGAACGCGGCGCGTTTCGCCGAAATCAACGGCTGCGTGCCGCGTCCCGATTTCGATCCGGCTGCGGCCAAGGTGACGCTCAATCGCTGGATCGCGGGCGAGAGCGAACGCACGCTTGCCGCGGTCACCGAGGCGTTGCAGGCGTTCCGGTTCAACGAGGCTGCGGGCGCGATTTATCACTTCATCTGGCATGTCTATTGCGACTGGTATCTTGAGCTCTCCAAACCGATTCTCGCCGGAGACGATGCCGCCGCCGCCGAAACGCGCGGTATGGCGTCCTTCGTGTTGGACCGGGCGCTGACGCTGCTTCACCCCTTCATGCCGTTCGTCACCGAAGAGCTATGGGCGAAGCGTGCTCCGGAAGCAGGGCGGCCAACGCTTCTGATGCTGGCGCCGTGGCCGGAGCATCTCGGCCTTGCCGACGCCGATGCCGATGCCGAGATCGGCTGGCTGATCAGGCTCATCTCAGAGGTTCGCTCGGTGCGGGCGGAAATGAACGTTCCGGCCGGCGCCAAAGTCCCGCTCATCATCTCCGGTGAGAACGACGAGACCAAGGCCCGTGTCGCCCGGCACCGCGAGACGATGCTGCGCCTTGCGCGCCTGGAGGGGGTCGAGTTCGGCAAATCGCCGCCGGGCGCCGTTCAGATCGTGCTGGACGAGACCGTGCTGGCGCTGCCTCTTGCCGGCGTCATCGACATTGACGCCGAGTCGAAGCGCTTGAAGCGCGAGATCGACAAAGTTGGGTCCGAGATCGAGCAACTCGACGCTAAGCTGGCGAACGAGAAATTCGTCTCGCGGGCTCCGGAGCACGTGGTCGAGGAGCAACGCGAGCGAAGGACGGAAGCCGAGGCGATGGCCGCCAAGCTCGAACAGGCTTTGAAACGCCTCGAAGCCGCGCTCTAACGAGTCGATTTATCTTGGCGCAGCGCCTTGCGACGCTTCGAGCTCGTGGATGCGGCGCGCGAAGACGATCAGATAAGCCAAGATAAAGAAATAGAGATACGTCTCTATGACCTCGCTTGGCCGGATTGCGAGCACCGAAATATGGCCGCCCTGTTGAAGCCGGTCGATCAGTTTGAAGAACATGGCACCGAGGGCCGTTGGCATGAGCGCTGCCGGCGGCAGGAACAACGACAGGCGGCAAGCGCGCAGCCAGGGCACGAACGGCGCGGCGAGAGGAACCAGGATGCCGCCGACGACGATGCCGATTTCCAAGATCGAGCGGGGGGTCTTCTCGAAGATCGCGTAAGTATTGTGCAGGTTGGTCTCAGCCTGACGATTGACCATCGCCCAATATTCGGGCGTGTTCCAATGGAAGAAGTGCTGGCCCCAGCTCATTTCCTCACCCGCGATGTACAGACAGCTCGCCGCGCCGATCGCCGCCACGGCGAACACCATCGGCCGCCTCCTGACGAAGGGCAGAAAGAGCAGGGGGACGGCGATCAAGAGACCCAAGAGCGGGATGATGAAATGACCAACCTCAAGGATGCCGTAACCCTCCGGCAGGACATAGCTCCTGTACCACGCCGGTGCGATCTGTGAGGTCACGACCGCAAATATTGCCGCGAGAACAGGCAATCCGAGCCACCACCACGCTTCCGTCCAGCCAGGATCGGATGTGAAAGGCCGATACGGACCCTGTGCCTGTTTGGGATCGGGAAGATGTGGTCGCGTGGGCGTCATCGCTTACGTCGTTTTGTTTTCTCGCTTTCCGTTTTGGTCTCGCGGATGCGCCGCTCGAAGACAATCAGATAAGCCACGATGAAGAAATACAAATAGAACTCGGTGACCTCGCTCGGCCGCGCGGCCAGTCTCACATCTGCGACGTGAAATTTGGTGAGGAGGTTGCCTCCCTTGACCAGCGCGGCAAAAAGTGCCGTGGGCACGAGCGCCGCTGCGGGCAGGAACAACGCCATCCGGCTCTGCCTGAGGCGAGGCGCGTAAGCGCAAAGCAAAGGAACGAGCAGGCCGCCGACGAACACGCCAAGTTCAAGCAGAGTGCGTGGCGTTCGCTCGAAACCTTTGTTCATATTGTGAAGACTGAACTCTCCCTCGTCATTAACCGCGGTGATGAGGTTTGGATCCTGCCAGAAGACTATGTGTTGGCCCCAGCTCACCTCTTCGCCGCCGATAAAAAGACACGCCAGCGCAGCGAGTGCGACGACGGCCAACACCGAAGGGCGTTGGCGCACGAACGGATCGAACAGGAGTTGCACGGCGAGCGCGAGCCCGATGACCATCAGAATGAATTGCGCTGTTTCAAGCACGCCGGATTCGGCGGTGACCCATCGCTGGTGCCATTCCGGATCGATCCTGTAGCTGGACAGCGCGAACAGCGCGACGGCGAGGGGAATGCCGAGCCACCACCAGGCCTCCGCCCAGCCGGGATCGCTGGCGAAGGGCCGGAAGGGGCCTTTAAGCTTGGGATCGGGAAGCTTCGCCCGGTGGGAGGTTCGGCCGGCGAGGCGCGGTTCGCTCTGTAGCTTCGCCATTTGCCCTCCACCCGCACGCGGTCAGCACGTCCCGTGACGCTTTTACGACAATTCAATGGGTTTTGCGTAGTGTCGGCAAATGCCGGCAGCGTTCCTAAACCAGAATCTCCGCACCTGTGCCTATCTTGCAACAGACTGCGGCATTTTCGCCTCGTTTGCGCCATAAAACTTTGACACATCGAGGCTTGCACGAGGCGCGCTGGCCGAAACGTTTCCCAGGTCTCATTTGGGGGACGAGCTAGGAGAAACGAAGGCCGGACCATTGGGGAATCGTGGCCGGGACCACATATTCCCTCGCACCTCACCAGGGCGTTAGCAGATGGACGCGAAAACGTTCGATAAGTCGCGTTTGCCAAGTCGGCATGTCACCGAGGGCCCGTCCCGGGCCCCTCATCGCTCCTACTATTACGCGATGGGGCTGTCCGGCGAGCAAATCCACCAGCCTTTTGTCGGCGTCGCGACCTGTTGGAACGAAGCTGCCCCTTGCAACATTTCTCTGATGCGCCAGGCGCAAGCGGTGAAGGAGGGCGTGGTTGCCGCCAGCGGCACCCCGCGCGAATTCTGCACCATCACCGTGACCGATGGCATCGCCATGGGTCATCAGGGCATGAAATCCTCTCTGCCGTCGCGGGAGGTCATTGCGGACAGCGTCGAGCTCACGATGCGGGGACATTGTTACGATGCACTAGTCGGGATGGCCGGTTGCGACAAATCCTTGCCCGGCTTGATGATGGCGATGTGCCGCTTGAACGTGCCGTCGATCTTCATCTATGGGGGCACGATCCTGCCGGGCTCTTTCAAAGGGCGCCCCGTCACCGTCCAAGATTTGTTCGAGGCCGTCGGCCAATACACCGTCGGCAAGATGTCGCTTGAGGATCTCGACGAGCTCGAGCATGTCGCCTGCCCATCGGCGGGGGCGTGCGGCGCTCAGTTCACGGCCAATACCATGGCCTGTGTCTCAGAAGCGATCGGCTTGGCGCTGCCGTACTCGGCCGGCGCGCCGGCGCCTTATGAGATCAGAGACCGGTTCTGCAACGCGGCGGGCGAGAAGATCATGGATCTCATCGCCCTGAACATCCGGCCGCGTGACATCGTCACCCGCAAGGCTCTCGAGAACGCCGCAGCCGTGGTTGCCGCCACCGGGGGCTCCACCAATGCGGTGCTCCATTTGCCGGCCATCGCGCATGAATGCGGCATCGACTTCGACCTGTTCGCGGTGGCCGATGTCATGAAAAGGACACCTTACATCGCAGATTTGAAACCGTCTGGCCGTTATGTTGCCAAGGACCTGTTCGAAGCTGGCGGTGTGCCGCTTCTTCTCAAGACGCTCCTCGATCACGGTTACCTGCACGGTGACACCATGACCGTGACCGGCCGGACCCTTAAGGACAATCTCGCCAAGGTTCGATGGAACCCGGATCAGGACGTCGTGCGGCCGGCGGACAATCCCCTTCTGCCCACCGGCGGCGTGGTGGGCTTGCGCGGCTCGTTCGCGCCGGACGGGGCGATCGTCAAAGTGGCCGGCATGAAAGGGCTGACATTCCGCGGGCCCGCGCGTTGCTTCGATTGCGAGGAGGACGCCTTCGCCGCGGTCAGCGCCAAAAATTACAAGGAAGGCGATGTCATCGTCATCCGCTACGAGGGCCCGAAAGGCGGCCCCGGCATGCGCGAGATGCTGTCGACCACCTCGGCTCTTTACGGCCAGGGCATGGGCGACAAAGTCGCGCTGATCACCGATGGCCGTTTCTCCGGCGCCACGCGTGGCTTCTGTGTCGGCCATGTGGGGCCTGAGGCCGCGGTCGGAGGGCCCATCGCCCTGATCCGCGACGGCGACATGATTTCGCTCGACGCCGAGAAGGGCACCATCGATGTCGAACTCGATGCGGCCGAGCTGAAAAAGCGGGCCGAGGCGTGGACGGTGCCGCCGATGACGTTCACCAGCGGCGCCTTGTGGAAGTATGCAAACGAGGTTGGGCCGGCGCGTACGGGTGCTGTGACCCATCCCGGCGGTAGTGTGGAAGTTGCGTGCTATGCTGATGTGTAACAGAGTGGTGTTGTGTGCGGTCGTCTTGACGATTGGCTCGCTGGTCATCGGCGCGCCGGCGGTCGCCGCGGAGAATCCGCCTCCTTATTCTTCAGCAACCGAGGCCTATCGCCAGGGCGTGAAAGCGTTCAAGGCGGGCGATGCGGCGATTGCAGTCCCCGCCCTCGAATATGCCGCCAAGCGCGGCGTGCTTGGGGCTCAGGTTAGATTAGCCCGCGCCTATGCTTCGGGCCGGCAGGTGCCCAAAGACGACGCCAAGGCCTTCTCCTATTTCGAACAGATCGCCGACCAGCGCGCCGATATCAATCCGTCCAGCCCCGTGGCGGCATATGTCGCCGAGGCTTTCGTGGCGCTTGGCCAGTATTATCTGGACGGCATTCCATCCATGCCACTTCCAGCCAACCCGTCTATCGCCGCGGACTTGTTCCGGCACGCTGCGAGCTATTTCGGCAGCGCCGAGGCGCAATACCAGCTCGCTCGCCTTTATTTGGATGGCAACGGCGTGGAGAAGAATGTGCGGCTCGCCGTGAATTGGCTTGCCATCGCGGTCAAGGAGCAACACCCGGCGGCGCAGGCCAAGCTCGGCGAAATCCTGTGGCGTGGCCGCGAGGTCCAGAAACGGCGGGCGAGGGGGCTTGCCCTGATCGTTCTGGCGTATGAGAACGCCCAGGACGGCGGCAAGGATCTAACGTGGATCGCTAAACTCTATCGCGAAGCGCTGGCCCTGTCGGACAATTCAATTCGCAAAGAGGCCGAGGCGCTGTTGCCTGAACTCGGCAGCGTCAAGACAATCACAATCATGCCGGCGAAACCTGCCGAGGTCGTCGCTATTCCCGCTGCGGACGAGACGCTGGAACCGGCAGCGCCGGTGCCCGATGCGACTCTCGGAGCGGGTGCCGCGCCGGCGCCGATCGGACTTTCGGTCGGCTTCAGTAGCGGCGCGGGACCCGGCGGGCAGTAAGACGCAGGGGCGGGCGCCTTACAGAGCAAGTTCGGCGATAATCGGTACGTGATCCGAAGGCTTCTCCCAGCTTCGAGGCGCAGAATCGATCTCGCAGGCCCTAAGCCGGTCGGCGGCTTGCGGCGACAGCAAGATATGGTCAATGCGCAAGCCTTGGTTCTTCTGAAAGGCGCCGGCCTGATAGTCCCAGAAGGTGTAACGATGCGGCTCATCGTGACAGGCGCGGAACGCGTCGGTTAGTCCGAGATTGACGAGCGACCGGAATTGAGCACGCGTCTCGGGCCGGAACAGAGCATCGTCCATCCATGCATTCGGGTTGTAGACGTCCTCAGGGGTGGGGATCACATTAAAGTCGCCGGCGATCGCCATCGTCTCTTCGTTGGCAAGCAGCGCTTTGACACGCTCCTTAAGCCTCGCCATCCACGCAAGCTTGTAGACGAATTTCTCGCTGCCGAACGGATTGCCGTTCGGCAAATAGATATTGATGAGACGAAGCACGCCGGTCGGCACCGAGATCACTGCTTCGAGATAGCGCGCTTGCACATCGTCGGAATCGCCGGGGAGACGCGGACGGACCTCATCGAACGGAAGCTTCGACAACAGCGCCACGCCGTTAAAACCCTTTTGCCCATGGACCGCGACGTTATAGCCAAGCTCTTCGAACGCCTCCCTGGGGAAGGCCTCGTCGACGCATTTGATCTCTTGAAAGCAGGCAATGTCGGGGGAGGCGCCTTTAAGCCAAGTCGTGGCCGCATCGATACGCGCCTTAATGCCGTTGATGTTCCAGGAGGCGATCTTCATGGAGTCTCGTCATTGCCCGGCTCGGCCGGCCTTCCACTCGCCCAAGCGTCTCCGAGCATCAAATATCAGAAAACGGAGGGAGCCCGCGCCGCGGGCATGAGACTTTGGAAACTACACAGAGAAACTCGTGCCGCAGCCGCAGGCGGCGGTGACGTTAGGGTTGTTCAGCTTGAATTGGGCGCCGATGAGATCGTCGACGAAATCGAGTTCGGCCCCTTGCATGAAGCCGAGCGAGACCGGATCGACAACCACGCGCGCGCCGTCATGTTCGATGAGGAGATCGTCGGCCGCGCGTTCCGTCACCAGGTCGAAGCGGTATTGGAATCCCGAGCAGCCGCCGCCTTCGACACTCACGCGAAACAGCGCAGGCCCCGCCTCGCTGCTGAGGATCTCGGCGATGCGGTTCGCGGCGCGCTGACTTATGGTAATGGACGGTTCGTTCATCTTAGGTGTAGCCAATCTGTTTGAAACATAGGATGGCTGGGACGCTTGTCAATCGACCCCCGAGTTAAGGCCAAAGAGGCTTTTCCACAGCAGCCAGAGGGTCAAAACGCGGCTTCCGAACCGCGTGGCCTCGCCGCTTATGCCGTCGATCCGGGCACGAGCCGCGGCCGGCTTGTCCCTGAGCCGCCTTGCCCCACGCGCTCGCCTTATGCCCGAGACCGCGACCGAATCCTGCATGCGGCGGCCTTCCGGCGCCTGAACTACAAGACCCAAGTCTTTGTCTATCATGAAGGCGATCATTACCGCTCGCGCCTGACCCACAGCCTTGAAGTGGCGCAAATCGCCCGGGCGCTCGCGCGGACGCTTCAGGTCGACGAGGATCTGACCGAGGCGTTGGCGCTGGCCCACGATCTCGGCCATCCGCCTTTCGGCCATGCCGGCGAGCGCGCGCTCGATGTGGCGATGAAGGACTCCGGCGGTTTCGACCACAATGCGCAATCGCTTCGCGTGGTCGCCGCGCTCGAGAAGAAATATGCGCGGTTCGACGGTCTCAACCTCACCTGGGAGACGCTCGAAGGCTTGGTCAAGCATAATGGTCCATTGACCGGGCCTCATGCACGGCAGTCCGGCGAGGTGCCGGAGCCGATCCGCGACTATTGCGCCAGGCAGGATCTCGAGCTCGACAGTTTTGCCTCGGTCGAGGCCCAGGCCGCGGCCCTTGCCGACGACATTGCCTATAACAATCACGATATCGATGACGGCTATCGTGCGGGGTTCTTCACCTTTGAAGACCTTGCCGAGGTGCCGGTCGCGGGGCGCGTCCTTGACGAGGTCAAGAGGACCTATCCCGGCGTGGAAGATACGCGGCTCCTGTATGAAACCATTCGCCGCCTGATCAGCGGCATGATCAGAGACGTCACGGCAGAAAGCGGCCGGCGGCTTGACGCGCTGAAGCCCCGGAGCGCCGCCGATGTACGGCATGCGTCGCAGCCAGTCGTCGCTTTTTCCGAGGACATGCGCCGCGAGCTCGAGGCTTTACGCGCGTTCCTCTTTGCTCGCGTGTACCGGCATGAACGTATCGTTCGCATCATGGCCGATGCCGAGCGCGTGGTGCAGGACTTATTCCGGCGCTACGAGGCCGAGCCTGAAGCGCTCCCGGACGATTGGCGCGATCAGGCTCCGCCGCGCGGCACGCGCGCCTATGCCCGCCATGTCGCCGACTTCATCGCCGGCATGACCGATCGCTTCGCCCTCGCCGAGCATCGCCGCTTGTTTGACGCCACCCCCGATTTGCGTTAGTCGCGCCCCACAATCGCTTCGGAGCTTTCATGGACATCTTCGCAGGGTTCCACGGGCGGGTCCTCGCCGCTGTCCAGCAGCTCAAGCATGACGGCGTGGTCCCGATTGAAGCGAGCATCGAAGGCATCACGCTCGAGCCGTCGAAAGACCCTGCGCATGGCGATCTCGCCACCAATGCGGCCATGGTGCTTGCCAAGGCGTCGGGCGTAGCTCCCCGCGCACTGGCCGAGCGCATCGTGCCGCTGCTGACCTCCGACCCTCACATCGACAAGGTCGAAATCGCGGGCCCCGGCTTCATCAATTTGACACTTGCCTCTGCCTTCTGGCCAAGCGTGCTGCGCGCGGTGCTCGAGCAGGGCGCGTCTTACGGCCGCAGCGCCATCGGCAAAGGAGAAGCAGTGAACGTGGAGTACGTGTCCACCAACCCCACCGGGCCGGTGCATGTCGGCCACTGCCGGGGTGCGGTGTTCGGCGATGCTCTGGCCAATCTCCTGGCCTTCACCGGATATGCGGTGACCCGCGAATATTACGTCAACGACGCCGGTGCGCAGGTCGATGCGCTCGCCCGCTCCGCCTTTCTGCGCTATCGCGAAGCGCTCGGCGAAGATATCGGCGAGATTCCGGAGGGACTTTACCCGGGCGGCTATCTCAAACCCGTCGGCGAGGCGCTCGCGGCCGAGCATGGCAAAGAGCTGCTCGCCATGCCGGAAGAGAAAGGGCTCGCGATCGCGCGCGCTGCGGCGCTGAAGGCCATGCTCACGATGATCGAAGACGATCTTGGCGCGCTTGGCATTCATCACGATGTGTTTTTCTCCGAGCGCGCGCTGACCGAAGGGCCCCGCGACGAAATCGCCGAGACCATCGCCGATCTCAAGGCCAAGGGCCTGATCTACCGCGGGCGGTTGCCGCCGCCTAAGGGCAAAGCCGACGAGGATTGGGAGGACCGCGAGCAATTGCTGTTCCGCTCCACCTCGTTCGGTGACGACATGGATCGCCCGCTGGTGAAATCGGACGGAAGCTACGCCTATTTCGCCGGCGACATCGCCTATCATCGCGACAAGTTCGAGCGCGGCTTCAAGACCATGATCGACGTGTTCGGTGCCGACCATAGCGGCCACGTCAAGCGCTTGAAGGCCGCGATCGCGGCTCTGACCGACGGCGAGGCCGAACTCGATATCAAGATTTGTCAGCTTGTCCGGTTGTTTCGGGCCGGCGAGCCGGTCAAGATGTCCAAGCGTGCCGGCACGTTTGTCACGCTAAGGGAGCTCGTGGACGAGGTGGGCGCCGGCCCGGTCCGCTTCATGATGCTCTACCGCAAGAACGACGCGCCGCTCGATTTCGACTTTGTCAAAGTGACGGAGCAGTCGCGGGACAATCCGGTGTTCTACGTTCAATATGCCCATGCGCGGGCGAGTTCCGTTCTGCGCAACGTGGTGGAGAGCTTTCCCGATCTCGATGTCGAGGAGGGTGCCCTGGCGAGTGCCGATCTCGATCTTCTGACCGATGAGGCCGAGGTGGCGCTGATCCGCCGCATCGCCAATTTCCCGCGCCTGGTCGAGGCCGCCTCAATCGCCCATGAGCCGCACCGCATCGGCTTCTATCTGTATGATCTTGCCGGAGATTTTCATGGTTTGTGGAGCCGAGGCAAAGACTTGCCACAATTACGTTTTATTTACGAGAGTGACCGAGAGTTAACGCGCGCTCGCATCGCCTTGGTGGCGGCTACGAAGCGCGTCTTGGCGTTAGGTTTGGGGATCCTCGGCGTTCACGCCATGCACGAGTTGCACTGAGCCAATCCGGGGCAGGGGAAGGTTCGAGGGGAGTATTCATGTCGAAGCTAGATGACGGATTCGGCCACGGGGCCGGTCCTAATCCTGGGCCGCAATCGGACTTCACCCGGAGGCCGAATGTCGCGGGTGCCCCAGGGATGCCGACCTGGGGCAATAACGCGCTAAATCCCAGGCCAGGCGGTGCAAACCCAATGGCTCCAGGCGTAGGACAGCCAGGCCGGCCGGCGGGCGGACCGCCACCGATGTTTGGCGGGGGCAGCCCGGTCTTTGCGCCGATGCCGTCCTACACGCCGGTCACCCGCGGTCCTGATCCGCGTCAGCAAATCCCCCAACCGGCACAGCCCGCTTACGACCCTTACGCCTCCGTTCCCCCACAGCCCAATCCGCCGATGCCCCAGCAGCCAGTCCAGGAGACCGCTCCGGGGTACGGTCACCCGCAACCACAATCTCCTTCGAATTATGCCACGCCCG
This sequence comes from uncultured Methyloceanibacter sp., assembly GCA_964523345.1. Taxonomy (GTDB): domain Bacteria; phylum Pseudomonadota; class Alphaproteobacteria; order Rhizobiales; family Methyloligellaceae; genus Methyloceanibacter. Next base: position 17,496 of record CAZFYL010000029.1, read on the forward strand.
AAATGATGCCGGGCTACCAGAACGTCCCGCAGGGCACGCCGGATTACCAGACTCAGCAATACCCAAGCGCACCAGGCCAGGTGGCGGCGCCCAACTATCAAACGCCGGAGCCTGGCAACCAGGCCTACCAGCAGCCGCATCCGTTAGCCTTTCCCGGCGATTTCGGATCTCAGCCTTATCAAGGGGACCAAGCCTACGAAGATCAGGGCGTTGCCGATGCGAGCTTCCCGGAGACGAGCGGGGGCGATGCGAGTTTCCCCGACGCAAGCTTCGATCAGAATTTCGCCGATCCGAACTTCGCCGATCAGGATTTCTCGGCCGCCGGCTTTGCCGAGCGGCCCGAAGCCGATGCAAGTTTCCCTGAGCAAGGTTTTGCGGGGGACGCCTCCTTCGATCAGCAAGATGGCCAACCGGAGCAAGGCTTCGAGCAATTTGCGGAAGAAGATGCCGCGCAGGATTATGGTGGACACGCGGCGCAAGGCGAGCCGGGCCGGCAGCTCCAACCTTTTGACGCCGGCTATGATCAACCGCCCCAGATTCCCTTGGGTTCGCCCCAGCCCGCGCACGGCCAGTCGCAAGACTTCTATGAGGGCGAACGGCTCGATGCCGACTTTCTTGACGAGACGCAAATCGTCGCCGCGCAGGGCGACGCTGCCAAAGACGGATCGACGCTCAGGAGCCGAAGCGCCGTGATGGTTGGAGCCGCACTGCTCGGCGCGATCGCGCTCGGCGGCGCGCTCGCCTTTGCCTATAAGCAAAGCGGCGGCGGCCTAGGCAGCGAGCCACCTCCCTTGGTCCAGGCCGACAGCTCGCCGGTCAAGGCGGTGCCCGATCAGCCGGGCGGCAAGGAGTTTCCTCACAAGAACAAGCTTATTTACGACCGGTTGCAGAACGCCGATGAGCCGCAGAGCGAAAGGCTCGTGCCACGCCAGGAAGACGTGGCCGTACCAGCCTTGCCTGGGGCCAGTCCCGCCGAGCCAGCTGCGGTCGCAACGACCGATGCTGCCCCGCCCACCACGCAAGCAGTCCCCGGTGCCGTGCCGGTCGCCGCGGTCAGCGACCCCTCGGCCCCTGACGGCGGCCCGCGCAAGGTCAGGACCATGGTGGTTCGGCCTGACGGTTCGGTTGAAGCGGCGGCAGCGCCACCGGCAGCAGCGGCTGCCGCCCCTCAGGCTGCGGCCGCCAATCCCCAGGCTGCGCCACCTGCGCCTGCGCCTGCGCCCGCGAATGCCGCGCCGCAACAGACAGCCTCTGTCCCCGCGCCGGAGGCCAAGCCTGAGCCGCCAGCGCAGCAGACTGCCGCCGCGGCACCGGAGCCCAAGCCCGCAGCACCGGCCAAGCCCAAAGAGTACCTCGTGCAGGTCGCCTCCAAGAAGGACCAGACCGACGCGTTGGCAAGCTTCGCCGACATGCAACAGAAATACCCGACTCTTCTCGCCGATTACCGGCCGATCGTGCAGAGGGCCAATCTCGGGGCGAAGGGAACATGGTACCGGCTGCGCATTGGCCCGGTCGCTGACAAGACGGCGGCCAGCAAACTGTGCAGCCAGCTCAAGTCGCAAGGCCTGCCTGATTGCCTCGTGATCGCGCAGTAATTCGGCGCATCCGGCGCGTCTTTCCGGCCTTGACCATGGGCCGGGGCGCACGCTAACCCGCAGCGTGGACTTCAAGGCCCTCATCTCCGGCTGTGCAGGTGCCGAACTCGGTGACGCCGAGCGGCAGTTCTTCGCTGCGACGCGTCCTTGCGGCCTCATTCTGTTTGCGCGGAACTGCAAGACGCCGGCGCAGGTCCGGGCGCTGATTGCCGCTTTCAAGGAGGCTGTGGCGAGCGACGACGTCCTCGTGCTCGTCGACCAAGAGGGCGGCAGGGTGCAGCGTCTGCGGCCGCCGAATTGGCGGAACATGCCGCCCGCGCGGTGTTATGGACGCCTATACGAGACCGATCCTGAATTGGCGGCACGCGCCGCCTTCGCCGGCGCGAGACTGATCGCCCAAGAACTCTACGCGTTGGGAATTACGGTTGACACCATGCCCGTGCTCGATGTGCCGCAGAAAGGCGCCCATGAGATTATCGGCGACCGTGCCTATAGTACCGATCCCGAGACGGTGATCGCCTTGGGACGAGCGGTCATGGACGGCTGTCTTGCCGGCGGTGTGCTGCCCGTCATCAAGCATGTGCCGGGTCATGGGCGGGCGACGGCCGATAGCCATCTTGCGTTGCCGTGCATCGATGCCGCGCCGTCCGAACTTGATGAACTTGATTTTCGACCGTTCCGGGCGCTTCGCCATGCGCCGCTTGCCATGACCGCCCATGTGTTGATGCCCGCCTTCGATGAGCGGCGACCGTCAAGCATTTCCCCGGCTATAATGGGCGAAGTGATTCGCAATCGGATTGGATTGACCGGTTTGGTGATGAGCGACGATATCGGCATGAAGGCTCTCGGCGGCTCTTTTGCAGACCGCGCCCGCGGCGTGATCGATGCGGGGTGCGATGTTGTGCTTCATTGCAGCGGCGAGCTCGCCGAAATGATCGAGGTCGGCGATGTCGTGCCACCGCTCGAAGGGCTGGCCGCGGAGCGTTTCACCAAGGCGCGGACCTATCTTCGCGAGCCGGAGCCGTTCGACGCCGCCGAAGCGCTGGCGCTGGTGACCGAAGCAGCCGGCACACAAGTCGCGAGTTTAGGACCCGATCCCACGGTGCCGGCATGACCGTCGAGACCCCCATGAGCGACGACCCGCAAGAGGAGACTGTGCTCTCCGAATGGGAGAGCAGCGAGGTTTCCGAGACGGGCGACCGGCTGGTGGTCGATGTCGAAGGCTTTGAGGGCCCGCTCGATCTTCTGCTTGCGCTCGCGCGCACGCAAAAGGTCGATCTCGCCAAGATCTCGGTGCTGGCTTTGGCCCAGCAATATCTCGATTTCATCACTGAAGCGCGGCGTCTGCGGCTCGAGATCGCCGCCGACTATCTGGTCATGGCCGCGTGGCTTGCGTTCCTCAAATCGAAGCTGCTGCTGCCCGCCGAGCCATCCGAAGAGGGCGAGCCCACCGGCGCCGAACTTGCCGCTCTGCTCGCCTTCCGGCTCAAACGGCTCGATGCCATGCGTCAAGCTTCGGCGCAGCTGATGACGCGCAAACGGCTCGGCCGTGACGTTTTTGCCCGCGGGCTCCCGCAACCGATACGCATGATCCGCAAGAGCATTTACGGCGCCAATGTCTACGATCTGCTCAAGGCCTATTCCATACAACGCCAACGCGGAGCGGTGCGCAGTCTACGGATGGCGCCGCGTATGGTGTGGTCGTTGAAAGAAGCGCGCGGTCGGCTTGAACGGCTGCTCGGTGTGGCGCTCGATTGGGCGCCGCTCGATCAGTTGCTCGCCGAGTTCCTGACCGATCCTGAGTTGAGGCGCACGGCGTTGGCGTCGAGCTTCACCGCGACCTTGGAAATGACGCGGGAGGGCGAACTGGAAATCCGCCAGTCGAAATCGTTTGCGCCGCTCTTGATCCGGCGCCGCGGACGCGCCGCATGACTGCGATAACGAGGACAAGATGACAGCGAAGCGATTGAAAAGGGTGGGGGGGATGCCCGAGGACGAGACCGAGCGCGGACGGAAAGGGCCGCGCCTTCCTTTGCCGCTTCCCTCCAATGTGATTGCCTTGCAGTCGACGGACCGGCGCGAGAAATTGCGCATTGTCGAAGCGTTGCT
>CAZFYL010000029.1:21299-24308 GCA_964523345.1 uncultured Methyloceanibacter sp.
TGGAGACGCTTGCCATCATTGCCTATCACCAGCCGGTGACCCGCGCCGAGATCGAGGAGATCAGAGGCGTCAGCATCTCCAAAGGCACGATCGACGTTCTGCTTGAAACGAATTGGATCAAATTGCGCGGACGTCGCCGTGCGCCGGGCCGGCCCGTGACCTATGGGACGACCGATGCGTTCCTCAGCCATTTCGGCTTCGACTCCATTCGAGAGCTGCCCGGGCTCAATGAGCTCAAAGGTGCGGGCCTTCTCGATTCCAACCTTCCGCCCGGGTTTTCCATGCCGAACCCTGACGATGCGCCCGATCTGCACGAGGATGAAGACCCCCTCGAGGAGGAGCCGCTGGGAGAGGGCGAAGACGACGACGAGATCGAGGACCGAGACGAGACCCGCTGATCCCGTCGGCTGCTGTGTCCCGGACCAGCGGCTCTAAGCGGCAGTTGCTCTTTGGGCGGCGAGTGCGTAGATCAGCCTTATGCTCAAGTTCCTGAGAGCGCGTGCGCTCGGTGGCGCGGCAAACGGCAGTAGGGCCCGGAGCGGCTTCGGACGCGGCAAGGCCGCCGTCACCTTTGCCGCACGCCTCACGTTGGAGTCAGTCTCGCGCCGCTATGGCGAGGTGCTGGCGCTGGATAGAGTTAGTCTCGATATCGCGCCGTCGGAGATCCTCTGCCTGCTCGGCCCGTCAGGGTGCGGCAAATCCACCTTGTTGCGGGTCGCGGCTGGGATCGAGCGCCCGTCCGGCGGGCGTGTCCTGCTCGACGGCCAGGAAGTCGCCGGGCCGAATTGTTTCCTGCCCCCGGAGAAGCGCGGGATTGGCCTGATGTTTCAGGACTTTGCGCTTTTCCCGCATCTCACCATTCGCGACAATGTCGCCTTCGGCCTCAGATCGCTGACGCGGAGCGAAGCCAAGGCTGAGGCGCAAACGGCTCTCGAGCGCGTCGGTCTTGCCCATTACGCCTCCGAATATCCGCACATCCTTTCGGGCGGCGAGCAGCAACGCGTGGCCTTAGCCAGAGCCATCGCGCCGCGCCCCAGCGTGCTGCTGATGGATGAGCCGTTCTCCGGCCTCGACTCGCGGCTCAGGGAACAGATGCGCGAAGAGACCCTCGCCATCCTGCATGAAACGCGGGCCACCGCGATCGTGGTCACCCACAATGCCGAAGAGGCGATGCGCATCGGCGATCGCGTGGCCTTGATGCGGCAAGGGCAGGTGGTGCAGACCGGCAAAGCGCTCGACCTTTACCGCACGCCGAAGGACATCCTTGCCGCGCGCACGTTCTCCGATCTGAATGAACTCGTGGCGCGCGTGGAAGGGGGGAGTGCCGCCACCCCGCTTGGCCGCTTCGCCGCCAATGGCGTGCCCGACGGCGCCGAAGCCATCGTGTGCGTCCGCCAAAGAGGCGTCCGGCTTTTAGCGCCCGGTGAAGGCGTGCCGGCGCGCGTGCGCGATGCCCGCTTTCTCGGCGATGTGGCCTTGGTCGAGATCGCAGTCCAGGGGCTCGACGCGCCGCTCTTCGCCCGTGTCAAGGAGAGCGATGTTCCGCCGCAAGGAACAGAAGTCGGAGTCGCGATCGACAGCGGTGCTGTCCTGGTGTTCGCTGGCGGCAATGGCGGCCGGCCCACGGCTTGATCGTTAGGCATCGGCTCTTTCAGCCCAACTTGCGACCGGCCTGGTTTTGCTGCCATAGTGCCTAAGAGAAATGAGAACACGCTGAAGGCCTGGAATTCGGCCCGGCGATTGGAGTGTCGTGATGGGATTGAGCTGGGTGCAAATTCTGATCGTGCTTGTGCTCCTTGTGCTTCTGTTCGGGCGCGGCAAGATTTCCGAACTGATGGGCGACCTCGCCCAGGGCATCAAAAGTTTCAAGAAAGGCATGTCCGACGACGACGAAGCGCCTGCCAAGGAGCCCAAAGTCATCGAGCATAAGCGGGCCAAGCCCACGGCCAAAACCGCCGCCCGTGCTAAAGCGCCGCGCAAGCGGAAATCGGGCTAGTCTCGCGCGATCGTCATTGCGCCTGCGGGCGCCCTTTTTCGTCTGAAGCGCTTCCATGCTCGACATTGGTTGGTCGGAACTTCTCGTCATTGCCGTCGTTGCGATCGTGGTGGTCGGACCGAAGGACCTGCCGAAACTCATGCGCAGCTTCGGCCATTACGCCGGCAAGCTCCGCCGGGCCGCCTCGGATTTTCAGCGTCAGTTTGACGAGGCGATGCGCGAGTCCGAGCTCGATGAGGTGAGAAAGACGATCGAGAGCGCACGTACCGAGTCGTCTTCGCTCGATCTGAACGCACCCCTCGACAAGCCCATCATGATGGCCACGCCGAAAGGGCCGCAGGGAGCGAAGGGTGCTGCCAAACCTAAGCGGACGGTCAAGCGGCCGCGAAAGCGCACCGCATCGAAAACAAAGCGCACCGCATCGAAAACCAAGAAACCGGCCAAGCGCGCTAAGACCGGCCGGACGAGGCGCTCATGAACGATGAGGCCGATATCGAGGCGACCAAGGCGCCCCTGATCGAGCATCTGATCGAGCTCAGGCGGCGGCTGTTGTGGTCGCTGCTTGCGGTGTTCCTCGCCTTTGTGGTCTGCTTCTGGTTCGCCACGCCGATTTACAATCTGTTGTTATGGCCGTACCGGGTGGCGGCCGGCGTCGATGCGCCGATCGAGCTGATCTACACCGCGCCCCAGGAATTCTTCTTCACCCAAGTCAAGCTGGCGTTGTTTGGCGCCGTGTTCATCGCTTTCCCGGTGATCGCTTCGCAAATCTACATGTTTGTGGCGCCCGGGCTTTACCGCAGCGAGCGCCAAGCCTTCCTGCCGTTTCTGATCGCGACTCCGATCCTGTTCCTGCTCGGCGCGGCGCTGGTCTATTTCGTGGTGATGCCGCTCGCCATGAAATTCTTTCTATCGATGCAGCAGACCGGCGATACGCCGGTCCAAATTCACCTCACCGCAAAGGTCAGCGAATATCTGTCATTGATCATGGCGTTCATCCTGGGCTTCGGCATTTG
>CAZFYL010000030.1:0-21526 GCA_964523345.1 uncultured Methyloceanibacter sp.
GAAGCATGTCGCCATAGCCGACCGAGGTCAGGGTGACGAAGCTGAAATAGACCAGATCGCTCGCCAGCGCCGGATTGTCGGAAAAATCTATTTTGGCAAAGGCACCCGGGACCAGCGTGCCGACGATGGCGAAAAGTCCGACGAACATGACGCCGATGGTCAAATAGAGCAGCACCGCGCCGACAACGCGATGATAGGTCACGTGGCCGGGGCCGAACACGGTGCGGGCAACGACCCAGACCAAGGCGATGCCGAGCGTCGTCCAGGCAATAGCGTAGAGGTGAAGATCGAGATGGAACGTATCGGCGGGAGGAAGCATGTTGGCGGCAATCGCCAGACCCACCGCGATCAGCATGGCGGCGACCGCGATCACACTGCCCGACATGACGAGCACGGCGCCGATCACAACGAGCGCGATGGCAACGCCGTAGGCTTGCGACTGGAGAATTCCGGACGCATGGAGCGGCGCTATGACGAAGATCATCAGAGGCAAAAGGATTGCAAGCGCAGCCAGCAAGGGATCGCGCAACCGGGCCTGAAGGGCGCTAAATCGTGTCTTGACGTCTTGATCGGTCATTTGCAAGACGAGTTTGCCGCGCCAGGCTTAACGATTTGCAAACCGTACCGGCGGGTTTCCGCCGGGGGACCCGTGCTACATTCGGGCCGCGGAGGACGAGACCATGGCTGAGAAGAGACCTAAACCGCGCGCCCCGGCCGCCGGCAAAGGCTCGCAAAGACCCGGCCGGAGACTGCCGGGGCTTGCTTGGGCCTTCCGCTTTCACACGGACGGAACCGTAGAAGATTTTTCAGCCCATCAGCCGGCCGGAGAGCACCTGGACGGCTTGCTCTGGCTCCATTTCAACCTGGCAGACCCGGGCACGGCGCAATCCTTGGAGCGGCTTGCCGGCCTTCCACTGGCCGCGCGCGCATCGCTCGCAGCAAGCGACGATCGTCAACAGCTTCACGCCGACGACGCTTGCATCTATGGCGTGTTCCCAAATGTCGTGCGCAGAGGCACAAGCTTGGATATCGGCTTTATTCATTTCGCCATGACCGAGCGGATGCTGGTCAGCAGCCGGCATGAAACAGCCGACGCCAAGGACAGCATTCGTCTCGCCGTGCAGAAGCACCGCAAGGTCACCAGCGTCGCCACGCTGTTCGAGGCGGTCTTGCAGCATGCGGTGGACGCGGTGGACGATTACGCCGAGGAGCTTGCCGAAGGTCTCGATGACATCGAGGAGCGGATCCTGGCCGAAGAGGCGAGCGACGAGCGGCAGACATTGGGGCGGATCCGGCGGACAACGGTGCAGCTCCACCGGCAGTTAGGCATGCTCCGGTCGCTGATCCGCCGTTTCGAGCGCGAGGACTTGCTGCCATACGCCAAGCGGCTCCATTTGGCGACCGAACGTTTGGACCAGCGCTTGTCCTGGCTGGACACCGAGATCGTGGCCTTGCGCGACAGGGCGCATCTCCTGCAAGAAGAGGTCACGCTCAAGCTGGCCGAACGGACCAATAGCCACCTTGAGGTGTTGTCGATCGTGGCAACGGTGTTTTTGCCGGCAACCTTGGTTGCCGGAGTGTTCGGCATGAACGTCAAAGGGCTGCCGTTCACTCAGAACGAGTACGGGTTTGCGTTTTCCGTCCTGCTGATCTTCGGGATTTCCGCTCTGGTGTTTTGGCTGCTGAGGCGCTCCGGCGTGATCGGCAACAAGTAGCCCTATCAGCAGCTTGACGGCGCGGCCGCGCCCCTGAACCGGTCATCCATCCACCTGATCGCCGTGGGCGCGGCGTCGCGACCGGCAAACACGTGCGACGTGCCGGGAAGCGCCACGAAGTATACCCGCACGCCTTTGCCGCACAGCGATTTGGCAAATTGCTTGGTGACATGCGGCTGCACGATCATATCCGCGGTGCCTTGAGCAATGAACACCGGCACCCTGATCGGCGTTTGGCCCGGTAGGTTCTTCAGCATGATTCCTTTCCACGGTTGCGTCTCGGTCGGATCGGCTTTCAGCCACTGTCCTTTCTGCAAAGGCTTGACGTTGTCCTCGAGCGTCTCGAATTGGGCGATCGACGTCAGGCAGCCACGCGCGGTCTTGTTGAAGGCCGCCATCATCTGCGGTTTGACCAGGCGCGACGGCGGGATGTTGTAGAGCCTTGCCCAAGCGAGCAGCGCCATGGAAATGAGGTCCTGCTCGGTGTCCGCGTCATCCTTGAACAACTCGACAAGATTGGTCGCGGGCGCCGCCGCGGCGACACCGACCAGCTCAAGCTCCGGCGCATAGCTTTTGGCAAGCTGGCCGGTGAACAAAGCGGCGTGGCCGCCTTGGCTGTGTCCCCACACCGCAAAGCGATTGGACGCGCGCGCGTGGCTGATCTGACTTACCGCACGCACCGAATCGAGAACCGCGCGGCCCTCGCTCACCCCGATCATAAAGGGATGGATTCCGTCGGTGCCGAGCCCGGGATAGTCGGTCGCGACCACGATATGGCCTTGCTTCAGCATGGTCCCTAAGTTCCAGATCGTTCCCGCGATATCCGGATAAAGCGACGGCGCGCAATCCGGCATGACGCCCGAGGTCGGGTGCGCCCAGGCGATGACATTGCGGCCCTCGGCGGGCGCGGGCCCTGAGGGGATGAACATCGCGCCCGAGACCGGGATCGATTTCCCGTTCAGTCCGGTCGAGCGGTACACAAAACGGAAGCCCTCGCTGTTTCCCGGGGCGCCGCCTTTGAGCGGCCACACCCTGATGATCGTGCCGGGCTTGCCTTCGATCTCGCCGGGCTTGATGTCGTAAAGGGCTTCGGCCGGATCCGGCGCCAGGCCGAGACAGGCGGCGAACAGGCTTGCGGCCGCGAGCCTCGATAACCATCCGATTGTCAGCATTCTTCTCCCCTTGTCCCCAGTGTCTGGCGGCAGGATATCACGCCTCTTTCGCGTCGCGGTTCAGATAGGCGACGATAATTCCGAGCAGCACCGCGGCGACCGTGCCGTAAATGCATTGCTTGACCACGAGCGCACCGGGCATGGGCTGCACGGCGTAATAGATGAGAAAGACCGGCACCACCGCGATCGCGGCGATTGCGATCCCGAAGCGAATCCCTTGCGCTAATGTGCTTGCGCCTGCGGTTTTGCCCTGACGGTAGATCCAGGTCAGCGCGAAGCCGAACAGAAGATAGGCGATGGCCATATATATAAAGTTGCTTTGCGCCTCTTCCGGCGAGCGGAACAAGGTGCCTTCGAGCGCGGCATAATCGTCGTAAAGCAGAACGCCATTGATGCCGAAATCGGTCAGGCAGGCCAGTACCGCCATGACCACCCCGGAAATCCAAAATCCTCTGTCGACCATGGTGCCCCCCTCCCTCGCGCCTTTTTTTGCGAGGCAAGGGTCAATGTGCCTGTGCCAGGCCTTTGCCGCAAGCTGGTGGTCGAGACGAAGTGAAAAGGAGCGAGGCGCGGTCGGCTTTGCGCGGGCGGGATGTAAGTCCGAGGCTTGCGGCGTTGAGGGGATTGCCGCGCGAACCCCGTATTGAGACCCCCAATAATAGCCCCGCAAGAGCAGGCCCCCACCTCGCTCCCAGATGCCACGCCTCCCCAAGGTTGCCGGGTTGCCGCAAAAAAGGCGCAGCTCGTGGAAATCCGTCAGCAGACGGTTTCCTTACTGAATATCTAGCACAGGGAGGGCTGGAAGCCTGTCACATATGGGTCACAGGCGGGAAAAAACGAACGCCCGCCGATCGCCTTACCAGTTGTAGCGAACGCCGCCCTTGGCGCTGACGCCGTCGGTCTCGTCGCCGACGATCACATCGACCTTGCCGAAGCCGCTGATCCGGCCCGACTGGGCGAAGCCGTTGATGCCGGCCGACAGCACGCCCCAGACATCGTCGCCATCGTCGGTGAACGGGCCGAACGGCGTGCCGAGCGAGGTGACGGCGGCGGAATTGTCGTCAGAGAAATCGCCCCACACGCTGCCGATGACGAACGGCTCGACCAGCGCACCGTTGCTCAAGGTCCGGCTGATGCCGGCGCGAAGGCCAAGCCGCCCGCGTACGTCGGTTTCGTCTGAGAAGCTCACGCGGTTGCCGGCCAGGGTGAAATTGTCGATCTCGCTCCAAGCCACGGCGATGGTCGCTTGCGGCTCGATAAACACGCCCTGCCCGACCGTGCCGAAGCGGTAGCCGCCATCGGTGCGGAAGCCCCACGTGGTGGAATCGAGCGAGCCTGGCAGGCCTGAGCCCGCGCTCGGATCGAACTCGACGAAATTCACTTTCAGCAGATTGTCGACATAGAGCCCGCCATTGAGATAGGTGGCGTAAGCGCCGACCTCGCCGCCGTCGACCTCGAATCTCCGCGCCAGCGCATTGTAATCGAGCTCGGCGAAGATGGCGCCGCCGAGCACGCCGAAGATCAGCGCATCACCTTCGGCCCAGACGTTCCTCGAGCCGAAATCGACGCCGGCCTCGACATTGCCGATATTGAGATCGCGGCCGAGATTATAGTCGTAGCTGCGGCCATAGGCCGAGCTTGACGCCTTGCCGTCCTGATCGAGCCAGGTGGCCGAGCCTTTGACCCACACACCGGGCGTGATGCTGTTATAGCCGCTCCCGCCGTCTTTCAGATTGGCCACGCCCGCGCCGTTCGCACCGAGCAGCGCGCGCAGATCGGCGGTGCGGTCGAGCCAGGTCTCGTTGGTGGTGTGGAAGATGTCTTGCGCCGCGGTGACGAGCTGCGGCAGGACATGGGCGCCGGCGCCGGGGAAACTCCTCAGCTCGAACTGATCGACCGGGCCCGCCTCATAGAACAGATCGTAATCGAACAGGCCGGCATCGACCGGCTGCGGCAGGTCGAAGGCGTTCGCGCTCACATCGCCGTTCACGAACACGACAGGAATGCCGCCGGGGTTGTAGGCACCCATGCCAGGCGCGGTGTTGTTGACCTGGAGCGTGGTCAAGCCCGTCACGTCGCCGTCGATGATGAAATTGTCGGCGATCGAGCCTGGTCCCCCGAGGAAGGCATCGACCGCGAGCGTCGAGCCGCTCGAAGCGTTGAAGTCGAGATCAGTGCCGCCGAACGTATTCGAAATACGGAAAATGTCGCCTTCCATGCCGTCGACCAGCGAGATGGTCCCAGCATTGTTGAAGGTCTCCAAATTCACGAAACTGGTGAACTCGGCTGCGGTTTCATCGCCAGCGGTCTGCACCAGGCCGTGATTGTCGAACAGATCATCGCCGCCACGGAAATCGCTCGTCATCCGCGCCTGGAACGTGCTGCCCGCCTCGTTCATGAAACTATCGGCATTGTCGGTGAGATCGACATAGCCAAGGATGACACCGCCGCTCTGATTGTAGAGCCAGGTGCTTGCGCCCACGGTGTCGATGGCAAAATTGCTACCGGCGGAAATTTTGCCGGAATTGAAAATCCTCGTGCTTTCGCCTTGATGGGCGGCATAGATGCCGAGAGCGCCGCCATGGGCGCTGCCCGAATTGACGATTTCGATGTCGCTCGTCTCAGTGCTGGTTTGCGTTGTCGAGGTACCCCCGCTCGCAGTGTTCTGAAGAACGACGTTCTCGCTATCGATCTTGGCGACAATGCCGACCTCGCCGCCCTTCGCCGTGCCGCTATTGTCGATGCGGATAGAGCTGGCGACGAGATTGGTTTGATTGATGTCGACCGTCTGCGTGAGGTCGCCGCCGACACCGCCGGTATTCGTGTTGGCGGCGGTCGTGGTGTTCTGGAGGGTCAGGTCCTTGTTGTCGATCTTGGCCAGGATTCCGACCTTTCCACCTTCCGCTGTGCCGCTATTGGCAACGTCGATCGAGCTGGCCACGGTGTTGGACTGATCGACTTTAATGTCTTGCGTGAGATCGTCACCAATACCGCCGGTATTCTGATTGTCGACACGCGCGCTGTTCTGAAGGACCAGGCTTTTGTTGTCGATCTTGGCCAGAACGCCGGCCTTTCCTCCCGACGCAGTGCCGCTATTGGCGATATCGACCTCGCTCGCCACGGTGTTAGCCTGACCGACCTCTATCGACTGTGTGAGGTCGCCGCCCACACCGCTGTCGAGATTATCGTTTCTGACGGCGCTCGTGTTGTTCTGTAGAGCCAAGTTTTCGTTGTCGATCTTGGCCAGGACTCCGGCCTTTCCTCCCGACGCAGTGCGGCTATTGCCAAGCTTAACGCTGCTCGCCACCGTGTTGGCCTGATGGAGTTTCGTTCCCTGCGTCAGGTCGCCGCCGATGCCGCTCAGATCATTAACGTTGATAGCGGCGGCGTTATTGCTCAGGTTTAGACCTTCGTTGCCGATCTTGGCGCGATCGCCCTCGCCGTCGATGGCGCTCGCCACCAGATTGGCTTGATCGATGTCGCCGGATTGCGCCAGGTTATCGCCGACACCGCTCTCACTATCGCGGTTGTTAATGTTGGCGTTATTGTTCAGGTTTAGGCCCGTGTTGCCGATCTTAGCATCGGCCTCGATGCGGCTGGCGATCGTGTTGGCCTGCCTGATTTTCCCGGATTGCGTAAGCGCACCGCCGACCCCGCTGGAGTCATTGTCGTTGCCAATGCTGGCGGAATTTCTCAGCGCGATACCCTCGTTGTCGATTTCGGCGCCACCCTCGCCCTCCGCGATGCTGCTGGCGATGGTATTGGCTTGATCGATCTCGCCGGATTGCGCCAGGTTGCCGTCAACCTCGCTGACATTATTGCCGTTGCTCATATTGGCCTGGTTGGTCAGCCCTATGTCTACGTTGGCGATTTCGTCGCCGCCATCGATGCTATTGGCGACGGTGTTGGCCTGTTTGATTTTTCCGGATTGCGTGAGGTCGGTGCCGATGGCGCTCTGGGTCTCATTCTGGTTGTTAATGTTGGCGTTGTTGATCAGGCCTAGCGCCACGTTGCCGATCGCGGCGCTGCCACCGCCGCTATGGTCGATGCTGCTGGCAATCACGTTGGCTTGATCGATGTCCGCCGATTGCGCGAGGCTGGTGCCGATGCTGGCGACGCCGTTCAGGTCATTGCTGTTGCCAACGCGGGTGCTATTGCTCAGATTTGTCGCTTCGTTGACGATCTCGGCCGTACCTCCGCCGCCGAGGATGATGCTGCTGGCGACGGTATTGGCTTGAGCGATTTCTGCCGATTGCGCCAGGCCGGTCCCGGTGCCGCTCTGATTATTGTCATTGCCCACGTCGGCGATATTGGTCAGGGTTATCTGCGTATTTTCGATCTCCGCATCGCCGCGAATGCTGCTGGCAACACTATTCGCTTGCGTTACGGCCGCAGATTGCATGAGGTCGCCGACGGCGCTCATGACGTTGCTGTTGGCGACGTTCGCCACATTGTCCATGTTTACGTCTGCGTTGCCGATCCCGGCGCCATCGCCGTCGATGACGATGCTGCTGGCCATGAGATTGGCCTGATCGATCTCTGCGGATTGGGCGAGGGTGCCGGCAACGGCGCTGGTCGTATTGTCGTTTTCAATGCGGGCGTCATTGGTGATGTCCAAGTCGATGTAGCCGATCTCGGCCCACCCGCCGCCATGATCGATGAGGCTGGCGATCGTGTTGGCTTGACCGATTTCGCCGGACTGCGTGGCGCCGGCGCTGGCGCCGTTGAGATTATTGTTGGCTATGACAGCGCTATTAATGAGGGTTAAGTCTTCGTTGCCGATCTCGGCATCGCCGCTGATGCTGCTGGCGAGGGTGTTGGCCTGCTTGACCTTTGCCGATTGCGAGAGACCGTTATTGCCACCTTGGGCATTGCTATTGTTAATCTCGGCGGCATTGGTCAGAGAGAATGCCGTATTGCCGATCTCGGCGCCGCCACCGCCACTGCCGATGGCGATGCTGCTGGCGACGGTGTTGGCTTGAGCGATGTCTCCGGATTGCGTGAGGCTGCCGCCGATGCCGCTGTTGAGGTTACCGTTGTTAACCGTGGCGGCATTAAACAGGGCCACCCCTTCGTTGCCGATCTTTGCGTCGCCATCGATGCTGCTGGCGATGGTGTTGGCCTGTTTTATGGTGCCGGATTGCGTGAGGTTACCGCCGATGGGGCTGCCGGAGTTATTGTTGATGACGGAACTGATATCGTTGTTCAGGGAGATGCTTAGATTGTCGATCTCAGCCCAGCGCCCGCCAGAGTCGATGCTGCTGGCGATGGTATTGGCTTGACCAATTTGTCCCGATTGCATGAGGCTGCCGTCAACCTCGCCGTTCGAGTTGGAGTTGGTTACGCTACCTTGACTCGCCAGGCTTATCTGTTCGTTGCCGATCCCGGCGCCTTTTCCGCCAGTGATGCGGTTGGCGATGGTGTTGGCGTCAGCGACCTCTCCCGACTGCGTGAGGTCTCCGCCGATGTTACCCTCAAGATTGAGATTGGCCACGGTGCCCGGGATGTTCTCCAGGTTGATGCCTTCATTGACGATCTCGGCGCCTTTTCCGCCAGTGATGCTGCTCGTGACGGTATTGGCCTTCACGATCTCTCCCGACTGGGTTAGGTCGCCCTCGATGCTATTGCCGGTGTTTTGATTGAGGACGGAACCGGCGGTGTTGCTCAGGATGATGTCGCTATTGCCGATCGCAGCACCCCATCCCCCGTTATCGATGAGGCTGGCGATCGTGTTGGCTTGCGCGACCTCTCCCGACTGGGTCAGGCTACCGATACCGTTGCCGGAGTTCTGATTGAGTACAGAGCCGATATCGTTGTCGACGCTAATGACTTCATTGCCGATCTCGGCGTCGCCGGTGATGCTACTGGCAAGGATATTCGCCTGCTTGATCTTCCCGGATTGCGTAAGCGCGCCGCCCACGTTGTCAGAGTTGACGTTGCTGACTGCGGCGCCATTGAAAAGGCTTATGTCTTGGTTGCCGATCCTGGTCCCACCTCCGCCATAGTCGATATCGTTGGCGATTGAATTGGCCTGTTCGATCTTTGCCCGCTGAGTCAGATCGTCATCGACCGGATCGCCGTTATCGTTGTTGGTTATGGCGACGTTCTCGAACTCAATATTGGCATTGTCGATCTCGGCGCCGTTCCCGCTCCCGGTGATGAGGCTGGCGAGAACGTTGGCCTGCTCGATCTTTGCAAACTGAGTGAGGTCGCCGACAATCGGACCGTCATTGCTGTTTTTAATTTCGATGGGATCGTTTAGTTCGCCGCTGTTGAAGTTAAGGTCTTCGTTATCGATCTTGGCTTGGCCGCCCTTCGTGTCGATGAGGCTGGCGACGATGTTGGCCTGCTTGACCTTCGCTCTTTGGGTGAGATCGCCACCAACGGGATTCGCAATACTTGCATTGCCGGTGGTGGCGGTATTGGTCAGGGCGAGTTCCTTGTTGTCGATCTCGGCGTCCCCGCCGCCGGCGATGCTGTTGATCACACGATTGGCTTGAACGACTTCCAACGATTGCGCGAGGCTGCCACCGACAGGGCTCTGGTTATTCTCGTTGCCGATCTCGGTCCCGCCATTGTTTAGACTTATGCGCTCGTTGGCGATCTTTGCATCGCCTTCGATACTGTTGGCGACCGTGTTGGCCTGCTTGAGTTTTGCAGATTGCGTGAGGTCGCCGATGATGGGAGTCCGGCTATCGTTGTCTTCAACGCTGGCGCTATTGATCAGGACCATGCCCCCGTTGCCAATCTCGGCACCGATACCGCTGTCGTCGATGACGATGCTGCTGGCGACGGTGTTGACTTGATCGACTTCACCGGATTGCGTGAGGCTGCCGATGCTGCCGCTCTCGAAAACGGTGTTTTCAATGCCGGCACCATTGCTCAAGCGTATGTTTTCGTTGGCGATCCCGGCATCGCCGGCGATGCGGCTGGCGATCACGTTGGCCTGAGCGATCTCTGCCGACTGCGTAAGGTCGCCGTTCGTAACACGGTCGTCGTTATGATTGACGATCTCCGCTTTATTCTCGAAGTCGATCCCTTTGTTTTCGATCTCGGCCCCGCCACCGCCATAGTCGATGCGGCTGGCGAGGATGTTGGCCTGATCGATCTTCCCGGACTGGCTGACGCCGCCGTCGACGGGCTCCAAATTGGTGTTGGCGATCTGGGCGAGATTTCCGAACTCTATGGTCTCGTTGTCGATTTCGGCATCGCCGGCGATGCGACTGGCGATGACGTTGGCCTGCGCAATCTCCCCCGACTGCGTCAGGTCGCCACCGACAGTCCCGCTATTGGTGTTAACAATGCCGTCCATCGCGTCATTGCTGAGTTCCGCGTTCGTGTTGTCGATCCTGGCGTCGCCGTTCTTGGTATCGATGAGGCTGGCGATGGTGTTGGCCTGCTTGATCTCCCCCTCTTGCGTAAGATTGCTGCCGACGCTCGCCTGATTGAGGTTCAGAACGCCGTCGAACCCGTCATTGCGGAGCCTTACGCCTCCATTATCGATCGCGGCGCTGCCGGCCTTCGCCTCGATGCGGCTGGCGATGGTGTTGGCCTGCCACATCGCCCCTGACTGCACGACGCTGCCGGTGACGCTCTCCGCATTTGTATTACCAAGGCCGAAGGCGGCATTGAGGTGGAGCGCGCCTCGGTTAACGATCACCGCACTGTTGCCGCTGCCTTCGATGCTGCTGAGAAGGGTGTTGGCCTCCTTCATCTGTTTGGACTGGGTGAGATCGCCGCCAACATTCCCCTCATTGGTGCTGAGCAGGATGAGATCGCCGTTATTGCTGAGGATCGCGTTTTCGTTGTCGATCCCGGCATCGCCGGCGCGATAGGCGATGCTGCTGGCGATCGTATTTGCCTGCCGGACGTCGCCAGTTTGCGTGAGGTCTTCGCCCACGCTCTGCCCATTGCCTGCGAGAGTGCCGTCGGCCGCGTCATTAAGAAGGATCACGCCCCGGTTACTGATCCCGGCGACGCTGTCCTTGGTGTCGATGCTGCTGGCAAGGGTGTTGGCCTGCGCGAGCTTGCCGGACTGGGTCAGGTCACCGGTTACGCTCCCGTTATTGAAGTTGTTGATGCCTTTAGTCGCACTATTGGTGAGGTCTGCGCCTGTGTTGTCGATCCCGGCCTCTCCGGCCTTGGTGTCGATGCTGCCGGCAAGCAGGTTGCTCTGCCAGATCTCTGCCGACTGCATGAGGTCGCCGCCGACGCTCCCCTCATTGACGTTCAAGACACTATTCAAACTATCGCCATTTGCTTCATTGCTGAGGGCCGCGTTTTCGTTATCGATCCCGGCGCTGCCGCCCGTATCGATGCGGCTGGCGATCACGTTGACCTGCTTGATCTCGCCCGTTTGCGTGAGGTCGTTGCCGACGCCGTCAGTATTGGTGTTGACGATACTGTCGACCGCTTCATTGCTGAGGCTTGCGCCTTCGTTATCGATTTCGGCATCGCCGCCTTTCGTGTCGATGCTGCTGGCGATCACGTTGGCCTGCTTGATCTTTCCGGACTGCTCAAGGTCGAGGCCAACGGTCCCAGAATTGCTGTTGACAATAACGCTACTCGCGTTGCCGAGATTTGCGCCGGCGTTATCGATCGCGGCGCTGCCGCCGCCATAGCCGGCGATGCTGCTGGCAACGACGTTGGCCTGCGCAATCTTCGCTGACTGCGTAACGCCGCCAATAACGTCCCCAAGGTTGCGGTTAGAGATGTTGGCGTTGTTGGTTAAGCTTGCGCTTTCGTTGTCGATCGCCGCACTGCCCTTGGTGTCGATCCGGCTGGCGATGATGTTGGCCTGTTTGATCTCCCCCGTTTGCGTGAGGTTGCCGACGCTAGTCTCCACCTCATTGAAGTTGCCAATGCTGGCACTGGTATTGGCGAGGTTTGCGCCCGCGTTATTGATTTCGTCGCCGCCGCCCTTCGTGTCGATGCTGTTGGCGACAACGTTGGCCTGTTTGATCTTCCCCGTTTGCGTGAGGTTGCCGCCGACATCCACCGCATTGGCGTTGTTAATGCCGCTACCGTTATTGGTGAGCTTTGCGCCCGCGTTGTCGATCCCGGTGCTGCCGCCCTTCGTCTCGATCTTGTTGACGATAACGTTGACCTGCTTGAGCTCCCCCGTTTGCGTGAGCGCGCCGCCGACGATCCCCAGGTTCAAGTTGCGGAGGCCGTTGGTCGTGTCATTGAGGAAGCTTACGCCCACGTTATTGATCGCGGCGGATGCGCCGCCGCCGCTGTCCACGATGGAAATGGCGTTGGCAAGCCGGTTGGTCTGAGCAATCTCCGCCGATTGCATAAGACTGCCGCTGGTCGTGCCATCATTGGTGTTGTTGATTAGGGCATGGTTGAAGAATGCGATCGTTTCGTTGTTGATCTCCGCGGTAACGCCGCTGTCCGCGTTGGCGATCGCAATGGCGTTGGCAAGCTCGTTGAGCTGATCGATGTTCGCCGACTCGACGAGATCGACGCTGAACGTCCCCGTGTGAGAGTTGCTATGCCCCGCGTCATTGCTGAAATCGATATCCGTGTTGTCGATGTCGGCGACAAGGGCGACGCCCGTGATGGCATCGATCAGGATATCGTTGTCGATCCTGAAGACCTGATTGACCTCAGCGGTCTCCGTGAAACCGGTGTTCGGCTGGCTCGTGGCGGAATTGTGCGAATCGGTGACGGGGCCAACGGCGATCACCGCCGGACTGACGTTGATCAGAGGATTGATGTCTTCGTCGATTTGATTGACGACGGTTTGGGCGCTTGCGGGCGCCAACCCTAGGACGCCGGCGATGAGGGCGGCACCGAACAGAGCGGCAACCGCGCCCGCCTCGTGCCCTGCGTAGCGGCTAAAGCTCCAGACCCCCTGGCCCCGACGATTGCCCCGCACGCTCTGGTCCCCTCGTCCAGCGTGTCAGCACCGCGCCTCTTATGGGTCTACTGGTTAGCCTGCCCGGGCGTTGATGCGGAAAATTCCTGCCACAGACGATTTGTTCACTGATATCTAGCACATAGCCGCGTCACACGCTGTTACCCAAGAGCCACAGACGACCAAAAAACGAATGACTTTAGGCCATTAGGACGAGTTTGAGCAGCGTTACCCAGCCCCATCCGGCCGGCAAGCAATAGCGGCACTTGAAGCGTTCGTTATATGATCTGCCCTCATCCGGAGGGACATCATGCGGAGATTCGCTGTTTCGGCCGCCGCGCTGATCGTGCTTGCCAGTCAAGCGAGCGCCTCGGATCTGGGCCCGCCGGTTTCCGGCCAAATCGAGGCCTGGCGCTGGACCGGCTGCTTCGCCGGCGCCCATGCCGGCGGGGTGTGGGGGGACAGCGATAAATGGATTCCGCGGACGCCGGGCGGCGCGTTCGAAGGGGTCTCGCTCGGCGGCCACAGCGTGGACGGCTTTATCGGCGGGGTGCAAGGTGGCTGCGATTATCAGCTGCCAAGCGGCGTCGTGCTCGGGTTTGCCGGCAATTATGGCTGGACCGATGCCGGCGGCACGCACCCGTCGGCGCGCGAGACCGGCGTGTTCTATCACAGCGAAATGGCAGCGCTGGCCTCGATCACGGGCCGTCTCGGCTACGGCTTCGACCGCACCCTCCTTTACGTGCAAGGCGGCGCCGCTTGGGAAGACGTCGATTACCGCGCCTCGACCACCATGATCGGCACGGCCTATCGCGCCAGCGACACGCGCGCGGGCTGGACCATCGGCGGCGGCGGCGAATACGCTTTGACCGGGCGCCTGTCGGCCTTCGTCGAATACAGTTATTACGACTTCGGCACGGAGCGGATCAGGCTGACCCCGCAATTCGATTTCCTGCCGACGGCCTTTGTCGATATCGACGATACCGCCAATGTCGTGCGCGCCGGGGTGAACCTCCGCTTCGGCGGAGGGTCGCGCCAATAGGCGCCAAAAGCCGGCATCGCCGGGCGCGCGCAGAGACTGCCTTCTACCCGTAACCTGCTGACACAAAAGGGACACCGTTTCGGCCTAATCCCCTACTTTCTAAAATCCGTAAGCTGATATTCAAGGTAGGGAGGAAAAGGCATGAGGCCCGCGGCGTTTATCGCAAGCCTGTTTCTATCCGCAGCTCTCGCGGTCCCGTCAGGGGCGGCTTGGGCGCAAGACGCTGACGCGAAAACCGGCAAGCCGAATATCCTTGTGATCTGGGGCGACGATATCGGCCAAGGCAATATCAGCGCCTATACCAAGGGCCTGATGGGCTACAAGACGCCGAACATCGATCGCGTCGCCAACGAAGGCATGATCTTCACCGACTATTACGGCGAGCAGAGCTGCACGGCGGGCCGCTCGTCCTTCATCACCGGCCAGAGCGTGTTCCGCACGGGGCTCTCGAAAGTCGGTCTGCCCGGCGCCGATCTCGGTCTTAGGGCCGAGGATCCCACCATCGCCACGCTGCTCAAGGCCCAAGGCTATACGACCGGGCAGTTCGGCAAGAACCATCTCGGCGATAAGAACGAGTTCTTGCCGACCCTGCACGGCTTCGACGAGTTCTTCGGCAATCTTTATCACCTGAACGCGGAAGAAGAACCGGAGAACGAGGATTATCCGAAGAAGCCCGAGTTCCGTGAGAAGTTCGGCCCGCGCGGCGTGCTCCATACCTGGGCAACCGACACCGACGATTCCACGATCGATCCGCGCTTCGGCAAGGTCGGCAAGCAGAAGATCGAGGACACGGGTCCCCTCACCAAGAAGCGCATGGAAACCGTCGACGACGAGACGTTGGAGGCGGCCATCGCCTTCATTAAGAAGGCCAAAGAATCGGGCACGCCGTTCTTCACCTGGTGGAACGGCACGCATATGCATTTCCGCACGCATGTGGCGGAGAAGGATCGCGGCATTTCCGGACAGGACGAGTATTCAGATGGCATGGTGCTGCACGATCGCGCGGTCGGAAAGCTGCTTCAGGCGCTCGACGATCTCGGCATCGCCGACAACACCATCGTGTTCTACTCGACCGATAACGGGCCGCATCAGAACACCTGGCCCGATGCCGGCACCACGCCGTTCCGCAGCGAAAAGAACACCAACTGGGAAGGCGGCTGGCGCGTGCCGGCCATGGTGCGCTGGCCCGGTCATATCGAGGCGGGCTCGGTGTCGAACGACATCATGCACCATATGGATTGGCTGCCGACCTTCTTGGCCGCCGCCGGTCAGACGGATGTCAAAGAGAAGCTGCTCGACGGCTATGACGCGGGCGGCACCACCTACAAGGTGCATCTCGACGGCTACAACTTCCTGCCGGTCCTAACCGGGAAAGAGAAGACGGCGCCGCGCGACGAGATCTTCTACTTCTCCGACGACGGCGACCTGATGGCCTTGCGCTATCACGATTGGAAGGTCGTGTTCATGGAGCAGCGCGCGCCCGGTCTGTTGAAGATCTGGGCCAATCCGTTCACCGAGCTCCGCGTGCCCAAGATCTTCAATTTGCGCCGCGATCCTTACGAGCGCGCCGATATCACCTCCAACACCTATTACGATTGGATGATCTCGCGGGCGTATGTTCTCGTTCCGGCGCAAGCCTATGTCGGCAAGTTCCTCAAGACCTTCGAGGCTTATCCGCCGCGTCAGAGGCCGGCGAGCTTCACCGTCGGCGGGCAGATGGAGGAGCTGGAAAAGGCGCTCGGCAAACTTCAGAGCGACCTCCAGTAGACGAACAGGCTGCAAACAAAGTGCCGGGTCCGGTTCCCGCCGGGCCCGGTATTCTTTTCTTCCTATGCGGGCGCGCGCCAAGCGCTCGCGACAATTGGCAAGAGCAAGCGGGCCGCCATTTTCGAATGACGGCCCGTTTTTTGCTGACGCGCTGGCGGAAAATGACGCAACCAGTCAGAATGCTGACGAAGGATCCAGGATTCTTCCTCGATAGTCCTCCTTAAAAGGAGACCCCAATGTCAGACCCAGCGAACGACGATCTTTCCGCACGCCTGCGCAAGCTGCCCGGTCAATTGGCTTTAGCTCTGGTCAATGGCACCGCGGTGCTGGTGATCTTGGCCGCGATCCTGGCAATCATCGCCACCTCGAAGGTCACTCATCTGGCGCATGACGTGGCATCGACCATGACCGATGCGGTTCTGTCCCGCGTCGGCGAAGACCCGCGGCACGTCGTGCAGAACATCCAACGCGTTGCCGACGATGTTCATACGCTGAGCGTCGCGCTCGAGAAGGCAAAGAGTGAGGGCGTGCCCAGTCTCGGCCCTGAAGTGGCACGCCTCAACGAACGGCTGGACGAGCTACAGGGCAACCTGAAACGGCTGCGCGGTGCGCGTTCCGATCTGATCGATGACCTGGTGGCAAAAGTCGGAAATGCGGCGGGCGATGCACTCCAGACTCTCGGGACCTGCCCGCGCCGGAATGAAAAAGACGCGGACGCCGGCGGCATCGGCCCGGTCTTCAGCGGCCGGGTCTTGACAGCGGCAGCGACACAGTGAGCAGGCCGTAATCGCCTTCGAGGCGGTGCTCGACGCCGAATTCTTGCAGCCACATCCCTTGCAGCTTGACCGGGGTCTTGCCGATGGCGAAGTCGTAGGTCACGATCGGCCCGAGCGCCGTGGCGCGGCCCTTGAAATCGCCAAGCACGGCACCCGACCCGCTATCGCCGGTGAGCTGCACGTAGTGGAAGCCGGCAATGCCGACCGCGAATTTTTTCGTGAAATGCTCGAGCACGGCGAACTCGACGTGAAACTCGGTGCCGGTCGTATAATTCGTGTCGGGGTTTTCCCAGTTGAAGGTGAAACCGGGCGCAGCGGAAATCTCGAAGCCGGTCTTGGGATCGAGCCAGGTCACCCCCGCCGTGGTGTCGAGCGTCCAATGGTTGAATCCAATATTGGCGCTGGTGTTCTTGTCATACGGTGCGAGCGGCACATTGATGTACGTTACAAAACTCCAATGCCAGTTGCCCTGGTGCCAGCCGATCACTGAACTGACGATGGGATCGCCGATATTGGTGTCGCCGCCGGTGCGGCTGAACTGGGCGCCCTGTTGAAACGTCCGATTGATCGGCGGCCCCAGGGTCAAGGTGGCAAGCGCATCGACGTCGAGACCGGTATCCTTGGTGCCAACGGGGAGAATGAGGGCGAAGCCGAGATTGCCGCCCAAAACCTTGCGCGGCGTCACCCACAACGCCGACGCCAGATTGTAGTAGGCCCGGCCGTCGGCCTTGAAATCGGCATCGACCAACAGGTTCCCGCTGACATTTTTGATACCGAAGTCGCGGAGCGCGACGCCTAAAGCGGCCGTACCGCTGGCGGTTCCCTGATAATAGTAATTGACGTCGATGAAATAAGTGCCGGGCGGGGGCACGTAGCCCGCCATCGCGGTCTTGGTTCCCAACGCGTAAAAGCCGGCGGTGTTCTCCGCCGCTTGCCCCTCGCCCGATCCGAGGCCGGGCAGGCCGAGCGCCAGCACTGCCATGATCGCCGCGCGACGTCTCATCGGTCGATTCCCCCGCATAGACCGTGGACGGACTATAGCGCCATAGCGGGCTCCTCCTGTGTTGCGCGCGGGCAACAAAGGCCGGGAAAAGCGGACACTCGGATTGCGCGTCACCTATGTCCGCTTTACACGCGGAAGTCGACATCGGTCTAAGCGCCGGCGGCCCGGCGTGTTCAGTGACCGGCGACCGAGAGCGGCATCGACACGGTAAGCACGCCGAGATCGCCTTCCAGCCGGTTCTCGACATCGAAATCGTGCATCCAGAGCAACTGCGTGCTGACCGGGATCTTTCCGAGGGTGAAGCTGTAGGTCACGATGGGCCCGAGCGATGTCACGCGGCCCTTGAAGTCGCCGAGCCTTGCGCCCGCCCCGCTATCGCCGGTGAGCTGCTGATAGTGGAAGCCGGCCACGCCGGCTGCAAATACTTGCGAGAAATGCTTCAGCGCGGCGAACTCGACGTGAAACTCGGTGCCGGTCTCGTAATTTGTATCGGGGTTCTCCCAGTTGAAGGTGAAACCGGGCGCGACGGAGACTTCCAACCCGGTCTTGGGATCGAGCCAGGTTACCGCCGCGGCGGTGTCGAGCCCCCAATGGTTGAAAGAGAGGTTGGAAATCGAGCTGTTGCTCCACGGGCCGACCGGCACGTTGACCAGCATGCCGATGTTCCAATGCCAGTTGCCCTGGTGCCAGCCGATCAGCGCATTGAGGACCGGATCGCCGAACTCGAACGAGTCGTCGGTGCGGCTGAAATGGGCGCCTTGCTGAAACGTCTGATTGATCGGCGGCCCTAAGGTCAAGGTCGCCAGCGCATCGATGTCGACACCGACATCCTTCCAGCCGAACGGGACAATGGCGCCGAAGCCGACATTGCCGCCCAGCACCTTGCCCGGCGCCACCCACAAGACCGACGGCATATTGTAGTAGACCCGGCCGTCGACCTTGACATCGGCCTCGATCGTCAGGTTGCCGCTGATATTCTCAACACCGATATCGCGCAGGGCCACGCCCAAAGCGGCGGTCCCGCTGGCGTCTCCCTGATAATAGTAATTGACGTCGATGAAATAGGTGCCGGGCGGCGGCACGTAGCCCGCCATCGAGGCCTTGGTTCCCAAGGCGTACCAGCCCGCCGCGTTCTCCGCCGCCTGCACTTCGCTTGAGCCCAGGCTTGGCAGGCCGAGCGCCAGCACAGCAATGATCGCAGCGCGATGCCTCATCGGTCGATCCCCGCATAGACCGTAGACTGATTATAACGCCAAAGCGGGCTCATTTTGTGTGGCGCGCGGGCAACAAACGCCGGGGAAAAGCTGACACGCGGATTGCGTGTCACCTATCGCTTTGCGCTCGGATGCGGACATTCGGAGGGGTGCCGGAAAATGTCCGCTATGCGCCATTACCGGACGTTACCCCAGCACACAAAACAAGCGAGTTGAAACGCTCCGACAACTGATTCAGGTCAATGTGAGTGGAAACACCTAAATTAAGTTCGACAATGAACCAGCGCGCTCTCCCCGCATAAGCTGAGACGCAGCGCACAAGGACGAGGATCCGTTATCATGAAGCGACCCGACTCCCCGCTGATCAGCTGGCTCCTCATGCTCACGCTGGGCACGTGCGTCGCAACGGCTGCGGCGGCTCAGGAGGTTCTGCCGTTCCCGCCTAAGCCGTCCGGCAGCGTAGCCGGGCGAACGATGCAGGAATCGACATACAACCCGCTGCCGGAGGTGAGCCATCTTCCGGAGAATGCGCCGAACATATTGATCGTGCTCATCGACGACGTCGGCCCCGGGCAGACGGATACTTACGGCGGAGAGATCCACACGCCCACACTGACCGAGATCGCCAAAGGGGGAATTTCGTATAACCGGTTTCATACCACTGCGATGTGCTCGCCCACGCGTTCGGCATTATTGACCGGGCGCAATCACCATCGAGTCGCCAACGGCCAGATCACTGAGCTGGCGAATGATTGGGATGGATATGCCGGTAGGATCCCGAAGAGCAGCGCCACGGTTGCCGAGGTGCTCAAGGACTACGGTTATAGCACCGGGGCGTGGGGCAAGTGGCACAACACGCCTGCCAACGAGACGACGGCCGCCGGCCCGTTCGACAATTGGCCCACCGGCTATGGCTTCCAATATTTCTATGGGTTCCTCGCCGGTGAAGCCTCGCAGTACGAGCCCATGCTCGTGCGCAACACCGCCTATGTCGAACATCCCGAAACCTCCGGCGGCCATGACTATTATCATTTGAGTGAAGACCTGGCGGACGATGCCATTCGCTGGCTGCAGGAGCATAAGGCCCTCGCCCCGGATAAGCCGTTCTTCATGTATTGGGCGAGCGGCGCCTCTCACGGTCCGCATCAAGTTCCGAAGGAATGGGCCGACAAGTACAAAGGCAAGTTCGACGACGGCTGGGACAAGTACCGCGAGCGCGTCTTCAAGCGCGCCAAACAAATGGGGTATATCCCTAAAGATACGAAACTGACTCCTCGGCCCGACAACCTTGCTTCTTGGGACTCAATCCCTGACGACGAGAAGCCTTTTCAACGCCGCTTGATGGAAGTGTTTGCCGGGTTTACCGAGCACGTTGACGCGCAGGTCGGCCGCATCGTCGACGAGATCGACCAGCTCGGCTATGGCGATAACACGCTCATTCTCTATATCTGGGGCGACAACGGCGCCTCTGCCGAAGGCCAGAACGGCACCATCAGCGAACTGCTCGCGCAAAACAGCATTCCCAGCACCACGAAAGAACAGATCGAGGCGCTCGACTCGCTGGGCGGACTCGACGTGCTCGGTTCGCCGAAAACCGATAACATGTATCACGCCGGCTGGGCCTGGGCCGGCAGCACGCCCTACCAAGCGACTAAGCTGATCGCCTCGCATTTCGGCGGCACTCGCAATCCACTGGCCATCCGCTGGCCCGCGAAGATCAAACCTGATTCCACGCCACGTGCTCAGTTCTTACATGTCATCGACGTGGTTCCGACCCTATACGAGATCCTGAGCATCACGCCGCCGCACGTGGTCAATGGGATTCCGCAAGACACGTTCGACGGCGTCAGCTTTACCGAGACATTCGGCGACGCCAAGGCGAAGGAAGTGAGACCCACGCAGTATTTCGACATCATGGGCAGTCGTAGCATTTACCACGACGGGTGGATGGCCTCGGCGTTTGGCCCGCGCACGCCATGGGTTCCAGGCCTGCCCGAAGGCATCCTCGAATGGACGCCGGACAAGGATAAGTGGGAGCTTTACAATATAAGCAAAGATTGGTCGCAAGCCGACGATCTTGCCGGCGACATGCCGGCGAAGCTCGCCGATCTGAAGAAACTCTTTTTGATCGAGCTCACCAAGAACAAGGGCCTGCCTGTCGGCGGCGGCCTATGGATTCCCGTCCTTCATCCCGAACTCAAAATAGCGCCGCCCTACACATCATGGACCTTCCCGGGGGCGGTCACGCGGATGCCCGAATTTTCGGCTCCAACGCTGGGCAACAAAGACAACATCGTCAGCGTCGATGTGGATGTGCCAGCGAAAGCCAACGGCGTGATCTACGCCCTCGGCGGCTTCTCCGGCGGCCTCGCCCTGTACGTCAAGGATGGCGTGCTGGCTTACGAGTACAATCTCTTCGAGATTCAGCGCACCCACATCAAGGCCAAGGACAAACTGCCTATCGGCAAGGTGAAGATCGAGGTCGAGACGACCTATGTCGACCCCAAGCCGGCTGGGCCGCTCAAGGTGGTCTTGAGGGTCAACGGCGAGGAGGTCGCTTCGGGTGAGGTGCCTGTCAGCGCACCACTAACTTTTACAGCCAACGACGCGCTCGACTTCGGCATCGACCTCGGCTCCCCGGTGGCGATCGAGTATTACGACCAGGCCCCCTTCAAGTTCAACGGGACGATTGAAGGCGCGCAAGCGAAATATCTCGGTTCCGAGGCGGAGTTGAAGAAAGAGGAACTGGAAACGGAGGGGCCGATTCCAGTGGCGGACTGAGGCTCGCGGGGCTGAACGTGCAATCCGGTACCAAGCGGATATTTCGCGCCCACGCGGCGAAGAAGCCTGCCCAGCCTAACGGGCCTCGGTGAAGCGGCCATAGGCCCGGATCGCCGCATAGAGGCACAGAATGAGCAAGCCGACGTGAACTCCTCTAGCGTGTGCGGGGAAGGCCCAAATACCGCGTCGTTCCC
>CAZFYL010000031.1:0-21318 GCA_964523345.1 uncultured Methyloceanibacter sp.
CAAGGACGAACCGAAGAAGCAATATGCGCTCGACTTCTGGTTCAAGCCCGAGGGCGACAAGCTCACGCTGATGGATATCAGAGTGCAGAAGGGCCCGAAGAAGGACGGCGACAGCTACTACATGATTACGCGCTTGCCGGTCGCGTGGTGGTGGCTCCCGGTGCAAGAGCATCCCGGCGACATGGAAGTGAGACGCGCTTGGCACGTGATGAGCGCGATCCACAATTACATTGCCGAAAACAAGGATGATAAGGGCGATCTCGAGGTCAAAGACGACAAGACCGGCGAGTCCGTGCCGCTCGAGTTCATCGAGATGCATCAGCCGGTCCGGCATTTGAAGAAAGACGGCAAGTACTTCGCCTGCACCGACTTCCGCAAGCCGGGCAGCAAGGACGAGTACTACGACATCGATTTCTGGGTCGATGACAAGGACGGCAACCTCAAGGTGACCGACGTCAAGATGCACAAAGTTCCGGTGCAGGAAGATGGCATCTGGGTGCAAAAGCCTCGCTACACCTTCGAAGGCATGGATTTCGAAGAGACCCACTGACGGACGAAGCTTCCGCTTCGCACGCCCCCCGCAAGGCCCGCCCTTTTGGGCGGGTCTTGTCGTTAGGCCTCACGCTCCTGTCTGAGACCGGGCGGCAAGCAGACGATCGAGCGTGTCGCGGGTCGAGGCATCGGCCCGGCCATCGACGCGTGTGGGGCGGAAATGGCGCTGGAAGGCTTCGACCACCTTCTCCAGGCCCGTGCCGTAAGTGGTCGTCACTTCGACGCCGTAACCGTAGTTGAGAAGTCCGCGCTGCAACGCGGCGACAGCCTCGCCCTCGTCGCCCGGGCCAAGACCGGTATCGTCTGAAACCGGTGCCGGCGGAACCCACAGGCCGATGCCCGCGCGCGCGAGCCTCTGCCAATCGAATTTCTCGCCGGGGTCGCGTTTTCGGCCCGGCGCCACGTCGGAATGCGCAAGCACGCGATGAGGCGGAATGGCGTGACGGCTCAGGATATCGAGACACAGAGCTTCAACCGCCTGCATCTCGGCTTCAGAAAAATCCGGATAGTCGAAATCGTGACCGGGATTATGAATCTCGATACCGATCGAACGGGAATTTATGTCGGTCTCGCCGGCCCAGAGGCTTTGTCCGGCGTGCCAGGCGCGCTCGTCCTCGGCAACCATTTGCGCAATTCGCCCTTCAGTGTCGACGAAGTAATGGCATGAGACGCCCGACTCTTGGCAGGTCAGCCAGTCGAGCGCGCCTTCCGCCGAGTCCATGCCGGTATAATGCAAGATCAGCATATCGGGCTTCAGCCCGTTGCACCGCGCCTCGCGGTTGGGCGCGGGACACCACAGCGTGGCGAGTGGACTGTCCGGGCTTGTGGCCATTCAATTTCAATTCGCGTCTGTCACATCCGGCTGCCGCCGAACGTGCAGATCTTGGGCGTCCTTCGTCAGAATGCAAATACGTGAGTCGCCGGGACGGCCCGGTCGACGGGCGCCATGCCGTTGTGAGCTACATTCCGCGCTCTTTGGCGATCTGTTCATAGGCCTCGTTGATGGCCGCGATTCTCTCGGTCGCAATCACAACGAACTCCTTCGGGACCCCGCGGGCAATCAGCTTGTCCGGATGGCTCTCGGCGACCATCCGCCGATAATGGCTCTTGAGCTCATCGTTACTGATTGAAGGAGCAATGCCCAGCACGTCGTAGGGATTGCGCTTGTTGGAGATAACATGGCGCGCCTTCACATAAGCGAACTCGGTCTCGGTCAAACCGAAGCGCTTGGCGACGCCGGCCAAAAATTCTTCTTCGCGCGGATGCAACTCGTCATCGGCCTTAGCGATGTGGAACAGCCCTTCGAGCACGTCTTCGAGCACCTTGCGGTTGCCCTTGAACATGCCGGCAAGCTGCTCGGCATAGGCTTCATAGCCGGCCATGTCCTGCTTGGCCAAGTTGAACACGCGGGCGACGTTCTTCATCTCGCCCTCGGGAACCTTGAAGACTTCCTT
This sequence comes from uncultured Methyloceanibacter sp., assembly GCA_964523345.1. Taxonomy (GTDB): domain Bacteria; phylum Pseudomonadota; class Alphaproteobacteria; order Rhizobiales; family Methyloligellaceae; genus Methyloceanibacter. The sequence goes on from CAZFYL010000031.1 coordinate 2,007, forward strand.
GAAGGCGTTGACCTCGTCCATGGTGACGACGCCGTCGGCCTTGGCCATCTTCGCGCCGAGCGCGATCACACCCACAGTGAAGGCCACCTGGCCTTCGCCCGATGCGTCCTCTTCCTGGTCGCGATCGATGACGTAATGACCGGCCACGCCGCCAAGCAGCGCTCCGATCGGGCCCCCGACCGCGAGCCCTGCGGCTGCGCCTGCTAACTTGCCCCAAACTGACATGGCGGGAATTCCCCCAAAGGATGTTGCTCCGGCCAGAGCATAGGGATTTTTGGCCGTAGCCGCATGCGAAGAATCGACCCCTTCTGTGCAGCTTTACGTTGCGGCCGGGTCAAGACCCGCGGAAATTGGCCAGGATGGAGAGCTTCGGCTCGTCCACTTCGAGCCCATCCCTGAGCCGCCGCTCCACGTGCCACGAACGGGCGAAGGTCCAGATCGCAAGCCAAAGCGTCAACGCCGCATTGATTGCCGTCCCGGCCCAAAGGAATCCCTCAGGAAGCCCGATCCGGGCCACGGCGGCGACGATGCCGGCCTGAAACACGATGCCGAACCCGCCCGCCACGACGATCGCCGCGCTGAGCGAGGTAATGAGGATCGTGAGAATGTTGGCGCCGGAGCGCGGCGCGTCCTTAGGGGCTTCGGTATCCATGCTGATCACTTACGGCCTTTGCAGCCTGGTCGGCGACCCTCATAGCCGAGGGGGGTTGGCGTTACAAGGGCGTCCCGAGGGCGCGGAGGCCATATGCCATCTTTCGCCTTGCCAGATTCCGCGATTACGGAATGGTTACGCGGCCTCGGCAATGTGGGATCTTGCGATTCTCCACGTTTGCCAGGCGTTTCAAGGATGCCGCAAATGACCGCCGGCCGAGTCTTGCTCCTTGTGCTCACGCTGTGGGGCCTTGTCATGATCGTCCCTGACTTGGTCAGGGTCGCTCAGCCCCTTGCCTCGATCGGTCTTTTCGCCAACGGCGACGGATGGATCGCCGACGTGACCGACCCCTTCCCCGACCAGGCGGCATCGCCCGCCTGGCGCGCCGGGATCAGGGTCGGCGAGCGGCTCGACCTCGAAGCCATGCGCTGTAGGCTCGACGCGTTCGACACATGCAGTAACCCAATCGCCGCGCTTGGCGGCGTCGAATATCTATTGCCGGGGCGGACGGTCACACTTGATTTCGTCGCGACCGATGCAACGCCCGCGCGGCAGGTCGTTGTGGCCGCCGCGCCGGTACGGTCGAATTTTCTCGAGCGCGCGGTGATCGTCCTTTGTCAAGTCGCCGGCATCGCGGTTGTGCTTGCGGCGGCTTGGCTGGTGTGGACGCGGCCGTCGGCAATGAGCTGGGGATTCTTCCTTTACGTGAACTGGTTCAATCCCGGGCAGGTCTATGCCTTCGAGGCCCTCCTCGAACCTCGCCCCGCGCTTTTCCTCTCACAGACCGCCGCAATGGTTTTTGCCGAAGCCGTCGGTTACGCCGGACTTTTGCTCTTCGTGTTGCGCGTGCCGAGCAACAAGACAGAAGCGAGATGGCGAGGGTTCGAACGCGCTCTGCCGGCCGTGGTGTTCGTCTTCGTGCTTGCCTTGGGTGCATCCTATGGCGCCCTGTTCGGTTTTCACGTCGAGACGATAACCCGCATTTCGATCCTCATGGGCTTCCTCGTCGCTCTCGCCGCACTCGCCATCCTTCTTGTCAGAGCGCAAACCCAGGCTGCGGAGGATTATCAGCGCGTGCGTTGGGTGATCTGGGGCTGCGTGATCGGACTGCCCGCGTTCCTAATAGCCGAGCTTGCCTCGACCACAACGTTTTTCAGTACGCGGTGGGGAAACTTCACGCCGGACGAGGACATCGTCGGTCTGCTCTATCTCGTCAACGGCGTGCTCTGCCTGTTCGTGTTCGGAGCCTTGCGCCGGAGGCGGGTCGTAAACGTGATGATCCCGTTGCGCCGCGTGACGATCCTTGGCCTGACCTTGAGCGTCCCCGTCCTGCTAATGCACCGTGAGATGGAGCGCATCGAGGACTATCTGGAACTGCCGGGTTGGGCGTGGGTCGTCATGGGGGCGGCATTCGTCTACTTGCTTTCTCGCTTGCACGAAGGGGGTGTGTATCTCGCCGATCGCTATTTCAACAGCGCGATCGAAGAAGCCGAGCAACGGCTGAAGCAAGCGATCCGCAAGGCCAAGAAAGCCGTCGAGATCGACAAGCTGCTTGCCGATGAGACCTTCAAGGCGTTGAAGCTCGCCTCGGCGGCCGCCTTTCGCCGCGAAGGGCCGGTCTTTCGCCGCGACGGCAATGGCAAGGGCTGGAACCGGGGCGAGGCCACGACCATGAGACCAGACGCGCAGATGCTCGTGCCGGTGATGAAAGGCGAGTCATTTTGCCTTCCCGATCGTGACGATGACGGGATCGCTCTCCCGTCGGGTCTTGCGCGCCCCGTTCTTGCCGTGCCTGCAAGCAATCCTGCGCGCTGTTTCGCCGTTTCACTCTATGGGCCGCACGAATCGGGTACGGACCTCGACACCAGCGAACGCACGATGCTGGCAAGGCTAGGCGCGGAAGCCGCGGCGATGTATGCCGAGCTTGAGGCCGGTACGCTCCGCGACAAGGTCGCGCGTCTCGAACGGGAGCTGCGCGCTGCTTCGAACAAGCCCAAGCGGTAGGCGAGAAGGATAGGATATGACGGTTTACGAACTTGACGGGACGCGGCCCGACCTTCCGGCCGACGGGCTCTATTGGGTCGCAGAGACGGCCTCGGTGGTCGGCAAGGTACGGCTCAAATCCGATGTGAGCATCTGGTACGGCTCGGTGCTGCGCGGCGACAATGAGTGGATCGAGATCGGCGCCCGCTCGCAAGTCCAAGACAATTCGACGCTGCACACCGATCCCGGCTTTCCTCTGACGGTGGGCGAGGATTGCGTCATTGGCCATAACGTCGTGCTGCATGGCTGCTCGATCGGCGATGCGAGCCTGGTCGGCATGGGGGCCATAGTGTTGAACGGCGCCAAGATCGGAAAGAACTGCCTGGTCGGTGCCGGCGCCCTGGTGCTGGCCGGCAAGGAATTTCCCGACAACACGGTGATCCTCGGCTCACCGGCAAAGGCCGTGAAAGCGAGCGACGAAGCGGTGCGCGCGGAGATCGCCCGCGCCGCTGGCGTTTATGTCAAGCGCTGGAAGCAATACGCCGCGGGGCTCAAGCGCATCGGATGAGCGGCAGCGCCAAGTGGCAGTTCTTCATCGATCGCGGCGGTACGTTCACCGACCTCGTGGCACGAACGCCTGATGGCCGGCTCGTCACCCGCAAGCTGCTGTCGGACAATCCCAAGGCCTATCAGGACGCCGCGCTCGCCGGTATCGCCGACCTGCTTGACCACCCACGCGACCGCCCGCTCCCCTCTAGCGAGATCGCCAGCCTCAGGATGGGCACGACGGTTGCCACCAATGCGCTGCTCGAACGGAAGGGCGATCCACTGCTCCTCATCGTGAGCGAAGGCTTCCGCGACGCACTCGAAATCGGCTACCAGGCGCGGCCCAAGATCTTTGCCCGCCGGATCGAGAAACCTTCGATGCTCTATCGGCGCGTGGTCGAAGTGCCTGAACGTGTGCGCGCCGACGGCAGCGTCGAGATTCCGCTCGATCACGAGGCGACGCTCAAAGCGCTCAAGGCGGCGCGCGCCGACGGCATCTCCGCCGTCGCCATTCTCTTCATGCATGCTTACGCTTACCCGGAGCATGAGCGCGAAGCGGCCCGGCTCGCGCGCGAAGAGGGGTTCACGCAAATCTCGGCAAGCCATGAGGTGAGCCGGCTGGTGAAACTGGTCGGGCGCGGCGATACCGCCGTGGCCGACGCCTATCTCTCGCCGCTCCTTCGCCGCTACGTCGATCGCGTCGCGGCTGCGTTTAACAATACCCCCGGCCGCCGCCATAAAGATGATACGGGACGGCCCCTTCTGCTGTTCATGCAGTCCTCCGGCGGGCTGACGTCTGCGGGCATGTTCAGAGGCAAGGATGCGATCCTGTCAGGACCGGCAGGCGGCGTCGTGGGTGCGGTCGAGACCGCGCGGGCGGCAGGCTTTACCAGGATCATCGGCTTCGACATGGGCGGCACCTCGACCGATGTCTGCCACTATGACGGCGCGTTCGAGCGCAGTTTCGAGAGCCGGGTGGCGGGCGTGCGCGTGCGCGCGCCGATGATGCTGATCCATACCGTGGCCGCAGGCGGCGGCTCGATCCTGCACTATGACGAGGCGCGCTTCCGCGTCGGACCAGACTCCGCAGGGGCCGATCCGGGACCGCTGTGCTACCGGCGCCAAGGCCCCCTCACCGTCACCGACGCCAATGTGATGACAGGCAAGCTACAGCCGGTTTTCTTTCCGCACATTTTCGGTCCCGATCAGGACCAGCCGCTCGACGCCGAGGCGGTGCGCAAAGCCTTCAACTCGCTCGCCGGCAAAATGGGACGCGCGCCGGAAGAGATTGCCGACGGTTTCATCAAGATTGCGGTCGAAAACATGGCGAACGCGATCAAGACTATTTCTGTTCAGCGCGGCTATGACGTGACCGAGTATGTGCTCAATTCATTTGGCGGCGCAGGCGGTCAGCATGCCTGCCTGGTCGCCGACGCGCTCGGCATCAAGTCGGTGTTGATCCATCCGCTCTCGGGCGTGCTGTCGGCCTTCGGCATGGGTCTCGCTTCTCTCACCGCAACCCGCACCCGCTCCGTGCTTGAGCGGCTCGACGAGGACGGGCTTGCCGTCTTCGCCGAACTGCAAAAGCCGCTTGAGGAAGAGGTGCGGAGGGAACTGTTGCGCCAAGGCGTCGACAGCGGCGCAATCGAGATGAGCGTTCACGCCCATCTTCGCTATGCCGGGACCGATAGCGCCCTTCCCATTCCCGCAGCGAGTGGGCGCGCCATGCGGGCGATGTTCGAAGCCGCGCACCGGAAACGGTTCGGCTTCATCAGCCCGGAAAAAGATATCGAGATCGAGGCGATCGAAGTCGAAGCAAAAGGCGGCGGCGCGCAGATCGCCGAGCCCACTTTTTCAGAGCTGACCGCCGCACCGCCGAAACCCCATACGCACGCGCGGCTCTTTACCGCCGGAGGGTGGCATGACGCGCCGATTTTCTTGCGCGGAGACCTCGTCCCGGGTCAGTCGATCTTGGGACCGGCGCTTGTCATCGAGGATCACCAGACTGTCGTGGTCGAGCCGGATTGGCAGACGCGCGTTACGGAGCACAACCAGCTTCTCCTCACCCGCATTGCCAAAAAGACCGAAGCACGCATCAGCAAACGCGCCGATCCGGTGATGGTCGAAGTGTTCAACAATCTGTTCGTCTCGATCGCCGAGCAGATGGGTTACGCGCTGCAAAACACCGCGCGCTCGGTCAATATCAAGGAACGGCTCGACTTCTCCTGCGCGATCTTCGATGCCAAAGGCAACCTCGTGGCCAATGCGCCGCATATCCCGGTTCATCTCGGGTCCATGGACCGGAGCGTCGCCACCGTGTTGCGGGAGGTGGGCGACGCTCTCAAGCCGGGCGACGTCTATATGCTGAATGCCCCTTATAACGGCGGCACGCATCTGCCCGACATCACCGTGGTCACGCCGGTATTCGGCGAAAAGGGCCGCGACCTGCTCTTCTTTGTCGCCGCGCGCGGCCATCATGCCGATATCGGCGGGATCGCGCCCGGCTCGATGAGCCCGCTGGCGACCCGCATCGAGCAAGAGGGCGTCTATATCGATCCGTTCAAGCTGGTCGCGCGCGGGCGTTTCCGTGAGAAAGCCGTGTTCGACCTTCTCACCAAGGCCCCCTACCCGGCCCGGGATCCGGCCCAGAATATTGCCGACCTCAAGGCGCAGATCGCCGCCAATGAGAAGGGCGTGACCGAGCTTCACGCCATGGTCCGTCATTACGGGCTCGCCGTGGTGCACGCCTATATGGGCCATGTGCAGGCCAATGCAGCAGAAGCCGTTTCGCGGGTCATCGCCAAGCTCAAAAATGCGCGCTTCAAGGTTGAGACCGATCAGGGAAGCACAATCGCGGTCGCCATCAAGATCGATCGCAAGGCGCGCAAAGCAGTGGTCGATTTTGCCGGCACCAGCGCTCAGACCTCAGATGCGTTCAATGCGCCAGGACCCATCACCAGGGCTTGCGTGCTTTATGTCTTCCGCACGCTGGTCGACGAGGACATTCCGTTGAACGCAGGGTGCTTGCGTCCGATCAAGATCGTCGTGCCCAAGGGCTCGATGCTAAAGCCGCGCTATCCGGCGCCGGTTGCGGCCGGAAATGTGGAGACGAGCCAGACGATCGTGAACTGCCTTTATGGCGCGCTCGGGTGCCTGGGCTCGGCGCAAGGCACGATGAACAATCTCACCTTCGGCAACGAGCGCTATCAATATTACGAGACGATCTGTTCGGGCGCCCCGGCCGGCCCTGGCTTCGACGGGGTGGCGGCGGTACAGACGCATATGACCAATTCGCGTCTCACCGATCCGGAGGTGCTCGAGCTTCGCTATCCGGTGCTGGTCGAACGCTTCGAGATCATGCGCGGCTCGGGCGGCAAGGGGAAACATCATGCCGGCGACGGGACGCATCGCGTCATCCGCTTCCTTGAGCGAATGGACTGCGCGATCCTGTCGGGCTTCCGCAAAGTGAGACCCTTCGGCGCCTTCGGCGGCGAAGACGGCCAGGCGGGACAGAACTGGGTCAGGCGAAGCGACGGGCGGCTTGAGCGCCTGAAGAGCGCGGATCAAACGGTGCTCGAACCCGGCGAAGCCATCATCGTCAAAACGCCGACCGGCGGCGGCTTCGGCGATCCTCGCGAGTGATCAATCCGACATAAGAAGGGGCGCGGGGCTGAATGCCCCACGCCTCTCGTTGCCTCTCACTCAGCGCTCGTTCGCAGGGCGCATCTATGATGTCGTTGAAGGAGCGGCGCCGTTGCGCTCGGCCATGAACTGGTCGAACTCGGCTTTGTCTTTGGCGTGGCGCAAGCGCTGCAAGAAGGTCTGAAATTCCTTTGCCTCGTCTTCGAGCCGCCGCAGAGTCTCCTCGCGATAGTCGTCAAAGGCACGATTGCCGGTCGCGCCGAAGGCCGTCATGCCTCCGCCGAAGCGCCGCGCCTCATCGGTAAAATATTGCCGCCACGCGGCTCGGTTTCCACAACATCCCATGCGTCCACTCCAGATCAGATAGGCCAAAATGCCAAGGCCAATGGGCCACCACAGCAGGAAGCCGACGATCATGGCTGTGATCCATGCCGGCTTCCCGTATTCGTCCAGGGTCGCAACCAGTTGCATCGAGGTCCTTCCTTCAGTGTGAATGTTATTCACATTCACATAGATGCGCCTCCCCGGCCAAGAGTCAAGGGCCTCGGCAAGAAACGTGATTGGGGGCTGCTTTCTGCTGTGGATAGTGCCGAACCGCATTTTGCTGCCCAAAAAAGGGCAAGAATATCCTAATCTTCTGCGGTCAAGGTTGGGCCTTTGCGCTAACGGGGCAGATTCGGGGGTTAGCCAAATGGTGTTTTGCCGGCGCTGGATCGTAGCGCTCGTTCTTGTGCCGTTGCTCGTGGCGGGCAGCGCCGACGACGCGCGGTCCCGCAAGCTGCGCGACGCCAAGCCTCATAAAGGGGTCGCGGCGGCCCACGTCATGCCGATTCAAGGCATCGACGTGTCTTATTGGCAAGGCGACATCGACTGGGACACAGCGCGCGCGGCCGGAGTCCACTTCGCCTTCATCAAGGCCACCGAGGGCGGCGATCATCTCGATCCAAAATTCATCGACAATTGGTACGCCGCCAAGCGCGCCGGGGTGGCGCGCGGCGCTTATCATTTCATCTATTGGTGCAGGCCGGCCCATGAACAGGCGCTGTGGTTCATGCTGAACGTGCCGACAGATCCAGACGCGCTGCCGCCGGTGCTGGACCTTGAGTGGAACAGTCATTCTCCGACTTGCCCAAAGAAGGTCTCGCGTAAGAAAGCGCTGCAAATGATCCGCACCTTGCTCGCGGCCTTTGAGTCCCACACCGGCAAGCGGCCGATCATCTACACCGACCCGAGATTCCACCGTGACGTTCTCGAGGGCGAGTTTCCCAATTACCAATTCTGGCTGCGCTCGGTCGCGGCAGAGCCGGCCGACGTCTATCAACAACGCGGTTGGACGTTTTGGCAGTTCACCACCACCGGCACCGTCCCCGGCGTCGCCGGCAAGGTCGATCGCAACAGCTTCAACGGCTCGCAGGCCGATTGGCAGCGGGTGCTCCACCGGCTCCAGGCAGGCCGCTAATTTCAGCGTCCATCCTTTAGGACGGCGGCGCGTCCTCGACATCGGTGAGGATCCCGAGACCCTTCAGATAGATGAGCATGGCGCTTTCGAGAATCTCTTCGGGCGCCATTGGCACTTTGCGCGCCTGAAGCTCGCCTTGAGCGAACAGCGTGGCGACACCGTGCGACATCGCCCAGATATGCAAGCTCATCAGCTTGACCGGCGGGCGTTCGCTCTCAGGCAAGGTCCGGCAGAGCGCCGCCGCGGCCTGTTGCAGGACATCGAAGGCGCGCTCGGCGGCGGGCATCTTTTCGTGCGCGGCCTCCGCAAGCCCGGTGTCGAACATCACCGAATAGCTCGCGGGCTCATCGCGGGCGAACGCGAGATAGGCGCGGCCGAGTTGCTCCAAGGCCGAGAGCGGCGTCGGGACGCCGTTATTCCAGGCCGTGTCGAGGCGGGCGGCGAATCGCTCGAAGCCCGAACGGGCAACCTCGGCCAGCAGTGCGTCCCGGTCGCGAAAATGCCGGTAAGGCGCCGCCGGGCTGACACCGGCGAGCCGGGCCGCCTCGGTCAGGCTGAAGCCGGCAGGCCCGTATTGCTCGATCAGCTTGCGCGCCGCCTCGAGCAGCACCTGTTTGAGATTACCGTGATGGTAAGTCTGCGGACGCCGCCAGCGGCCTGAAGGGCTCATGTAAAGGGCTTTTACATGAAAGCGCTGCCGGCTGCCAGCGGAAGAGCGTTCGCCCTCCCTGCCCTATTGCGGCAGGGCGAGCCTTGAGAAGGTCAACGCAACTCTTTCGAGATGTCCGCCAGCGTTACTGCCGGGTTTGATCGTCGCTCGCGGGCGCGCTGGTGAGCCTCATGGCCGGAAAGTCGTAAGGCTGCTTTACCGCGCACGCAGCGCCCAGCAATGTCGACAAGATGCAGAACGCGGCAGTCGCGCCGACCAACGCGCCTCGTACGGTTTGCCTTTGCTCGTCCATCTGATGCCTCCGTTTTGCCGAGGAGCTTCGCAGTGGAGTCGCAAAGAAACAGTCCTAAACGGCCAAAGAAATTCGCCGATGCGGTAAACGAAATGCTGACGAAGTGGGAGCCGCCGAGCCCAAGCTTAGCTTTACAAGCCCTTAAGCGCTCGGAGGAAGGCCGGCTGAAAATCAGCCTTTGCGACGGCGCGCGTCATGGCCGTAGGTGTTGCACACGCGGATCTCGCCGTTTCGAGCATGCAGAAACGCTGCCGAGCGCTCTTTTCGCGCCAGCGACTTTGCCTTCTCCCAGGCTTCGCTCTGCGTCTTGAAGATGGCGAGCGGCTGGGACGCGCCTTCGGCCTCGACGGCCCAACCATCACCGCGGCTAACCACGTGGTGATTCCTGCCCATGGCTCGCTTTCTCCAAAGAGCCTTCCCCCACGAACATTATAGTCGAGATAGTCGAACCCGACATTCCCTTGAAGCAGAGCCAACCGGCGGGACCTTTTTTTGATCTCCCGCAAAACCAATCCGTGTGCGGAAACGCGAGCCGCGATCCCCTGGGAGATCGTGCCTGCGACGAAACGAAACCCCTTCGCATTCCCGTTTCTTGCGGTAAAGTCGGCAAGTCTTTTCGGGAGAATTGCGCAATGTCTGTGATGCTTACCTGCAGCCGGGTTGCCGGGAACGGCTGTTTTCGCTTTGGAGTCATAGCCTTAACAGGCCTCTTGGCCAGCACTCCGGCTTTCGCAGAGGAGACTAAGCCATCGCCTTGCACCGAGGACGCCATGATCGTGTTCGACGCCTCGGGTTCGATGTCGGGGAATCAGGTGCTCGGCATCCCTAACTCGCGGCCACGGATCGATGAGGTCCGCGCCGCGCTTGCGCGAGTCTTGCCCACCGCGACAACGCACCGCCGCGTCGGCCTGATCACCTACGGCCCCGGCCCTTACAATCAATGCAACGTCAAGCTCGATCTCAAACCGACCCCGGACGCTCTCAAGCCGATCATGCGCGCGGTCACCGGCTTGATTCCCGCCGGAAAGACGCCGCTCACCTCCGCCGTCGAGCAGGCAGCCGAGGTTCTGAACTACCGCAGCAAGCCAGGTGTGATCGTTGCTGTCACCGACGGCGAGGAGACCTGCGGCCGGTCGCCATGCGCCTTAGCCAAACAGCTTCGTCTTCTTTCCGACCAGCTGACGGTTCACGTCATCGCCTTCCGTTATTCGGGCTTCTCGTGGACCGGAGGGAATAGCGTGTTCGAACTCATGTGCCTTGCCAAAGAGAATCGTGGGCTGTTTACGCGCGCCAATTCCGAAGACGAACTGGTCGATGCGCTCGAGAAGACGCTCGACTGTCCGATGGTGTCGCAGGCGGGCCCAGCCCCGATCAGGCGGTGAGCGTCGAGGCCGGCGCAAAATCTTCGCGCGTGTGTTTGTTCGGCGTGTAGAGAAACGCGATTCTATTGTTCGCGCGCGGGGACCGCATCGACAAAGATGTTGCCATCTTCGATCGCGACCACTTCGCCGCCTTCCATCTCATATTGCTCGCCGCTGTCGACCTCGATCGTGCAGCCCGACGCACAAGCCGGCTCGGCTGACGCCTGGGGCTCGATTGTAACCTCGGCGCTGTCGCCGCCCGCCGTGACGGTGAGGGTGCGCGGCTCCGCGTCAGTGTTGGAGATGGTCAGAGCCTGCGCCGGAACGGCAAAGAAAAGGCTCAGGAGGCCGAGGCCTAAAACGGTGACGATCCTCATCCTTCAACTCCCTCTGATGGGCGGCTAGCCCTCCGGGCGCAGGGCTCTTCCCCGCTATTCACATATCCCTGCGCTGGACTATCGATGGCAGAAACGCCCGGATTTTGTTGCCGTTACGGCCAAACTATGCCGTCCCGGCCGGTTTTCCCCAACGGGCCCGCCTGCGTTAGGCGCCCATTCCGGCCATTTTCTATCCTCTCCGCGCCCGTTTTCAACAGATCCGGTGAAAATTGGCGGCGGCTTTTTGGCGGCGATGAACCAATTTCGCGCCGGCGCGTTGTGAGGAAGCGAGACGAAACGGGGGTCAACGTTGTGCGGTGCAACACCGAATCGTCTTGGCGAGGCCCGGCCGCCCTCATACAATTTGGCGGACGGCTAGAGGGCACACCTCCAATCGGAAAGGAGCTTCCGATGGACTTAACAGCCACCTTGACTGTCATTTTTGCGTTCGTGTCGTTTGGCTTTCTCGCGGCTCTCATCCTCGGGATGATCTAGGGCCCAAAGGGCCTCGCTTTATTCGCAAAGCTGAAAACTTTTGACACGGCCTCGAGCCGGCAGTCGGCTCGCGCCTGAACGGGTCAGGCTGCGGCTTCGGCGGAGAGCTTCGGATCGTAATTGAGGATGGGTGCGAGCCAACGCTCGGCCTCCGCCACGCTCCAGCCTTTTCGCGCGGCGTAGTCGGCGACTTGGTCGCGGCCGATCTTGCCGACGCCGAAATAGCGCGACTCGGGATGTGAGAAATAAAGACCGGAGACCGCAGCCGCCGGCCACATGGCGTAAGACTCGGTCAGCTTGAGCCCCGCCGCCTTCTCCGCGTCGAGCAAATCGAACAGAGTCCGTTTCTCGGTGTGCTCAGGCTGAGACGGGTAGCCCGGCGCCGGACGGATGCCGGCATAGGCTTCGGCAATCAGTTCTTCGTTGGTAAGTTTCTCGTCTGGTGCGTAGGCCCACAGTTCGCGGCGAACCTTTTCATGTAACGCCTCGGCAAAAGCTTCGGCCAGCCGGTCGGCCAGCGCCTTGACCATGATCTTCGAATAATCGTCGTTGGCGCGCTCGAACCTGCGCGCGATGTCCTCCTCGCCGATGCCGGCGGTCACGGCAAAGCCCCCGACATAATCGGCAAGTCCCGTCTCTTTCGGCGCGATGAAGTCGGCAAGCGCAAGATTAGGCTTAGCCACGTCCCGGTCCATCTGCTGGCGAAGCGTATGAAGCGTGGCGAGGCGCTTCGACCGCGTCTCGTCGGTGTAGAGTTCGATATCGTCACCGACAGCGTTGGCGGGCCAGAAGCCGACCACGCCACTGGCGGTGAGCCACTTCTCCTCGATGATCTGGTTCAGCATGGCTTTGGCGTCGTCATAGAGCTGGCGCGCGGCCTCGCCATATTTGTCGTCTTTGAGGATGCGGGGAAACGTGCCCTTGAGCTCCCAGGTATTGAAGAACGGCGTCCAGTCGATATAGCGGGCAAGCTCGGCGACGTCGTAGCTCTTAAAGGCGCGTGTGCCGAGAAAGGACGGCTTAGGCGGCACATAGCCCTCCCAATCGAGCTTGAGCTTGTTGGCACGGGCCTGTTGCAGCGAGAGGCGCCGCTTCTCGGCCTGCCCGCGAGCGTAAGACTCCGCCATGCTGCGATATTCTTCGCGCACCCGGGCAATGGCCTTGGGCCGTTCGTCCGGCGACATCAGGTTCGACACCACGCCGACCGCCCGGCTGGCATCGGTGACATAGATCGCCTGGCTCTTATGGTAGTTAGGGCTGATCTTCACCGCCGTATGCACGCGGCTGGTGGTGGCGCCGCCAATCAGGAGCGGCAGGTCGAAGCCCTCGCGCTCCATCTCGGCGGCGACATGGCACATCTCGTCGAGCGACGGCGTAATCAGGCCCGACAAGCCGATGATGTCGACCTTCTTCTCGCGTGCGGTCTCGAGGATGACCTGCGCCGGCACCATGACGCCGAGATCGATGACCTCGTAATTGTTGCATTGAAGAACGACGCCGACGATGTTCTTGCCGATATCGTGCACGTCGCCCTTGACCGTCGCCATCAGGATCTTGCCGGCGGACGGCTGATCGACGAGGCCAAGCTCCCGCTTCTCCTTTTCCATGAATGGCATGAGATAAGCGACGGCCTGCTTCATCACCCGGGCGGATTTCACCACTTGGGGCAGGAACATCTTGCCCGACCCGAACAGATCGCCGACGACGTTCATCCCCGCCATCAGCGGTCCCTCGATGACATGGAGCGGGCGTTCGGCCTTCGCCCTCGCCTCCTCGGTGTCCTCTTCGATATAGTTGGCGATGCCGTGGACGAGCGCGTGAACCAGCCGCTCTTCCACCGGCTTTTCCCGCCAGCTGAGGTCGGCCTCGCGTTTCTGCGCGCCCTCCCCTTTGTAGCGCTCGGCTGCTTCGAGCAACCGGTCGGTCGCGTCGGCGCGGCGGTTGAGGATCACGTCCTCGACCAGGGTGCGGAGCTCAGGGTCGATATCGTCATAAAGTGTGAGCTGGCCGGCATTGACGATGCCCATATCCATGCCGGCCTTGATCGCGTGATAGAGGAACACCGAATGCATGGCCTCGCGCACACGCTCATTGCCGCGAAACGCGAAGGACAAGTTCGACACGCCGCCTGACACGTGCACGTAAGGAAGCTCGGCCTTGATCCGCCGTGTCGCCTCGATATAGGCGCGAGCGTAATCGTTGTGTTCCTCGATGCCCGTGGCGACCGCGAAGATATTGGGATCGAAGATGATGTCCTCGGCAGGGAAGCCGACTTTCTCGGTCAACAAGCGATAGGCGCGCTTGCAAATCTCGAATTTGCGTTCGGCCGACTCGGCCTGGCCCTTTTCATCGAAAGCCATGACCACCACGGCGGCGCCATAGCGGCGGACTTTGCGCGCGTGTTCGAGAAAGGGACCCTCGCCTTCCTTCAGGCTGATGGAGTTGACCACGGCCTTGCCTTGCACGCATTTCAGCCCGGCCTCGATCACCGACCATTTCGAGGAATCGATCATGATCGGCACGCGGGAGATGTCCGGCTCGGCCGCGATCAGGTTGAGAAAGGTGACCATGGCCTGCTCGGAATCGAGCATGCCCTCGTCCATGTTGACGTCGAGCAGATTGGCGCCGCTCTCCACCTGCTGACGCGCGACTTCGAGCGCGCCTGCATAGTCGTCGGCTTCGATCAGCTTACGAAACCGCGCCGAGCCGGTGACGTTGGTCCGCTCGCCAACCATGACGAAATTTTGAGCGCCATTGGCCATGCTAACGCTTACCCGTGCACAAAGGGCTCGAGGCCGGAAAGACGGAGCTTATGGGCGACTTCCGGCACGTGCCGCGGCTGGTACTTGGCCACGGCCGCCGCGATCGCCTTGATATGGTCCGGCGTGGTCCCGCAGCAGCCGCCGACAAGATTGAGCAGCCCGTCGCGTGCCCATTCCTCAAGCAGGCCTGCCATGAATTCCGGGCTCTCGTCGTATTCGCCCATCTCGTTAGGAAGCCCCGCGTTGGGATAGACACTGACATATGTGCCGGCCACATGAGCGATCTCGTCGACGCAAGGCCGGAGTTGCTCGGCGCCAAAGGAACAATTCAGCCCGATGGAAAAGGGCCGAAGATGCTCCATCGAGTACCAGAAGGCCTCCGGCGTCTGACCCGAAAGGTTGCGCCCCGAAAGATCGGTGATGGTGCCGGAAACCATGATGGGCAGATGTACGCCCAGCTCATCGAACACCTGCTCGACGGCAAAGCCCGCAGCCTTGGCGTTAAGCGTATCGAACACCGTCTCAATCAGGATAATGTCGCAGCCGCCCTCGATCAGGCCGCGCGCCTGCTCGGCGTAAGCTTCGACCAGCTTATCGAAATTCACATTGCGGAAACCGGGATTGTTCACGTCAGGCGAGAGCGAGGCGGTGCGGTTGGTGGGACCGATGGCGCCGGCCACGAAGCGCGGCCTGTCAGGCGTTTTCTTGGTCCAGGCATCGGCCGCCTCGCGCGCGATTTTGGCCGCCGCCACATTCATCTCATAGACGACATCCTCGAGCCCGTAATCGGCCTGGCTGATGGCCTGGGCGCTGAACGTGTTGGTCTCGACGATATCGGCGCCGGCTTCGAAATAGGCGTCATGAATTTCTGAGATGATCTTGGGCTGGGTCAGGACCAACAGGTCGTTATTGCCCTTGAGATCGCGCGCATGATTCTTGAAACGATCGCCGCGATAGCCCGCTTCATCGAGCTTGTAGCGCTGAATCATGGTGCCCATGGCGCCATCGAGGATGAGGATGCGCGCCTTCACCTCACGCTTTAACGCTTCGATCCGCTCCTCCCTGGTCATGACGCTGCCTTCACATCGGCAAATGCCTTGGCCGGGCGTAAGCCCAGCAGATAGCAGATGGCGTAGACAAGGTCGGCGCGGTTCAGCGTGTAAAAGTGAAACTCGGTGATGCCTTGGTCGACCAGGCCGAGCACCTGTTCGGCAGCAACGACAGCGGCCACCAGGTGACGCGTCTCCTGGTCGTCATCCAGTCCTTCGAAGCGGTGACCGATCCAATCCGGCATGGTCACTCCCTCTTTGGCGGCAAAGTTCGAAACCTGCTTGAAATTGTGGATCGGAATGATCCCGGGCACGATCGGTATGGTGATGCCGGCGGCGTGGACGCGATCGAGATAGCGGAAGTAGAACTCGTTCTCGAAGAAGAACTGGGTGATGGCGGTGGTCGCTCCGGCATCGATCTTGGCCTTGAGCATGTCGATATCGGCCTCGACGCTCGGCGATTCCGGGTGCTTTTCGGGGTAGCAGCCGACCGCGATTTCGAACGGCGCAATGGACTTGATACCTTTGACGAGATCCGCGGCGTTGACATAACCGCCGGGCGTCGGCTCGTATTTTGCGCCGACCCCTCCCGGAGGATCGCCGCGCAACGCCACGATGTGCCGCACGCCCAAATCCCAATAATCACGGATGATGTCATCGACCTCCTCGCGGGTCGAAGCAACGCAGGTCAGATGCGCGGCCGGTTTGAGCGTGGTCTCCCGCAAGATACGCTCAACCGTGGCGTGGGTGCGCTCGCGCGTGGAACCGCCGGCGCCGTAGGTCACCGAAACGTAGCTCGGCCGCAAGGGTTCGAGCCTGCGGATGGATTGCCACAAGGTCTGCTCCATCGCCTCGGTCTTGGGCGGAAAGAACTCGAACGAAACATCGATCGCGCCGCGGCCAAGCCCCCGGCTCTTCGGTTCTGACGATGAGAGCATCAGGCGGCCTCCTCCTTAGCGCTTGCTTTGCGCTTCTTGGCGGCAAGAGCAGGTTTTGAGCCGAGCCACAGAGAGACGGTCAGCTTGCCGCCGGACGGCGCGGACTTGAGCTCGCGGAAGCGCTCGAGTTTCAGACCGGAACTCTCCAGAAGCCGCTCAAGCTGATCGCGCGCGAACCCGAGCCGGCGGTGCGCCGACTGCTCGCGCAAGAATTCAAGCTCATGAGGTGCAAAATCGACGATCAGCAGCCTGCCCCCGGGCGCAAGCAGACGCGCGGCCTCGGCAATCGCCGCGGCCGGGTCTTCAAGAAAATGCAGAACTTGATGCAGCACGACCACGTCGGCGGCGCCGTCAGGCAGCGGGACGTTTTGCAGGTCGCCATGGCGCACCTGCGCACGCGAAAGCCCTGCCCGCTCGAGCTTCATGCGCGCATAAGCCAACATCGCGTGATTGAGATCGAAGCCGAGCGCGCTATCGGCGCGGGGGCCAAACAATTCGAGGATGCGGCCGGTGCCGGTGCCGAGATCGACGAGAAGCGAGATGGGCTCAGAGCCAAGCGCCGCCTCCATGGCCGCCTCCACGTCCCGTTCGGCCACATGCAGCGCGCGGATCCGGTCCCACTCGCCGGCATATTCATCGAAATAGGCTTGTGCGGCTTCGGCGCGTGCCTTCTCCACGGCAGAAGCCCGCGCACGGTCGCGCGCAAGCGTCAGATCCGCCGGGTCGAGATTGGCGACAATGGCGCGGGCGAGCGCCGCGATTGCGCCCGTCTCGGCAAGCCGGAAGAAGACCCAGGACCCTTCGCGGAAGCGGCGGATCAGGCCGGCCTCGGCCATGAGCTTGAGATGCCGGCTGATGCGGGGCTGGCTCTGGCCGAGGATCTGGGTCAGGTCCTTGACGTTCAGCTCGCGGGCGGCAAGCAGCGCCAGGATACGCAGCCGCGTGGCCTCGCCGGCGCCACGCAAGCAGGCCAAGGCGTCGGCGCGGGATAGCGGCTGCGGCTGAGCATCATTGGACATAAAGATATGTTTATACGTTTTATGCAGCTATGGCAAGCCGCGCCTCCCACGGCTCAGCGCCGCGCGAAGTGCTTGTATTTGATGCGTTTCGGCAGGACCGAGTCCTCGCCGAGCCGGCGCTTTTTGTCCTCCTCGTAATCCTCGAAATTCCCCTCGAACCATTCGACATGGCTGTCGCCCTCGAAGGACAAGATGTGGGTGGCGATCCGGTCCAAGAAGAAGCGATCATGGCTGATGATCACGGCGCAGCCGGGGAAGTCCTCGAGCGCCGCTTCGAGCGAAGACAGCGTCTCGACATCGAGATCGTTGGTCGGCTCATCGAGCAGGATCAGGTTGGCGCCCGACTTCAGCATCTTGGCGAGATGCACGCGGTTGCGTTCCCCGCCCGAGAGCTGGCCCACCTTCTTCTGCTGATCCGGTCCCTTGAAGTTGAACCAGCCGACATAGGCGCGGGACGGCACTTCGCGGTCGCCAAGCTTGACCACGTCATTGCCGCCCGAAATCTCCTCGAACACGCTATTCTTGGCATCGAGCGCATCGCGGGATTGATCGACATAGCCGAGCTTGACCGTTTCGCCGATGCGGATCGCACCGTCGTCGGGCTGGTCTTGACCGACAATCATGCGAAACAGCGTGGTCTTGCCGGCGCCGTTTGGCCCGATCACGCCGACAATGCCGCCAGGCGGCAGCTTGAAGGAAAGATCGTCAATCAGAAGACTCTCGCCGAAGCCTTTGTTCAAGTGATCGGCCTCGATGACCAGATCGCCGAGACGCGGCCCGGGCGGGATTGTGATCTGCGCTTTGCCGCCTTTGTCGCGCGCCGACTGGGCGAGCAGATCCTCGTAAGCACGGAAGCGCGCCTTGGATTTGGCTTGGCGCGCCTTAGGGCTTGCCCTGATCCAGTCGAGTTCGCGCGCGAGCGTCCGTTCCCGTGCCTCGTCCTGCTTACCTTCGACTTCGAGCCGCTTCTGCTTCTGCTCGAGCCAGGACGAATAGCTTCCCTTGTAGGGAACGCCTTCCCCGCGATCGAGCTCGAGCGTCCAATCGGTGATGTTGTCGAGAAAGTAGCGATCGTGAGTCACCATGATCACCGTGCCGGCATAGTCGCGCAAATGATGCTCAAGCCAGGCGACGCTTTCGGCATCGAGATGATTGGTCGGCTCGTCGAGCAACAGAATGTCTGGCTTAGCGAGCAATAGCCTGCACAAGGCAACGCGGCGTCTCTCGCCGCCGGAAAGCGTCTTAACGTCGGCGTCGCCCGGCGGGCAGCGAAGCGCATCCATCGCCTGTTCGACCTGCGCGTCGAGATCCCAAAGACCGGACGCGTCGATCTCATCTTGAAGCTGCGCCATCTCCTCGGCCGTCTCGTCGGAATAATTCACGGCAAGCTCGTTGTAGCGATCGAGTTTTGCCTTCTTCTCGGCAACGCCCTCCATGGCGTTGCCGGTGACGTCCTTGGTCTCGTCGAGCACGGGCTCTTGCGGGAGATAACCCACGCTCACACCGTCAGCCGCCCAGGCTTCGCCGGCGAATTCGCCTTCCTGGCCGGCCATGATGCGAAGCAGAGTCGATTTACCGGCGCCGTTCACACCGACCACGCCGATCTTGGCGCCCGGCAGAAAGGCCAGCGTGATGTCGTTCAACACCTGTTTGCCGCCCGGATAGGTCTTCGACAGGCCGTTCATCACATAGACATATTGGGGCGTAGCCATGGGCGCGTCCGCTGATCCTCAAATCGATAGGGCAAGGAAGATTGGGCTTCTAACCAATCGCCGCAAGAGACTCAATCGCTATTGCCGAGCAGCTCAGGCAAACGCGCCTTCAACTTTGCGGCAAGCGCATCGAGCGGGTTTTCGCCGATCGGCTCGATCTCGGAAAGCGCGGCGGCAAGCGAATCCGGCGTAAGCCCGGCGAGAGGCAGCACGCGGCACCAATTCTCACCGATCAGGAAATCACGATAGCGCTGCTCCTCATCAGTGAAGCGGTGCGCCTTGGGCGACACGCCGACCACGGGAAGACGCGCGGAGACCGCTTCTGAGATCATGGTGCTGGAATCTTCGGTGCAGA
>CAZFYL010000032.1:0-21079 GCA_964523345.1 uncultured Methyloceanibacter sp.
CGCCTCAGGTCTAAAACCGGCCGGGGGAACGAACCCAACCCGCTCGCCGGCGGAGCATGAATGGGCGAGCCGAACAAAAGGATCATTCTCGTGCAAATCCGGTTAGCGTCGCTGCTCATGGCAGCCCTCGTCGGTCTTGCCTTCTCTCCGGCCGCAGCCGACGATCCCGTTGTCGCCCGCGTCAACGGGGTCGAAATCAAAGAGTCCGATTTCGATTTTGCGGTTTCCGATCTTGGCGTGCGGCTCACCAATATTCCGCCTGAAAATCGCCGAAAGGCTCTACTCCAATATCTTGTCGAAAACGCGCTGATGGCAAGTGCCGGCGAGAGCGACGGTCTCGATAAGGCTGACGACTTCCCAGATCGGTTGCAGTATCACAAGCGCCGGGCGCTTCGCGACGCGTATTACAACGTCAAAATCTATGACGCGGTAACCGAAGCCGATGCCAAGAAGGTTTATGAGGAGAAGATCGGTCAAGCCAAGCCGGCGCAGGAGATCCACGCCCGCCATATCCTGGTCGAGACCGAGGATGAAGCCAAAGAAGTCGCCGAGCGGCTGAAGAAGGGCGAAGATTTCGCCACGCTGGCTGACGAGAAGTCGAAAGACCCGGGGACCGAAGGTGGCGATCTCGGGTTCTTTACCCGCGGCCGGATGGTCAAGCCGTTCGAAGACGCCGCCTTCGCACTGGATGTGGGCGAGGTCTCCGAACCGGTCGAGACGCCGTTCGGCTGGCACATCATCAAGGTCGAGGAGAAGCGCGATCAGCCGCTTCCCAGCTTCGATCAGGTGAAGGAAATTATCATTGCCCAGCTCCTACAGAAAAAGGCGCAAGACGTGATGACCGACCTGCGCAAGGCGGCCAAGATCGAAGTGGTCGATCCCGAGCTTAAAAAGGCGATTGAAAAGCCCGCGCCAAAGGGCGATGCCCCGCCTTTACCGGCGGACGAACCGTCAGGGGATGCCAAGAGCAATCCATGACGGTCTGACAGCGATTCCTTGACCAAGATCTCACCGTTCGCGCCGAAGCATCCGCCGCAACTGCCGGCAATCGACGGAGTGCGCCTAGCAGCGACCTCGGCCGGGATCCGCTATCCCGGCCGCACCGACCTGGCCCTTGCTCTGTTCGATCCCGGAACCACTGTCGCCGGCGTGCTGACGCAATCGAAGGCGGCGTCGGCTCCGGTCGATTGGTGCCGCGCGCATCTTGCCCATGGGATGGCGCGCGCGCTTGTGGTCAATTCCGGCAACGCCAATGCTTTCACCGGCAGGCGAGGGCAAGACGCGGTGCGGCTGACCGCCGAAGCGACTGCCAGACTTGCCGATTGTCTCGAGGCCGATGTCTATATCGCCTCCACGGGTGTGATCGGCGAGCCGCTCGATGCAAGCAAGATCACAAGCCGGCTCAGCGACCTTGCGGGCGACGCCCAGCCCGAATCTTACACCGACGCGGCACGTGCCATCATGACGACCGATACCTACCCCAAGCTCGCCACGCGGCAGGCTGAGATCGACGGGGTCGCCATTACCATCAACGGCATTGCTAAAGGCGCCGGCATGATTGCGCCCGACATGGCCACCATGCTCGCCTTTTTCTTTACCGACGCAGCCATAGAACCTCAGGCGCTGCGCGCTTCGCTCGATCCGGCGGTGGACGAGACCTTCAACGCCGTCACCATCGATGGCGACACTTCGACCAGCGATACCTTGCTGATCTTCGCCACCGGGCGGTCGACCGTGCGCGGCGCCCCGCGCATTGCGCATGGCGACGATCTCAGGCTTGCGAGCTTCCGCTTCGCGCTCCACGAGGTGATGCACGATCTCGCCCAGCAAATCGTCAAGGACGGCGAAGGCTTGAGCAAATTCGTCACGGTCAAGGTGACCGGGGCGGAGACGAAGGCGGCGGCGCGCACAATCGCCAAGTCGATTGCCAATTCGCCGCTGGTCAAGACGGCGATCGCGGGCGAGGATCCAAATTGGGGACGGATCGTCGCGGCGGTCGGCAAAGCGGGCGAGGCGGCCGACCGCGACAAGCTCGCCGTCTGGCTCGGCGACATCTTGGTGGCCAAGGACGGTGAAGCGGCGCCCTCTTATCGCGAGAAGGATGGTGCGGCCTATATGAAGCACCCCGAGATCGCGATCACTGTCGATGTCGGCGTGGGCCGGGACTCGGCCACCATTTGGACCTGCGACCTGACCAAAGACTATATCTCCATCAACGCCGATTACCGGTCGTGAGCCGATCTTTGCGCCCGCTCCTCGCAGTCTTAGAAGAAACATGAGCACGGGCGGCAAAGGCCCGATCGTCATCGTCGCCGCCTGCGCTCTGCTCGATTCTGAGGGGCAGGTGCTGCTTGCCAAGCGTCCCGAAGGGCGCCCGCTCGCAGGCCTATGGGAGTTCCCGGGCGGCAAGGTCGAAGCGGGAGAGGAGCCCGAGGCGGCTCTGATCCGCGAGCTTGGCGAAGAGCTCGGCATCGCGGTCGCCCGGCAGGACCTGACGCCGCTCACCTTCGCAAGCCATACCTATCCCGACTTTCATCTGCTCATGCCGGTCTATCTCTGCCGGCGCTGGCAGGGGCAGGTCACCGCGCATGAGGGCCAGGACCTCCTGTGGGTGAGGCCCGATACGCTTCATCTTTACGACATGCCGCCCGCCGATGAACCGCTGAAGATCGCGTTGCGCGATCTCCGGTGAGCAAAAAGTGAGCGCCTAATCCTCTTTCGGCTCCCGGCGATGCAGGGGATAAGCCGCCTTGTCGCCGGCCTTCTCTTCCTTGGTGCCGAGCGCATCGGCAAGGCGATGCGCGGCACTCCCGGGCTTGAGCGGTTTCTGTTGGCTCGGGTCGGGCCCCCAACCGGTCAGATAGACGATCTCGAAGCTCGCGCTCACCCGCCCGTCCGGCAGGCTGTGGCGCTCGCGGTAAAGGCGCTCCGCGCGCTCAAGAGTTTTGCGCGAGAGCGGCCGTCTGCTTCGTGCATGAAGCACGTTGCCGCCGCCGAGCACGCGAATCTCACGCATCAGTTCGCGCAAATCCGCATAAGGCAGTGTCAGCGTCTCGGCATCGGCGACCGGCAGAGCAAAGCCCGCGCGCTGGAGCAGGGCCCCGTAGTCCCGCACGTCGGCGAAGGGCGCGACATGCGGGCTTGCGCCACCTTCTATCTCGGTCTCGGCTTCGAGGAGCGCGCTACGGAGTTCTAGCAGCGCACCGGCGCCAAGCACGGCCGCCATGAACAACCCATCGGGGCTGAGCGCACGCCGGATCTGGATGAGCGCTCCGGGAAGATCGTTGACGCGGTGCAATGCAAGCCCGGAGACGATGAGATTGAGACTGTTGTCCTTGAAGGGCAGTGCATCCTCGTCGCAGACGAGCGCAGGACGCGGACAGGCTCGGGCTAGCTCGAAAACGCTCTCCGCATAGATCACCCCGCCAACCGAAGGAAGCTGCGACACGGTCTGCCCGAGCCGTCCGTGATACGCGCCAAGATCGAGTGCAAGCGGAAAGGCCCGAAGCATGAGCGCGACGCGTTCGCCGATCTCGCGCGCCACATGCGCAAGAACGGTGTCGCGCGCCGCGACCTCGTGGGCGAAGCGGGCACGCCGTGCCCGCAAAAGCTTGCGATCGAAAATAAGGCGCTCGTCGCTCATCGACAGAAGTCCGGACTTTGTACTTGGACCATTCGGGTCCTATCATGCCTCCATGCCGGTCGGCGAGGCAGAGCAGCTTGGCCTTGAGCCGCAATCTGCCGCTCCCGCGATGACGGGGGCAGCGCGCGCCGTCCTGCGCTCAACGCTCGGCCGCCTTGCCGATTTTCTTCTGCCGCCGGTCTGCATCTCCTGCGGTAACCGCGTCGGCAGCCACGGGCTGTTATGCGGGACCTGCTTCGTCAAGATCGATTTCATTACGCCTCCGCTGTGCGCCCGGCTCGGGGTTCCGCTTCCCTTCGAGGCGGGCGATCCGCCTCTATCGGCGGCGGCAATCGCCTCTCCGCCAGTTTACGACCGGGCGCGCGCCGCTGCGCGTTATTCGGACACCATGCGCGAGCTTATCCAGAGCTTCAAATATCGCGACCGGCACGAGGGGTTGCCCTTATTCGCGCGCTGGCTGAAGACGGCGGGCGCCGAACTCCTGGCGGACGCCGATCTTATCCTTCCCGTGCCGCTTTATCCCACGCGACTGTGGCGCAGACGGTTCAATCAATCGGCCATGCTCGCTATCGCTCTCGGCCGGCTCAGTGGCGTTCCTGTCGATTGCTTCATATTGAAGCGGGTGCGGGCGACGGCAAGCCAAGTGGGTCTCAGCGCGAGCCAGCGGCGGCGGAATGTCGCCGGTGCATTCAAGGTGGAAAAAGGCAGGGCGCCTGAGCTTAAGGCCAAGAAGCTCTTGGTGGTAGACGACGTGATTACCACGGGGGCGACGGCGGAAGCGTGCGCCCGGGTGTTGAAGCGCGCGGGCGCGGCGAGGGTCGACGTCCTGGCTCTGGCGCGCGCTGTCGAACCCGCCGCCTTCGTGCTCTAGTCTTGCAACTGGCGCGCTGACGGCGCAGTTATCAAGGGGATGAGCTTTAAGTCGGCAACGGTATGATGCGCATCGTTCCCTACACCCCGGTTTGCCTTAGAGCGAAGGAGGAAGCGGCATGACCGCCGCGGACCAGAAGCGCTTCCGCGCCGGCCTCGTGCAGCTCCGCTCAGGCCGGGACGTTGAGGCGAACATGCGGACCGCGGAAGCGCTGATCAGGCGAGCGGCGCTTGAAGGTGCCGCCTATGTGCAGACGCCGGAGAACACCGCGATCATGGAGCTTGAGCCTGAGCGCGTGCTCGCGGCGGCACAGACCGAACAGGACAGCGTTCCGTTGGCGCGACTTCGCGCGCTTGCCAAAGAGCTTGGCATCTATCTCCATATCGGCTCGCTTGCCATCAAGCTCGATGGAACGCACGTCGCCAATCGCTCTTATCTTATCGATCCGGCTGGCGGCATCGCCGCATGCTACGACAAGCTCCATCTGTTCGATGTCGATCTCGCCGGCGGCGAGAGTTACCGCGAATCCGACTATTCAAGATCTGGCACCACCGCAATCCTCGCCGACCTTCCTTTCGGCAGACTGGGGCTTTCGATCTGTTACGATCTCCGCTTTCCCGCGCTTTACCGGGCGCTCGCCTTGGCTGGGGCCGAACTCATTGCCGTGCCTGCCGCCTTCACCAAACAGACCGGAGCGGCGCATTGGCACGTGCTGATCCGCGCCCGCGCCATCGAGACCGGCACCTTCGTGCTTGCCGCCACGCAAGGAGGTTTGCACGAGAACGGCCGTTCCACCTTCGGCCACAGTCTGATCGTCTCGCCCTGGGGTGAAGTCCTGGCCGAAGGCGGCGAGGATCCAGGTGTCATCTTCGCCGATATCGATCTTGCCGCGTGTGCCGAAGCCCGCGCCAAAATTCCGGCGCTCAAGCATGGCCGGGACTTTACGGTCGAGATCGCTGAGCCGAGACCGGGAAGGAGGGAGGCCTCGTGATTCACTTCGCGCTCATCTGCGAACGGGGTCATGATTTCGAAACCTGGTTTGCCTCAGGCCAGGCGTATGAGCATCTGGCCGAGACCCACGCGATTGCTTGCCCCAGTTGCGGCAGCACGGCCGTACGGAAAGCGCCGATGGCGCCTGCCGTGAAGCGGCGGCGCGAGGCGCCGAAATCGCAGGAGACGAGCGAGCGCAAAAAGACTTATGCCTTCCTCAAAGGTCTTCGCGACCATCTTCAAGCCAATGCGGAGAATGTCGGCCCTGCCTTCCCTGAGGAGGCACGCAAGATCCATTACGGCGAGACCGGGGCGCGCAGCATCTATGGCGAGGCAAGCCTCGAAGAGGCCAAAGAACTGCGCGACGAAGGCATCCCCGTTTTGCCGTTTCCGCCTTTGCCCGAGGATCAAAATTGACGAACGGGTGTTGTGATTATGAAGGTCCGGTGACGCGACCTGTGCGTAACGGGTTATTGAGTTTTTGCCGGATACAAATTGCCGCGAGGCGCCCTGGTATGGCCTTGTAAGATGTCCTATCTATGAGGTTGCCGGGCGTTTGGTTTCTGCGCAACCAGGGTCTCAAAGATGCGTTTTTCCGCTTTCCCCCCGAAATTCCTGAGCCTTCTTGCCGTTCCCGTCTTGACGGTGATGCTCGCTCTCCCGGCTATTGCCGAGCCGACCCCAGAGGAGATGGCGAACCCATCGAGCCCGGAAGCGGCGGCGCCGGCTACAAGCCCCGACACGACATCGGAACAGTCTCCGTCGGACACGGGCGCACCTGAGCCCGGTGAGGCCTCTGAACAGCCAAATGCGGCAGAGAGCACGGCGGACGCCGAGCCCGAGACGCCCAAATCCAGTGTCGTCGTCAATATCGACAAGGCATCGCAAGAGATGACGGTCTTCGTCGACGGCGTTGAACTTTATACTTGGCCGGTTTCGACCGGCATGAGCCGCTATTTCACGCCGTCGGGAAGCTATACCGCGTCCTCGATGAACAAGATCTGGTATAGCAAGCAATGGGACAACGCCCCGATGCCCCATGCGATCTTCTTCACCAAGAAGGGACATGCCATTCATGGCACCAACGAGGTGAAGAATCTCGGGAAGCCCGCCTCGCATGGTTGTGTGCGGTTGTCGCCTCAGAACGCGCAAACGCTTTTCAACTTGGTCAAGGCGAACGGGTTAGAACACACTGAAGTCATCTTGACCGGGATGACGCCGGGCGGCGAGAGAGCGTATGTCGCGAGCCCTCAGCAGCGTGACGAATACTGGCTTCCGCCGGGATATCGTGAGAAGCCGAGGAAAAGGCGGCGCGGCCTATTTGGCAGGCGGTGGTTCGACCCTCCGGACCGGGGTTACTACGCGCCACGTGGCCGCTACTACTATCCTCCGCGCGGGGTCGGGCCCCGCGGCTATTGATCCATCGGCCGGACTGCCGTGGCGAAGTAATTAACGTCGATATCGCGAGAAAGCCGCCACTCGTCGGCCAGCAGGTCATAGACCAGACCGGTGATGTCGCCGGCGGAGAGACCCGCGGCCTTTAGTCCGCCCTTCAGCTCATCGGGGGTCACGAACCGGTTCCAATCGTGGGTTCCGGCCGGCAGCCAGCGCAAGATCAGCTCGGCGCCGATGATGGCAAGCGCATAGGCCTTGAGCGTTCGGTTTAGCGTCGACAGGATCATGACGCCGCCAGGCCTTACCAGAGGTGAGACCGTTTTCAGAAAAAGCGGCACGTCCGGTACATGCTCGACCACTTCGAGCAGGAGCACGGCATCGAAACCACGGCCCTCCTTCGCCAGCGCCTCGGCGGTCATGGGACGGTAGGTGATATCAAGCCCTGCGCCTTTGGCATGAGCCTTGGCCGCTTCGATATTCTCCGATGCCGGGTCGATGCCGGTCACGACGGCACCGAGCCGGGCCAAAGGCTCGGCGACCAGCCCGCCGCCGCAGCCGATATCGAGCACCGAGAGACCTTGAAGACTCGCGCCGGCCTTCGGATCTCGCCCAAACGTCCGGCACAATTGGTCGCGAATATAAGTCAGCCGGGTCGGATTGATCCGGTGCAGCGGCTTGAAGACCCCTTGGGCGTCCCACCATTCGTCCGCCAGTTTGGCGAAACGGGCGACCTCATCGCGGTCAAGCGTGGCGTTTGGCGCATTGGTCATACGAATGAAGGCTCCTGGCCGTGTTAAGCCTCGCCTATGCTTAACCTCTCTTGCTTAAAGAGAGAATGGGCGCCCGCGATGCAGTTGCGGCGCGCGTGGCCAATCAGTATGAATGGCCCAGTTTTCCGGCCGGTTCCGAATGGGGCCGGCCCTCTTATTGTTGGCCCGAGGCCCAAAGGAACGAGGTTATGGCCCTTTTGGTGCTGAAATTCGGCGGAACGTCTGTCGCCGATATTGCGCATATCCGCAATGTCGCCGCGCACGTAAAGCGCGAGGCCGAGGCCGGCCATGCCTGCGCCGTCGTAGTTTCGGCCATGGCCGGCGCGACCAACCGGCTCGTGGCCTTGGTTGAAGAGGCCTGGGGCCTGGTGGAGCGGAAGAAAAATGGCGGCGAGGCGTCGGTCCAATATGACGAGCGCGAGTACGATGCCATCGTATCCTCCGGCGAGCAGGTCACGTCGGGCCTTCTTGCGTTAGTGCTGCAATCCATGGGCCTCAGGGCGCGGTCTTGGCAGGGCTGGCAAATCCCGCTCCAGACCGACGCGGCCCATCGCGCCGCCCGGATCATCGGACTCGCCGTCGAAGACCTCAAAGCGCGGATGACGGACGGCGAAATCGCCGTCATCGCCGGCTTCCAGGGCCTGGCGCCGGGAAACCGCATATCGACGCTTGGCCGCGGCGGCTCTGACACCAGCGCAGTCGCGCTGGCGGCGGCGCTTCAGGCCGACCGCTGCGACATTTATACCGATGTCGACGGCGTCTATACGACCGATCCAAGGGTCGTGCCCAAGGCCCACCGGCTTCCCCGCATTTCCTACGAAGAAATGCTAGAAATGGCTTCGCAAGGGGCCAAGGTGCTCCAGACCCGCTCGGTCGAGCTTGCCATGCAGAAGGGCGTGAAGCTGCTGGTGCGCTCGAGTTTCGATCCCCCCGACCTCGGCGGCAAAGGGACCGATGCCGTGCGGGAGCTTGGAACACTTGTTTGCCATGAGGATGAAATCGTGGAGCAGAACGTCATCAGTGGAATCGCTTATGCGCGCGATGAGGCCAAAGTCACGCTGCTAAAGATCGCCGACAAGCCGGGAGTCGCCGCGCAGGTCTTCGGTTCGCTGGCCGAGGCCAATATTAATGTCGATATGATCGTGCAGAACGTCTCGGAGGACGGCCGTCATACCGACCTCACCTTCACGGTGCAGAGTGCCGATCTCGACCGCGCCCTGGAAGTCCTGCGTAAGTCCAGGGATAGCCTAGGTTATTCGGACTTGCGCGGCTCCACCGACATCGCCAAGGTATCGGCGATAGGCGTCGGTATGCGGAGCCATGCCGGGGTCGCCGCACAGATGTTCCGGGCGCTGGCCGAAAAGGGCATCAATATCGAGGCGATCTCGACCTCCGAGATCAAAATCAGCGTACTGATCGACGCGGCCTATGCCGAGCTTGCGGTGCGGACCCTGCATTCCTTGTTCGGTTTGGACAACAGCTAGTCCATTTTGGCGTTTAAACTGAAGCTCTCTGACACTGCGGGGTCCGCCGCTCGGCCGTCTGGCGAGGACTATTAGGTATGGCTGTCTCAATTGGCGCTCCAAGACAATTGCTGCGCCGCCTTCGCGAGATCATGGCGGCGCATGAGAGCGCACAGACCCGCCTTGACAAGGTCGTGGTGCTGATCGCCTCGAACATGGTGGCCGAGGTGTGTTCGCTCTATCTGCGCCGCCGCGACAGCGCGCTCGAACTCTTCGCCACGGAGGGTCTTAACCCGGTCGCCGTCCACAACACGCATTTGCGGCCCGGTGAGGGTCTGGTCGGCCTGGTGGCGGAGGAGGCCGAACCCCTGCAATTCGCCGATGCCCAGGAGCACCCGGCGTTCTCCTATCGCCCCGAGACGGGGGAGGAAATCTATCATTCCTTCCTCGGCGTTCCGATCCTGCGCGGAGGACACACCGTCGGCGTGCTCACGGTGCAGAACCGCACCAAACGGCACTATAGCGACGAAGAGGTAGAGGCACTCCAGACCACCGCCATGGTCTTGGCCGAGATGATCGCCTCCGGCGGCCTCGTCGCCGAAGGCGTGACCGCGGAGGAGCGGCGCGAGGGCACCGCGGGATTCACCGGGGTTACCATGTCCGAAGGGGTCGCGCTCGGCCATGTGGTGCTGCACGAGCCGCGTATCGTGGTCACGCGCCTGATCGCCGAAGACGTCGAGCTCGAGCGCCGCCGGCTTTCCGCGGCGATCGAGGAATTGACCGGGATGATCGACACCATGATGGAACGGGGCGACATGGCTCGTGTTGGCGAACATCGCGAGGTGCTGGAGGCTTTTCGCATGTTCGCTCACGATCATGGCTGGCGGCGCCGCATGGACGAGGCGCTGCTCACCGGTCTGACGGCGGAGGCTGCGGTGGAGCGCGTGCGCAACGACACTCGCGCGCGCATGCTGCGGCTGCCCGATCCTCACGCGCGGGACCGTCTGCACGATATCGACGATCTGTCCAATCGCCTGTTGCGGTTGCTCGCCGGCAAGGTGGGCACGGCGGCGACCGGCAGTCTTCCTCAGGATGCGATTGTGATCGCCCGGACCATGGGCGCTGCCGAGTTGCTCGACTATGACCGCGAGCGTCTGCGCGGATTGGTGCTCGAGGAGGGTGGCACCGCCAGCCATGTTGCCATCGTGGCGCGCGCTCTCGGGATCGCGGCGTTGACCCAAGTCAAGGGCGCGCTCGAGGAGGTCGAGCCCGGCGACGCAGCCATTGTCGATGCTGAAGGCGGCGAGCTGCATGTCCGGCCGACCCAAGAAATCGTTTCGGCCTATTCCGACAAGGTTCGCTTCCGCGCCAGGCGCCAGGCCCAGTATGCCGCGTTACGCACGGTCCCCTCGGTGACGTTGGATGGTGAGCCGGTGGCCCTGCACATCAATGCCGGACTTCTGTTCGATTTGCCGCATCTCGATCAGTCGGGCGCCGACGGCATCGGCCTGTTCCGCACGGAAATTCAATTCATGATCTCGCCGACGCTTCCTCGGCTTGAGCAGCAGACCCGATTCTACAAAGCGATCATCGATGCCGCCGGTGAGCGGCCCGTCGTGTTTCGCTCGCTCGATGTCGGCGGCGACAAGGCGTTGCCCTATTTCCGCGCAAGCCCGGAGGAGAATCCCGCCATCGGCTGGCGCGCAATCCGCATGTCGCTTGACCGGCCGGCCCTGTTTCGTACGCAAGTGAGAGCGATGCTGCGGGCGACCGCGGGCCGCGAGCTGCGCATCATGCTGCCGATGATCTCCGATGTCTCCGAGTTCGAAGCAGCGCGGGCGCTGATCGACCGTGAGCTGACGATGCTCAAGCATCATGGACGCCCGGAGCCGAAAAAGCTGATGGTCGGCTCTATGATCGAGGTGCCGGCGATTCTTTGGCAGCTCGACCGTATTCTGCCTCTGGTCGATTTCGTCTCGGTCGGTTCAAACGATCTGATGCAATTTCTGTTCGCGGCCGATCGCGGCAACACGCGCGTGGCGGGGCGTTTCGATGCGCTTAATCCGGCCGCTCTCAAGGCGCTTAAGCTAATCGTTCAGGAAACGAAGCGGCACGGCGTGCCGCTGACGTTGTGCGGCGAAATGGCCGGCAGGCCGCTGGAAGCGATGGCGCTGATCGGGCTCGGCTTCCGCTCGATCTCTATGGCTCCCGCATCGGTTGGTCCGGTCAAGGCCATGATCCTTTCGCTCGATGCCAGCAACCTTGGCCGGCACCTGGATGAGCTGCTTGAAAGGAACGCCACGTCGCTGCGCGAGGATTTGAAGCGTTTTGCGGTCGAGCATGGGGTGCAAGTCTAGCATTTTGCCGCGATGAGAGGTCTCCACCACCAGTTCCAATGTGCTACTGTTACTCGAACTTGCAAACTGGACGCGGTTGGGCTTGTGTTGGCGGAGACAAGCTTGAGTAGAGATCGGCCGTGCGATACCGACCGCGCCGCTTCGAGTGCCGATACTCTCGCAGCCGGACGCCGCTTAGCGGTGCCTGACTATTCACGGGATCAGAAGAATGCCCTCCGGCTATGATGCTGAGGTGGCGGAGCTGTTTCGAGACCTGAGGGCCGCGACAGCACTGTCAGAGATGGACTTGGCTGCGAGAATTGGAACGCGGCCCGAAGTCGTGCAGGCGCTCGAGCAAGGTGCGCTTCACGCGCTGCCCCCGTGGGCCGAAACGTGCCGCGTGGTCAATGCCTATGGCGCGATGCTCAATCTCGATGTTCGGCCGCTGTTGAGGCGCATCTATGCGCAGATCGAGGCCGGGATTGTCGAGCTTCAGCCCAAGCCGATGCCGGAGGTTCCCGTCATGCCGGCACCCGATCCCGGTGATTTTGCTCCCGGCAATGCCGGTGCCGCCTGGCCGCCCGGTCAGGGACAGCCGCAGCAACCGTCATGGCCGAACCCGGCTCCGGCGCCCGCGCCGCGGGTGAGGCGCCCTAACGCCGCTCCCGCGCCTCAGCCGCAACACCCGATGCCTCCGGGCCAAGGCAGACGGCCTCCGCCACAAGCCTGGCCGCAACCGGCGCCGCAGAATTTGCGGCCGAATGCGCCCGCCCAAAGACCGGTGCCGGGCCAAGCCCCTCCCGGCCCGCGGCCGCCTCAGCCGCGCCCTGCCCAGCCGCGACCGCCTCAGCGCGCTCCCCAACCGCAGCCGCCCCAACTCCGCCCTCAAGCGCAGCCGCCTCAGGCCGGACCGTCGGAGGCTGAAATGCTTCAGGCCGAATTCGATCAGACCGCCGCGCCGGCGCCAGATGCCAAAAGCAAGCGGCGCAAGCCGGCTCTCTTGAAATGGCTGATCGGCCTCCTCATTGTTTCGGTGGTGGTCGCCGGGGGATGGGTCTTATACGTCTATGCGCCGGTCCTGCCGGACTCCCTCAAGCCTGAATTCAAGTCGACCGATCCAGATGATCCGCGCAGCAAGAAGACCGACCGCCTGCCTGACGCCTCCCAGCCTCCGCCGCAGTGATCGCCGGTTCGCAAGGAGTTGCAAGGTC
Source organism: uncultured Methyloceanibacter sp. (assembly GCA_964523345.1). GTDB lineage: Bacteria > Pseudomonadota > Alphaproteobacteria > Rhizobiales > Methyloligellaceae > Methyloceanibacter. The sequence continues at coordinate 12,680 of CAZFYL010000032.1, forward strand.
GACCTGTTGCCGAGCCTCTTTTGAGCAATTACCAACCCGAATGTCATGACGACGATCCCTGCTGAAAAGCTCGATAAGCTCGTGTCCCGTTGGGAAACGGTGCAAGGCAGCTTGGCCACCGGCGCCGATCAGGAGAACTATGTGCGGCTGTCGCGCGAGTTCGCCGAGCTCGACCCCATCGTTGCCACCATCACCGAACTGAGGCGCGCGGTTCGCGAGGGCGAAGACCTGCAACAGCTCATCGACGATCCGGCCTCCGATTCCGAGATGGTGGCCCTCGCCGAGCAGGAGCTTGAGGCGCTTGGCCCGCGGATCGACGAACTTGAACGGCAGCTCAAGGTGCAGCTCTTGCCCAAGGATGCCGCCGACGAGAAGAGTGCCATCTTGGAAGTCCGCGCCGGCACCGGCGGAGAGGAGGCGGCCCTGTTCGCGGGCGATCTGTTCCGCATGTATCAGCGCTATGCCGACCGGCGCGGCTGGAAGGTGAATGTGCTCTCGGCGAGCGAGTCGGCAACCGGCGGTTATAAGGAAGTCATCGCCAATATCACCGGCAAGGGCGTGTTTGCCCGGTTGAAGTTCGAGTCAGGCGTTCATCGCGTGCAGCGCGTGCCGGAGACCGAGGCGCAAGGGCGCATCCACACTTCGGCGGCGACGGTCGCTGTCCTGCCCGAGGCGGAAGAGGTCGACGTCAAGATCGACGACAAGGATTTGCGCATCGATGTGTTTCGGGCGAGCGGTCCCGGCGGTCAGTCGGTCAATACCACCGACAGCGCGGTCAGGATCACGCATTTGCCGACCGGGCTCGTGGTCAGCCAGCAGGACGAGAAGTCCCAGCACAAGAACAGGGCCAAAGCGATGAAGGTGTTGCGGGCCCGTCTGTATGAGCTTGAGCGCTCCAAGCTCGACGCCGAACGCGCCCAGGATCGCCGCAGCCAGATCGGCAGCGGCGACCGGTCCGAGCGCATCCGCACCTATAATTTTCCACAAGGCCGTGTCACCGACCATCGCATCGGCTTTACCACGCATCAGCTTCCGCTCGTGCTTGAGGGGGAGCCTGCGCTCGATGAGATTATCGATGCGCTTGTAACCGAGCATCAGACGACCCAGCTCGCCGAGATGCAGGAAGAAGGCCATGCCTGAGGCCGGAACTGTTGCCGCGGCCTTCGTGACCGCCGCTGGAACCTTGCGCCAGGCCGGGGTCGAAACGCCCGAGCTCGATGCGCGGCTGCTCTTGTGCCATGCGGCGGGCCTCAGTCACGAGGCATTCATTGCGGGGGCCCGCGAGGCGCTTTTGCCCGATGTTGCGGCGCGGCTTGACGGGGCGATTGCACGCCGTTTGAACCGTGAGCCGGTCGCGCGCATTACCGGTAGCCGCGAATTCTACGGGCGCCCCTTTGCCCTTGGACCGGAAGCGCTCGATCCTCGTCCCGATACCGAAACGCTGATCGAAGCGGCGCTCGATCTGGTGGCGATGAAAGGCTGGCAAGCAAAACCGCTCAAGCTGCTCGATCTCGGCACCGGCACGGGCTGCATCCTGGTGACGCTTCTTGCCGAGCTGCCGCTCGCTTGCGGCGTCGGCATCGACCTCAGTCCCGATGCTTTGACCCTTGCCGCCGCCAATGCCGGCCGTCATGGCGTTTCGTCACGCGTGAGCTTCGTTGCCGCCGATTGGCTCGATGCGACTGTTGGCGCGTTCGATCTCGTCCTGTCCAATCCGCCTTACCTTGCCGCGGGAGAAATTCCCGGCCTGGCCAATGAAGTGGCGGCCTTCGACCCGCGGCTTGCCCTGGATGGCGGCGCGGACGGGCTTGAGGCCTATCGGCGCATTGCCGCGCGTAGCCGTCATGTTCTTGCCGAAGGCGGCAGGCTCCTGGTCGAGATTGGACCGGCGCAAGGTGAGGCTGTGGCCGAGATATTTGCCGCTGCAGGGCTCAAGTGCGATGACAGAGGAGGCGTGCGGCGGGATCTCGCGGGAAGGCCGCGCGTGCTGGTCGCGGGCGTTGATTTAAGTCGCGATTTCCTGGCAAAAAAGGACTTGGAAAACGGCGATATTTCGGGTTAGGTTCGTTTTAGGCGAATGGCTATTCGGTTAATTCGCGCTTTAGAGAGCGCGTTGACTGGTTGCAACGGCAACACGAGCGGTTTGTCTTGAACCTCGATTGTAAGGCGTAAGCCTCTCGAGACGGTCAAGAGACGCTCAACCGCCCATCAGATTGAGGTTAGCTGGACCTGGCGAAAGAACTCTTGGACGCTTAGCGCCTGAGTAGCGACTCATTACAAGGCAAGAACAGCGACAGCTTCGATGACTGCACGGCCGATCTGAGCTTTCGGACGCGATGTCCTTTTCAAGGCTCGGGCAGGGCGTGAGACGTGAGCAGGGAAGCATGCGGGGCATAGCCCGCTAATCAGTGAAAAGAAGGGATATGAGGCAAGGACAGCAGAATCGCAGGGGACGCGGCCGTGGGGGCCGCAAGCCCCAGAACCCCTTGGCGCGGAACTACGAGTCGAACGGCCCCGACGTAAAGATCCGCGGGACCGCGGCGCATATCGCCGAGAAGTATATGTCGCTCGCGCGCGATGCGCTGGCTTCGGGCGACCTGGTCACGGCCGAAAGCTATCTCCAGCACGCCGAGCATTACAATCGCATCATCATGGCGGCACAGTCGCAGATGAGCCCGCAGCCGGGACAGCATCAGCCCGAAGGGCCGAACGGCGGCGGATACCGTCAGCCGCGCTACAATGCAGAAAGCGCCAACGCGGAAGCCGCCAATACCGACGACAGCACGAATGCCGACAGCGTCAATGCTGACAGCGCGACTGCCGACAGCGCCAATGCCGACAGCGCCAATACGGAAAGCGCCAATGAGGACGGCGGCGAACCTGGTGTGAAACCGCGGGCTGCCCGTGGCGATCGCCGTCGTGGCGGTAACGGCCGTGAAGGCGCGGCTGAGTCGAATGGCTCCGACGGGCCCGCGGCGCGTCAGCCCGACGACAGCGCGTCCGACCCTGTGAGCTAAGGGGCTTACGCTTACTCATAGTTTTGCTATCGTTGGACTGCCTGTTCAGGCTGTCGGGTACGTCGCTCGCCTTTATGGGAGGGGGAGGGCTGATGTTCGAGCAGACCTTCAAGAATATCGACGATGTTTTGTGGAAAGAAGCGGGCTGTGCCACAGAGCTCGACTACGCCGAACAGACGTCTTGGCTCCTATTCCTCAAATATTTGGACGACCTGGAAAAGGCCAACCGGCAGAAGGCCGAGCTGGAAGGAAAGAACTACGAATTCAAGCTCGACAAACGCCATCGCTGGTCGGCATGGGCCGCGCCGAAGAAGCGGGATGGCTCATTTGATCACGACAAGGCGCTGACCGGCGACGACCTGATTGGGTTCGTCAACGGCGACCTGTTTCCTTATCTCCAGGGGTTCAAGACGCGTGCCACGGGCGCCGACACGATCGAGTATAAGATCGGCGAAATTTTCGGCGAGATCAAAAACAAGTTCCAGAGCGGCTATTCGCTGCGCGATGCGCTGGAGTTGGTCGACGCGCTCAGCTTCAACACTCAGGCGCAGAAGCACGAACTCTCCGAGCTCTACGAGGCAAAGCTTCGTAACATGGGGAACGCCGGCCGGAACGGCGGCGAGTACTACACGCCGCGTCCCCTCATTCGCGCCATGATCCAAGTGGTGAAGCCAGAGATCGGCGAGCGCATCTATGACGGCGCGTGCGGGTCTGCCGGCTTCCTGTGCGAGTCCTTTGAGTACCTGATCAGCGACCGCGAGAAGTTATCGACTAAGGACATGCGGACGCTTCAGGGGCGGACCTTCTACGGCAAGGAAAAGAAGAGCCTCGCCTACATTCTCGGCACCATGAACATGATCCTGCATGGGATCGAGGCGCCGAATATTGTTCACATGAATACTCTCACTGAGGACATCCGAGAAATCCAGGAGAAGGACCGTTACAACGTGGTGCTAGCCAATCCTCCTTTCGGGGGAAAAGAGCGCCCGGAAGTGCAGCAACACTTTTCGGTTAAGACCGGCGAAACGGCTTACCTCTTCCTCCAGCATTTTATCAAGTCGCTGAAAGCTGGCGGCCGCGCCGGCATGGTCATCAAGAACACGTTCTTGTCGAACACCGACAACGCTTCAATCGCGTTACGCAAAGAGCTGCTAGAAAACTGCAATCTCCACACCGTGCTGGACGTACCGCAAGGTTCTTTTCAAGGCTCAGGTGTGAAGACCGTAGTCCTCTTCTTCGAGAAGGGCGCTCCGACGCGGAAGATCTGGTACTACCAGCCTAATTTGACGCAGACCCTGGGCAAGACAAATCCGCTGACCGACGAGCATCTGAACGAGTTTGTCGCTCTTCAGGCGAAGTCAGCCGATACCGACAACTCTTGGACGGTTGATATCAAGAACATTGACTCAACGACTTACGACCTCTCCATCAAGAATCCAAACAGAGTCCTAGAGACCGAATTGCGCGATCCAAAAGAAATCATCGCTGAGATGGCGGCATTGGATACGCAGAGTGCCGAGATTCTCGAAAGCATTGAGAGAATGCTGTGAAACCGGTTTGGGAAGAAAAGAGGCTAGGTGACATTCTGGTGCTCGAGTACGGCAAGCCCCTGCCGCCAGCCGTCCGAGCTCCCACTGGAAAATACGCCGTTTATGGTGCAAATGGCATCAAAAACCGCGCCGATCGATACTACTATGACAAGCCATCGATCATTGTTGGTCGCAAAGGTTCCGCCGGAGAAATCAATCTGACGGAAACCAGATTTTGGCCCCTCGACGTGACCTACTTCGTCACGTTCGATCAAGCCAAATATGATCTCCAGTTTCTATATCACCTCTTGTGCTTGCAGGATCTGCCGTCCCTCGCAAAAGGAGTGAAACCTGGGATCAACCGCAATGAGGTGTACGCGAAAATTGTGCGTGTTCCCCCGCTGCACGAACAGCAGCGCGTCGTCGCCATTCTCGATGAGGCCTTTGCCGGGCTTGCGACCGCAACCGCCAACGCAGAAAAGAACCTCGAGAACGCCCATGAGCTGTTCGAGAGCTACCTAAATTCGCTTTTTGATCAAGCCAATCCGATGCGGCCTTTTTGCGGCTCCCAGGGTAACTGGCCCAAAGAACCTCATGTGGACGACCACTCAGCGCGGTCCTCCGCCGCTGGCTCGACTAGGACGGGAGGGCGTGCGGCAACAACGCGGCGGATAGAAGGGAGCAAATCCCTCTCTGTTGGCATGCCCCTGTCAAGTCCACGCAAAGGGTGGAAATGGTATCCCCTCAACAAGCTGGCCCGCATGGAGTCTGGGCATACGCCAAGCCGGCGACATCCTGAGTACTGGGGTGGGGACGTTCCGTGGATCGGCATTCGGGACGCAAAAGCCAACCACGGCAGGGAAATTATCGGCACGTTGACGAATACGAACGCTCTTGGACTCCGTAATTCCTCTGCGCGTCTTCTTCCAGCGCAAACTGTCTGCCTTTCGCGCACCGCGTCAGTTGGATACGTAACTGTCATGGGTCGTCCCATGGCAACGAGCCAAGACTTCGTGAATTGGGTATGTTCTAATCAGCTCAACCCATACTTCCTCATGTACCTGTTTCTGGCGCAAGGCTCTGAGATATTTAAGTTCTCCAGCGGAGCGGTTCATCAGACGATTTATTTCCCCGAAGCCAAGGCCTTTCATGTCTGTCTTCCTCCACGACCAGCGCAGAACGAAATCGTGAGCGTATTGGATGCTTTCAGAGATCAATCAGAGGCTCTGCAAAAACTGTATGTGCAACGCCGAGAACAACTCGCTCAACTGAGACAGGCGATTCTAAATAAAGCTTTCGCAGGTGATCTGACCGCGCCGCCTGCGAGTGGAGTTCAGGAGGCGGCAGAGTGAACGAGGCCGAGACCCGCGCCGAGCTGATCGATCCGGCTCTACGGGAGGCGGGTTGGGGCGTGATCGCTGACAGCCGGGTTAGGCTTGAGGTGATCTGCCCTGGACGCATCGAAGGCGCAGGCCGGCGTGGTAAGCCCGAGATCGCCGACTACGTCCTCACCTATCGCAACCACAAGCTCGGCGTGATCGAGGCCAAGGCACGCGACAAGCCCGACACAGAGGGCGTCGGCCAAGCGAAAGCCTACGCCGAGAAGCTGCAAACCCGCTTCGCCTACTCCACCAATGGGCGTCGCATCTACCAGATCGACATGGAGACCGGGAAGGAAGGTCATATCGATCAGTATCCATCCCCAGACGAGCTTTGGGCCAAGGTCTTCGAGAAGCCTAACCTCTGGCGCGACCGCTTCGCTGCCATTCCCTTCGAAGAGCGCGGCGGCACGTGGCAGACGCGCTACTACCAGCACAACGCCATCGAGAACGCGCTTGAGACCATCGCCGCCGGGAAGCAGCGCATTCTCCTGACGCTTGCCACCGGCACCGGCAAGACGGCCATCGCCTTTCAGATCGCCTGGGTGCTGTTCCAGAGCCGCTGGAACCTGTCGCGCGAGCCCACGCGGCGTCCGCGCATCTTGTTCCTTGCCGACCGCAACATCCTCGCCGATCAGGCTTACAACGCTTTCTCGGCCTTTCCCGAGGATGCTCTGGCGCGCATCAAGCCGGACGAAATCCGAAAAAAAGGGCGCGTGCCGAAGAACGCCAGCATCTTCTTCACCATCTTTCAGACCTTCATGAGCGGCACCGGTGAGGATGGACAGCCCACGCCCTATTTCGGCGATTACCCGCCGGATTTTTTTGACTTTATTGTCATCGACGAGTGCCATCGCGGCGGCGCTAATGACGAGAGCAATTGGCGCGGTATTCTTGATTACTTCGCGCCTGCCGTTCAGCTCGGCCTGACGGCCACTCCCAAGCGGAAGGATAACGTCGACACCTACGCCTATTTCGGCGAACCGGTTTACACCTATTCGCTCAAAGAGGGCATCAATGACGGCTTCCTCACCCCGTTCAAGGTGAAGCAGATCGCCACCACCCTCGACGATTATCTCTACACGCCTGACGACAAGGTCGTCGAAGGCGAGATCGAGGAAGGTAAGCGCTATCGCGAGCCGCAATTCAATCGCACCATCGAGATTGAGGAGCGGGAGCGCTACCGCGTGAAGCTGTTCATGGACCAGATCGACCAGCGCGAGAAGACGCTGGTGTTCTGTGCCACTCAAGGCCACGCGCTTCTCGTGCGCGACCTGGTCAACCAACTTAAGACGAGCAGCGACCCGAACTACTGTGTGCGCGTTACTGCCGACGATGGTGCACGCGGCGAACAGTTCCTGCGCACGTTTCAGGACAACGAGAAGACAATCCCCACCATCTTGACCACATCGCAGAAGCTCTCGACCGGGGTGGATGCGCGCAACATCCGTAACATCGTTCTAATGCGGGCGATCGGCACGATGATCGAGTTCAAGCAGATTATCGGCCGGGGCACGCGTCTGTTCGATGGCAAGGACTATTTCACCATCTACGACTTCGTGAAGGCGTACGAGCACTTCAACGATCCCGAATGGGATGGCGAACCGATGGCGCCTGAGCCGGTCAAGCCTCGGCCAGAGCGGGAAAAGGACAAAGGTTTCGATGACGGCGGGGACGTCATTTACGACCCCGAGCCGCCGGAGCGGCCAAAGAAGATCAAGATCAAGCTCGCCGACGGAAAGGAGCGCACCATCCAAAGCATGATGGCCACGACCTATTGGAGCCCTGACGGCAAGCCGATCTCAGCCAACCAAATGGTCGAGACGCTCTACGGAGAGTTGCCACACTACTTTAAGGATGAGGACGAGCTTCGGCGCTTATGGAGCAAGCCCGACACGCGCAAGGCGCTGCTGCAAAGCCTGAGCGAAAAAGGATTCGGCACCGAACAGCTCTCCGAGATCAGCCGCATGATCAATGCGGAGAAGAGCGATGTGTTCGACGTCTTGGCCTATATTGCCTTCGCGCTCGCTCCGATCACGCGATCAGACCGGGTCGAGGCTCATAAGGGCGAGATATTTGCCCGCTATAACGGGAAGCTTGAGGCTTTTCTGGACTTCGTTCTCGCGCAATACGTCCAGCATGGTGTAGGTGAGCTGGATCAGGCGAAACTCAGCAATCTCTTGGAATTGAAATACCACACGATCAATGAGGCGGCGGACGAGCTTGGCGGCGTGCCGGCGATACGCGACACTTTTGTCGGCTTCCAGCAATTCCTTTACAGGCAATAGGCGCGAGCTTCCCCTTTTTGCGGGGGTGTATGGGCGCTATATGTCCGTTAAGGGCCTCTGCTATAACCCCCATTCCCGAACACCCCTCATCTCGTTGACGCAGAGGGAAGAGTCATGGATTTCGAGAAACTTTCAGACCGGCTAAAGGGATTCCTCCAGTCGGCCCAAACGCTTGCGGTCCGCGAGG
>CAZFYL010000033.1:0-20963 GCA_964523345.1 uncultured Methyloceanibacter sp.
TGTGGCTGATGGGCGTCCCGCTCGTCGTCATCATTCTTCTTTATCTGCTCTTCTAAACTAAGGCGGCTACGGACGGCACTGTTCGGGGCAGAACGACCCCGGGGCTCGCTCTACCGTTGGGAACATCTGCCGCTTTGGTCTATAATCGAATTCGATCGCACTAGAATGGAGCACGGACTTCTATGGTCAGTTGGTTGAATACAGAGCGGCGGAGGTCTCTTGGTTCGACGGACTTCGAGGACATCGCGCAGCAGCTTTCCGCGGCCGCATCCTATCTCGGTCAACTCACGCGCAGTGCCGGCCAGCAGACGAGCCGGCAGATGGACCACGCCCGCGACGTCGTCTCGGATGCCGCAAGCGACGCCGAAGAGACTTTGCGTGAGAATGCCGTCGCCTCGGTGGTCCTGGCCGCAGGGATCGGCCTCGTTATCGGCTATCTGATTGGACGCAGTTCCGACTGAACGTCGTGACTTTGCGCGGGCCGCGCACCGCAATAATATCGGACCCTGACAGCCGATTATCTCGCACGCCGATCCTCTATCGGTTGCCACCGTCCTGACGCGCGCGGTTCTCAAGGGCCGGGCCGGCTTTAGGCTTGGTTAACCTTGCCGCCCTAGCATGTCAGCAAGCCGCGCCGCATGCGGATGCTGCGCCACATCCAGTTGGTTCGAAGGGGTTGTTGCGGGGTCCCCGATGAACAGAACGTTGCTTTCCTTGTGCTTGTTCGGGACGGCTCTGGCCACCGGAAACGTCCTGCTCATGCAGCGTCCGACCTGCCCTTCGGCAGGAGCGTGGGCCGGGGCTGCCGATGCGGATCGGCCGGCAGCAAAACCTGACGGCGCGCCGGCGGCGAAACCTCAACGCCTCGGCGCCGCCGCCGAGATCAAGCCGGCAAACTTTGCATTTTGGACCGAGCCGTCGAAAGGGCCGGCCACGCTCGCGAGACTGCCGCTTCTGCCGAAAGATGTGGAGATCACCGGCTCGGTGAAGCAGACGGCGAAGGCGGACCAAAAGTCAGAGGCGGATGTAAAGATGCCGGGCGATCCCGACCTCGTCCCACCGCCTCAGCCGAAGCCTCGGGCGAAGACCTACCGGCCGCGCCAATACGGTTGGCGCCGGCACTACCGCTATCCGCGGCCGCCGATGGGATTTGCCATTCGCGTCTACCCCGGGTGGTAACGCCCGTTATCCGCGACCACGCGTATTCTCGTTCTTCCTTAGGTCCTGAACCGCCATCGGCTGTCCCCTCTCCTAGCCTTGGCCTAAGATAGGGCACGCGGCACATGCGAGGGAGACGCAAGATGACACTTCGATCCCTTTTCACTCTCACCTTCCTTTCGGTCATGCTGCATGCACCGAGCGGTTGGGCGGCGGGAGACACATCGCCCGCAAGCCCTGCGCCGGACAAGGCGGAGATCACCGTTCTTTATGACGCCTTCGGCAAGGACGCGGACCTGACCAAGGATTGGGGCTTCTCCGCGCTGATCGAGTACGGGGGAAAACGCATCCTGTTCGATACCGGCAACAATGCCGAGATCTTCGCAGCAAATGTGAAAGCCAAGGGCGTCGATCTCACCACGCTCGATTTTGTCGTCGCCTCGCACCGGCACGGCGACCACACCAGCGGCCTGAATCATTTGTTGCGCGTCAACCCGGACGTGACGATCTATGCGCCGCAAGAGAATTTCGGCGTGTTCGGCGCGGCGCTGCCAAGCACCTTCTACCCACGCAACGAAGCGCTGCCGGCGGATATGCGCTATTTCGGCGGCAACCCGCCCGAGACCTTGCACTTCGGCAGCGCTTGGCCCGAAGGGCGTTTTAGCTGGATCGCCGAGCACACGGAGGTGGCACCAGGGTTTCACCTGATCGTTTTGCCCGGGCTGTGGGGCGTCGATCTGGAGGTCAAGGAAATCTCGCTGGCCATCGACACGCCTGACGGCATCGTTCTCATCGTCGGTTGCGGTCATCCCAAGATCGAGGCGATCGTCGCGGCAACCAAGGCGGCGCTCGACCGGCCGATTCATCTCGTCATGGGCGGCCTTCATCTCTTGCCTGCGACCGAGCAGGAGATCGGCCGCATCGCCACGGACTTGCGGGATAAGTGGCAGGTTCGGTTCGTCGCCCCCGATCACTGCACCGGGGAACGGGCCTTCGCCATCCTGAAGGACGTGTTCGCCGACCGTTATGTCTACGCCGGCCTAGGCACCACGCTCGAACTCGGGCCTGCGGTCACGATCAAGGCCGAGGCTGGGCAGCCGGACATGCTTGAGATGAACGCTGCCGATCTAAAGAGCTACCGCCGGTCGCTAGCTCAAGCGACTTTGCGTGCGTTGCCCGGCCGGCGGGAGGGGCTTCTTGCCCATCGATAGGCTGACATTAGAGTCAGCGTACGCCTTTCCGCTCCCGGCATGAGCGGATCAAGCCCTAAGTCATGCCGGTCTCGCGGGCGCTTGGCGTAGCCTGAGCGTGTAGATCGCGGCCAGGACGTTCAGCACCGTCAGCGCGAAAATCGGCCAGCCAACACCCTTGAGGCTGGCCAACACGCCAAGCAGCGCCCCAAAGACCATGGACACCATGCCGATCATGAGATTGGCGACCGCAATGCAGAAGGGTCGCTCCTTGTCGCTTGCCGTTTCGAGAAGATAAAGCGTCCGGCCGTTCTTGACCCCTTGTGCGCCCAGACTGACAAGCACGAAAACAATCGCGTAGCACAGAATGCTCTGCGACATGAGCTTCAATTCGATGGCGATCGCCAGCACGCCGCCGATGCACGTTAGGCCGGCCGCCAGAATCAGAATCCAGTGGACGGAGCGCTCGCCGAGTTTTGCCCAGGCGAAGCCCCACTATCAGCCCGATATTGGCGGCAATGATAAAAGCGCTGAGACCGCTGATGCTGTTACCGTGGAACGATGCGGCATGCACGGAGAAGAACGGGATTGCGAGCTCGATCGACAGATAGAGCGTCCGGGCGATCAAGAACCTGCCGAACCAAGGCAGCGCGAAAGCAACCTGAAAACTGTCCTTGAGGACTGCGATCTCGCCGCGCTTGTCGCGCGACGCACGCTCGCCAGGTTGGCTCTTCGCCGGCTCCCGGATCATCATGATCGTCAGAGCCGATAGCAAGAACAAGCCGATGCCGAGCCAAATCAGCTCCTGATGCGCGGCGAGCGACGTTCCAGGCTTGAGGATCGCTTGCGAACCGAACGCGATGATCACGACGATCATGGCGGCAATACTCGATTGGGTGAACAGCAATTTGCGGCGCCGCTCGGGGGACAGGACGCGCCCAACCAGATCCTGGAATCCCAGCGACCCCACGCCATTCGCCGCACCGATGATCAGGGCCACAGATAGGAAGATCGGGACCAGCCAATAGACGCCGGCGGTATTGAAGGTGAGGCTGATCAGAACGATGGCCAAGGCCGACACCAGACTGGCGAGAGCCATCAGCGTCTTGTTGGACCGTGCGGCACCGACAAGGGGCGCGACGAAAACCTGAACCAGCCTCTTGGCGACGGTCCAGACCGGTACCAGCATCCCGGCGAACAACACCGGCGCGCCGGCGGTCGTATAGAGGAAGGGCAGGACAAGCTTGACGCTGGTCAAATCGGTGGCGGCGTCGAAGGAAATCCCCTGCCCGAGCAGGACCGCATAGTTGCGGCGCGCGTCTTGGTCCGCTGTCATGGCGTGTGCCGATGCCCCCGGTGCAGCCCATGGCGTGTCCGCCATCGTGCTGGAATAAACCCATCGGAACAAGTCCCGTGACGGAATGGAGCAGGCAGAAGGTTGATCGCGGGGGAACAATTGCGGCTGACTCACGTTAACGGCACAAGTGGGCCAGCCAAATATGCCCCCCAATGAGAGTTCGGCTGGCCGTGAAGCTCCGCGCGGGCCTCCCGGCGCGGAGCTTCTGCTTTTGAGAAAACCGCTTTATCTCTAAGTCCTTGACATGACGATAGAGTGTTGCCATGTAGGGGCTATCGATTGCTCGCGATCGCGCGTAGCTGCCGCAGTCAAGCGGCGACTCATCCCGAGACAATTTCACAATCATCGTCTGCCCTTCAGATTGCGCGTGGGGTGAGGCGCAAAGCCCCGCTCCGGCTGGCGCATGACATGCGCCCTGCCGGTCAGGGCATGTAAGGACTCTTAGTGACACAAACGTCATTCGACGGCCTCGGCCTCGTCGAGCCTTTGCGGCTCGCGTTGAAGACCGAGAGACATTTCAAGCCGACGCCGATCCAGGCGCGGACCATTCCGTTACTCATCCAGGGAAAGGACCTGCTCGGTATCGCCGAGACGGGTTCCGGCAAGACGGCGGCCTTCGCCTTACCCGTGCTTCAGACCCTATCGCTCCAGCGTCTGCCGCGCCTCCCGGGCGCGCCGAGCGCCCTGATCCTGGCTCCCACCCGCGAGCTCGCGAGTCAGATCGGCGAACGCATTGCCGCCTACGGGCGCGGACTGCCATTGCGGTCGGCCGTGATTTTCGGCGGCGTCAACCAGCATCATCAGGTCAAGGCGCTCAAGGCGGGCATCGACATTTTGATCGCGACCCCCGGCCGCCTGCTCGACCTCTGCGCCCAGCGGCATGTCCGGCTTGACAAGGTCTCTATCCTCGTTCTCGACGAAGCCGACCGCATGCTCGACATGGGCTTCATCCATGACGTGCGGAAGATCGTCTCCCAATGCCGGCGGGAGCGGCAGACCCTTCTGTTCTCGGCCACCATGCCGCCGCCGATCGCCAGGCTTGCCCATGACATCCTCGACCAACCGGTTCGTGTCGACGTCGCCCCGGTCAAGATTGCGGTAGACCGCATAGACCAGCGCGTGTTCTTCGTCGGCACCAAGGAGAAGCGTGCATTGCTTGACGGTCTCCTCGCCGACCGGGACATGGATCGGGTGCTCGTCTTCACGCGCACCAAGCGCGGTGCCGACCGCGTCTGCCGGAATCTCGTGCAATCCGGCATGGACGCCGTGGCCCTGCACGGCAACAAGGCGCAGAACGCGCGCGTGCGGGCGCTGAACGACTTCCGCTCCGGCCGCGTGCGAATTCTGGTTGCCACCGATATCGCGGCGCGGGGCATCGACGTCCCCGACATTTCACACGTCGTGAACTACGAACTGCCCAACGAGCCTGAGAGCTACGTCCATCGCATCGGCCGCACGGCCCGCGCCGGGGCGGGGGGCATCGCCCTGTCATTCTGCGATCACGGCGAGCGGCCATATCTTGAAGCGATCGAACGATTGATGCGGTCGACCGTTACGGTCGGCGAGCACCGTTTGGCCGTTCCTTCGTCCGCGCCGCTTCGCCAACAGCAGCAGCGCAAGCCGGCCGGATCAGCCAAGCGGCGCGGCCGGTCCCGAGGCCGGCGTTTTACCGCTGCATCGCGCTTAGCAGCTTCGCCCGCGGCATGACGGCCGCAGACAGCTGACTAACATTTGTTGACCGTCACGTTTTGGGTCGAGTGCATGCCGATGGCTCGCGCCGCCCCGTAGGACAGATCGAGCGAGACGCCTTTGGTAAAGGGCCCGCGATCGTTGACGCGGACGGCGACAGTACGGCCCGTCTTGGGATTGCCGACACGCAAACAGGTGCCGAACGGCAGGGTTCGGTGCGCGGCGGTGTGACCGTTCGGATTGAACATTTCACCCGACGCGGTGCGGTTACCCGCCAGTTCGTTTCCATACCAGGTTGCGCGCACGGTCTGAACGGCAAAAGCGGGCGAAGACAGCAGGATGACAATCAACGCAATTTGAATTCGCATAAATTCGGCCTCCAACGGCGATTCGAGTTAGCTACCGAACGCCGATAGAGGTGAAATCGTTGCGTTGTTTGACGCGAATAAGGCCCGGTCTGGCAGGAATGTGGTTTTTTCGGCGAAAGCGCTTCGCCCGTTGCCGGAAACATTTTCTCTCCGGGGGGTTTAGTGCTAGGCCACTACCATTGGTCGGGACGGAACATTGGCTGACATCATCCTCATCAATCCCCGGTTCCAACTCTCGTTTTGGGGGTTGGAATATTGCATGCCCTTGTTCGGCAAGCGCGCCAACTTGCCGGTGTCTTGCCTTGCCTTGCTCGCCGCGCTCGTTCCCGATCATCATCACGTGACGCTGCTCGACGAGAATGTCGAGGATATCGATTTCGACCGGTTGGACCGCGCCGATCTCGTCTGCCTGACCGGGATGAGCATTCAAGGCCCACGGCTCGTCGAGATTTTGGAGGAGTGCAAGTCGCGCGGGCTTATGACCGTGGTCGGCGGCCCGATGGCCACGGTCGAACCGGAGCTGTTGGAGGATCTTGCCGATGTGATGTTCATCGGCGAGGCGGACGAGACCTGGCCGCAATTCTTGGCCGAGTGGGAACAGGGCCGCCACAAGCCCCGTTACGAGCAGGCGGAGAAAACCGATCTCACCCGGCTGCCGCTGCCGCGCGTCGACTTGCTCAAGGCCGAGCGCTACATGTTCGGCAGCATGCAGATTTCCCGCGGCTGTCCCTTTACCTGCGAGTTCTGCGACATCATCGTCACCTTCGGCCGCCGCCCCCGTCTCAAGACGAGCGAACAGGTCATTGCCGAGCTTGAAGCCTTTTTGCGCGCCGGATTGAAGATCGCTTTCGTCGTCGACGACAATCTGATCGGCAACAAGAAGGCGATCAAGCCAGTGCTGCGCGACATTGTCCGCTGGCAACAAGAGCGCGCCTACCCCATCGCCCTGTTCACCGAGGCCTCTCTCGACCTGGCCGAGGACGAAGAACTCATGGAGTTGATGGGGCTTGCCAATTTCCAGAGTGTGTTCATCGGCATCGAAACGCCGAACGAGGACTCTCTCCGCGAGACCAAGAAGCTTCAGAACGTCCGGCCCAAGGCGGGCACGCTGGTCGAGCGGGTGCACCGCGTACAGCAATACGGGATCGACGTGTGGTGCGGCATGATCGTCGGCTTCGACCACGACGAGCTTTCGATCTTCGACATCATGCCGAAGTTTCTCTCCGACGCGCGCATCTCATCCGCGCTTATCGGCATGCTCTATGCCATTCCCACGACCCCCTTATACGACCGGCTTCGCGCGGAGGGACGGCTCAACGACGATCGCGCCACCGAGAAGTATGGCACCAATGTCATTCCGCTCGGCATGTCGCGCGACGAGCTGCGCAACGGATTCATCCGGGTGATGCAGACCTGCTACAACGCCGACCATTATTTCGAGTCCCTGGACGCGCAATTCCTGGATCAGAACTTCAAGTTCGCGCTCTACACGCTGCCCTATTGGCAGCGTCACCGCTGGGCCCGGCTCAAGCGAGGCTTTTTCAACTATCTCAGATTCGCCGCTGTCGCCTACCAATTGCTGCGCCTGGGCGACGATGGCTTGCGCGCCAGATACCGGCGGCAACTTTCACGGATTGTACGGGCGCGCTGGAGCGAGCCGCAGATCCTGTTCGTCTATGCGTTGAAGGTGAGCTTTCACTATCACTTCGACGCGCTGGTCAGGGCTTTGGATCAAGTCGATGAGGCGAGCGAGATGCCGACCGCCGGCCGGTCGTTCTCGCGTGTGAAGCGGCGCGCCGAGCGGCAGGCGGCGGCTTAAACGCGCCCGGGCTTCTTTCTGATCAATAGGAGCGTTCCTATGTCCAATTTGGGAACTTTGATCTACGGGGCGCTGTTCGTGCTGGCCTTCCCGGCACTTTGGCTTGTTGCCGCGTACTGGGACCGCACCTGGCCTACCACGTCCGAACTATTGGCACGGCATGAGAGCGCCATCATGAAAGAGATCCCCGAATAGGTCTTCAGCCCTCGTAATAGCTTTCCTTGCGCTCGCCGGCGGAAATCGTCCTACGCTGTTCGCCGCAACTTCACCCGCGCTTGCCGCGCGCCTTCGTGCGCCGGACGTCAAACCGGGCGTAAGCGGTCTCCAGCCAATAGATGCCCAAAAGAGCGATCAGCGCGAAGATCACGCCGACGGCGATCAGCTTCCAAGCGGCCAGCCCGCAAGCGATGCCGAGCGCGGCCGTCAGCCACACAGTTGCGGCCGTGGTCAATCCTTCGATCGTGCCGGCCTTGGGATCGCGCAAAATCACGCCTGCGCCGATAAAACCGATACCGCCCATCACGCCTTGAATGATCCCTTGCACCACGCGGCTCAGCGCATCTGGATGATCGGCAAGATCCCTGAAGTGAATGGTGGCGAGGGACACGACCGCGGCGCCTAACGAAACCAGTGCCAGCGTCCTCATTCCGATCGGCTTGCCGGCAAGATCCCGGTTCAGTCCGATCAGGATACCGACCACGACCGCGGCGGTCGAACGAAGTACGATGTCGGTCAGATCGAAGTCCATCGATCTCTCCTCCGTTATTTCTGTTCAAGCCGAGACCGTCACTCGGTTGTGAATGTCCCCTTGAAAGATATGTCATCCTTACTACGTGTGAGGGTGAACGCCAACGAAGCCCGATCATGGACGCATTGTGCAGCACGCACATATCTGACGCGGCCATGTGACATCTGCGGTCGCCGATCGCGAGATTTCCTGCACAGGCGTTCCCTGGGATGTGCAATCGGCACGTCCACAAAATGGTCGGGCAAAATCCGCAAACACAACGTCTCGTCTGCGACAGGCAGTGAGTCTGGCGTTCCGGCGTAACATCGTTGGCGATGGCGTCGCTCGGCGATGTTCCACACAGTTTGGCGGGACGAGAAAGATAAGAAAGGAGTCGTGCTAATGAGACCGACACTAATGGCGATATCCGCATCTGCACTCTTGTTCGCGACGGGTTACGCGTATGCCGGAGGCGGCGCTCCGGTCCCCGAGAAGACGCAAGGCGTTCCTTCATCCGGCCGGCCTTCCGCCGTGCTCGATAAAAAGGAGTGCGACGCTCTCTGGACCAAGGCCAAAGGAAATGCCGCGCCGTATATCCTCAACTTCGAAATGGTGGACAAGAACGGAAACGGACAGATTTCCAAGCGCGAGTTTAAGACCGGCTGCAACAAGGGTTGGGTCCAGAAACAGGCGGCCTTGCCGGCCAATTCGGGCGGCGGCCAAACCCCACGGAACCCGGTCGAATAGACATCACGCAGCATAGGACTTTCTAGTCCCGAGTTTTAAGCGGCCGCATCGCGCTTGCGGCGCGGCCGCTTAGCGCCCGCTTCAGCACCGGAATCGGCTGAACGGGCTGAACGAGAAGGAGGAGCGAATGTATCGAGAAACACGCACAGGAGCGCCCGTTCTCAACGAGGTGGAAGCGCGTCAGGCCAGGCGCGTCGGATTGATTTGGGTTCTCGCCGGATCGCTCGCGCTTGCCCTCCTCGCCGCCGCCGGATTGGCTCTGTACTATTAGCGGCGCGGCAGACAACGGAGGAAAGCAGCAGAGCTCGAAGTTGGCGAGAAGCTAGACGACGGGCTGCGCCGCCCGCTTCGAAGTCTTGCGCAAGCCTTCGACCGTCACCATGAGAGCGGGCAGCAACAGCAAAGCCCCGACCATCGCCGCGACCAGCACGATGACCACGACCGTGCCGTACAGGCTCACCATGGGAAGCTCGCTCATCAGACTCGTGCCGATGCCGCCGGCGAGCACAATCGTGCTGACGATGACCACGGGACCGACCCGGGCGATGGTCCGGCGCAAAGCGCTGGTCACGCCGGATCTCTCCGTCCGCTCCAGCCGGTAGCGGTTCAGCATGTGGATGGTGTTATCGACGGCGATGCCGAAGCCTATGGTAAACGCAATCAGGCTGGTGAACTGAAGTCCGCCCTCGACCAGGTACAGATAGGCGCCGCCTACGGCGATGGGGAACAAATTGGGCAGGATGCTGATAAGGCCTGCGCTGACCGAGCGCATGGCGATCGCGATGAGGATGAGGATCAAGGCGATTGTGCCCATCAGGCTCCAGTTGAGCTGCTGAATCATTTGATGGCTGGCCCGCGCCGACATCGGCACCAGACCCGTCACGGCGATATGAATCTTGGGATGCGCTTTCTCAACGCCTTGAAAACGGCGTTCCAGCCGATCGAGCATCGGATCAAGCTGATCGGAGGTCAGGTCGCCGAACCGCGCGGTGATCAGTACGGAATTGTCCTCCAGATCGGCGAGCCCCTTGACCAGCGACGTCTGTTCGGCGCCTTTGAGGAAATCGAGCAGACGAAATTCGACGTCTTCCCCGCCGCCCAGCCATTGCTCGATCGTGTGCGCCGAGGTGATGGCGCCAAGCTCGGGTTCTTGCGCGAGGATGTCATGAACTTCGCGGACCACCTCAAGCGTGCTGTAGGACAGCAGATCGTGATCTTCCGGCCAATCGATCAGCACCTGCACCATGTTCACTCCGGCGAGCTTGCTGTCGATGGCATGTAGCGCATCGAGCGCTGAATGGTTCTGCGGCAGGTTGCTGGCATAGCTGTAGCGCGGCGCGTTGAGCGCGTGGAGCGAGCCGCCCGCCACCACGAGCAGAACGCCTAAGGCCGTGATGGTGCGCGGCGCGGCCAGGGCCCAATTGGCCGCCGACTTGCACACGTTGTCGATCGCCTCACCGACCGGGTCCTTTTCGCGCTTCCGCTTCGCTTTGCTGGCGTAACCCCGCAAGAACAATAAAGACAGCGCAGGGACCAGCAGAAGCGTGGCGAACAGCGCCACCACCGTGCCGGTCGCCGCCGTGATGCCGAAACTCGACACGAACGGATGAGGCACCCAGATCAGAGACGCCAAAGCCAGCGTGGTGGTGAGCGAGGTCAGCACGCAAGCCGGCCCCACCCGGCGGATGGCGGTTTCGATCGCCTTTTCGAGCTTGGCGCCCCGCCTGATGTTGTCGCGTATGGAAAACAGGAGATGCAAGCAGTCCGAGAACACGATGACGAGCACGATGGTCGGAGCGACCCCGGTCAGCAGGTTGATTTCCTGACCGGAGAGCCACATGCCGCCGAGCAGCCAAATCACGGCAATCGCGGCCGGCAGCCCCGCGACCCCGACAAAGGACAGCCTGCGGAAGAAGATCCAGGAGATCACCAGCCCGACGCCAAGCGCGAGCAGCCTGAACAATCTCTGATCGCGGACCAGAGCCGATATGATTTCGATCCGCAGCACCGAGAGGCCGGTGAGGCGAACCTTGAGATCGGTGCCGGCCAGGACCTGTCCGGATTTGGCCCTGATCTCGTCGACCAGGCGGCGGTCTTCCGCCTCGCTGCGTGACTTCCCTTTCAAAGAGATCGTGAACACGGCCAAGCTGCCGTCGTCGGACAGGAGCTGACCGGCGACGAGTGGATTGCGGATCGCCTGCGCGCGCAAATCGTCCCAGTTCTTAAGCGTGCTCAGATCGTCCGGAAACAGGGGTTCGGGCGGGTCGTCCTCCTCCTTGGGCATTTGCAGCGCGGAGAACATGGACACCACGCCCCGAACCCCGTCTTCCGCCTTGAGCTCTGTATCGAGCCGCTTCAGCGTCTTTAGATCGTCGAGGTCGAAGGGTTTCTCGGACGAGACAACGAGGTCGATGTCGTACTGCCGGCCGGGGAATCGCTGTTCGACCAGTTCGAGCTGTTGAAAGGCGGGGTCGCCGGAGCGGAAAATCTCGCGAATGTCGCTGGAGAATTGAAGCTGGCTCGCCCCGTAGGCCAGAATCGGCGTGACGATCACCACGGCCACCAGGCAAAGCCAGGGATAGCGTAAGGAGAGGAGGCCCAGCTTCTCGACACCGAATCCGGCCGTCATGCGGTCCAAGATTCGATCGGACTTTTTATTCATCCAAGCCAGCGAGCCTTTATCGGTCCCCAAGCGTTGGCGGAAAAAGATGCCGGAACCGGCGTTATGTCAAGTTCCCGGCACACGCCTCGGTTAGCGGCGCCCCTGCCCTTCGCGCCACAGGTCTTCGCACAGTTAAAGGCCGGCTTTATGGCGATTTGCGCGATCGATTCCGGCGCCGGCATGACTGCTTTTTACCGCTTTGGTTGTAAACTTGCCCCAGGCCCGGATCGATGGACCAGGAGACAGCAAGTGGACAGCGAGAAACTTTCTCATCTCGACCAATGCTTCATCGATATTTACGACGCAGCGCGCGCCAAAGCGGTCGAGCGGCAGAAGGAAGAGGCGCTGATCGTCATTCAGGACGACGATCTTCTCCTGTTCCGCCGGGACCGGGCGCTTGAGCGGTTTCCGGGGCTGATGCCGCCGCTCTACGACAAGATGAAGACGCTCGGCCACATGCCGCTTGCCGTCTATTGCCTGCTGCACGATCATGCCGACGCCGCACTCCCCGACTCGGTCCTGGCCGAGCTCGAGAGTTATCGTACGAGCCTCGAAGGCTCAGCCGATGCGCTCGACACGCACGAAGAGACAAAAGCGGGCATCCTGGCGGGGCCGTGCCAGATCTATCACAAGGTCACGGCGTTGCTCGATACCGTCATCGCCAAGCGGCGCGTGTCGCGAAGCGAGCTCGACAGTTTTGCCCAATCGGTCGGCGCCGATATCGGGCCTGTGCTCGCCGCCGCCGCGCACGCCCAGCTCGAGGCCTGCAACCACATCGTCAAGCATATCCGGCAAGAGCTTTTGACCGAAGCGCAATGGAAGGAATTGCGCGTGCTCGTGCTCGGTCCTTACATGGCGCGCCAAGGCGAGCTGTTCTTGCAATATTTCGCCGAGCTTCTGGACACGCCGCTGCAAGGCGACCGGCGCATCGTCTATTTCGACGGCGACGATCTGGAGGCAGCCTTCGAGCGCCTGGGCACCACCATGCTCGACGCGCAAGCCTCGCACGCGATCTTCGGCGAGCGGGACCGTCTGCATCGCGACGTGCTGGCCGACGCCACCACGCAATATCTTAAGACGCTGGCGGCTTCGAAGAGCTAAGGCTGCGGCGTGCAGGATCCGAACTGCGCGTAGGTCTTGCCCAGATTGGCGATCGACATCGACATCTGGCCCGTTCCCTTGTCCACCACCGCAGTCCAGGTCAGGAGCTCGTGCCTGCCGTGGAGAATGAGCACTTTCGGATCCTCGTAGACGTCGCCGGGGTTGAACAGTCCCTCCCCGCCGAACAGCCCGGACAGCAACCTTTTCTCTTTGACATTGAGCGTCACGAACGGCGGCAGGTTGGCTTGCGCGGCCGATACGCGCGCGCAGCCGGCAACCGGCGTGCACTCGAAGATCTCGGCGGCCGAGCAGCCCCAAGCCGGTCCGGCGTTGGCCGGTTTCGGCGCAAAAACAAACCCCGCGAGCAAAGCCCCAACGATGAACATCGAACGTCGCATGAAGATATCCCCTTAAGTTTGACCCCCCGCGTCGCAAGCAATCCACAGCGGGAACCTTTCCAAGTCAAACGGTTTGTTAGTTTGCTCGCGCTTGCGCCAGGATGCTGATATGCCCGATTCGTTCGCTCAGCTTCGTGCGCCGTGCATCGTGGCGGACACGCCAGTTACACGGACACAAGCTAAGGTTGCCCTGTTTCGACCGACGGAAGGCATTGATTTAGATAAAAAACGCGAGAGTATTGGTTCATCACTGGCCTGAAAGCGCACGATGACCGGCCCGTCTGCCATGCCAAGACGCCGTGTGAAGCTGCCGTTCCATGAAATCGATCTCGCCGCAGGAGAATTGCGGGGGGCGGCGGGCCAGCATGTCGATTTGCGTCCACGGTCTTTCGCCGTCCTGCGCGTGCTCGCCGAAAACGCCGGCTCTCTGGTGTCCAAGGACGAGATCATCGCCGCTGTTTGGGACGATGTCGCGGTGACCGAAGACTCCTTGACCCAATGCATTGCCGAGATCCGCAAGGTTATCGGCGATCAGGAGCGGCGCATTCTGCGAACCGTCCCGCGCCGGGGCTATACCCTTACGTCATCGGAGCGGAAGGAATCGCCCACGCCGGCGTGCCGCCGTCCGACTCTTGCAGTCCTGCCGTTCAGATCGCTGTCCGGTAATGAAGAGACAAGCCTGGCCTTAGGCGTAGCCAGCGAGCTCCTCAATGAGCTCGCTCGGAATAGAGATCTCCGGCTCATAGGCCGGGGCTCGTCATTCGCGTTAGGAGGTCAATCTGCCAGGGCGCAAGAGCTTGGCGAGCAACTCGGCGCTCGCTACCTCGTGGAAGGTACGGCCAAGCGCGCCAAGAACGAAATCGTGGTCGATGTGCAACTGGTGGATGCTCGCGAGGGAATTGTCGTTTGGGGAGATAGCTTTTCTGCCAAAGCGGTCGATATCCCCCGTACCCAGCGCCTCATCGCTAATCGAATCGCTGCGAGCGTGCGTGTGGGCATGCATGAGACCGAGAAACAAGCGACTCTGGGCCGGGCGCCGAGCGACCTTGACGTCTACGAGCTCACGCTCCGAGCCATGAGCGAGCATCAGTTCACGGCTGAAGCGACGCGCGCCTGCCGCCAGAACCTCGAAGAGGCAATCCGCCGGGACCCCAACTATGCTCTGGCGTGGGCACAGCTTGGTTGGGTCAATTTCCTCGATCTCTGGGTACAGCTTACCGGCGAATGGCATTTGTCGCAGCTTGACGAGGCGATAGAGCAGTTTTCTCGCGCCATTCAATTGGATCCGAACTTGTCCAGAGCCTACCGCGGTCTGGGTCAGGCAATGATCATTAAAGGAGACGTCGCACAGGCTTTGACTGTGTCACGCCGAGGATTCGAGCTTAGTCCAAGCGAACCTGACAGCCTGATTTTTTATGGGATGGCGTTATTTGAATCCGGCAAGTTGGCCGAGGCGACTGAGAAGATTGAGCAAGCGATGGCGCTGCATCCCGTGCGGCCGTCTTACTACTCGTATTTCTACGCCATCATTCTTTGGGCCAATGAGCGGTTCGAGGAGGCGTTGACGGAGCTTGGAACGGCTCCCGGCGCGGAAGTTTATCGCGCCCTCGCGCTCGTCCGCCTCGGACGTGTCGCCGAGGCCAAAGACGAGATTGCGAAATATCGCGCGCGGCCTTCGCGTCCCCTGTTGTTCCCTCCTCATCCCCCCGCCCTGGCCAAACGCTTCCTGGAGGAAGCACAAATTGCCGGATGGCAGCCTCCGCTCGCTGCACATAGGAAGGCGGTCTAGTATTTCATGGCGGGGGTTTCCTGCCCGGCCGGGGCCCTTGAGGATTTCATATTTTTTCAGCAGCCTTTCAGGACCGCCGTCCTAGTGCGTCCTACACTGCGGCAATGAAACCCAGGGGTGCCGATAGCGGCAGCTTCCAGTCTGACAGAGGGTCCGATGAAGCAGGACAGACCAAAACTCATCACGTTTGGGATTTCCCATTACTGCGAAAAAGCACGATGGGCCCTCGATTGGCACGGAATCGACTATCAAGAGATCGGTTGGCCGTGCGGCTTGCATGAGCTTCTGGCGAAGCTTGGCGGCGCAAAGGCCACCACGGTTCCAATCCTCGTGAACGGCGGCGAATTGGTGCAAGGAAGCGGCGCGATCGTCGATTGGGCCGATGAACGGACGCAGATTCTTGGCCGGCAGCTAACGCTACCGGATGCCCGTAAGATCGAGCAGCGTGCCGATGACGTCATCGGTGTTCACGTGCGTCGCCTGTACTTCGCCGAGATGCTCCCAAAGTTTCCACATCTGACGAAATCCGGACTGAACTACAATACGTCCATCTCGCATCGCTTTATTGGCAACATGATGTGGCCGGTAACTTGGCGCGTCATCATGCGGAGGTATGACATTACCCCGGACGCCGCCTCGGAGAGTCGTGCGACGCTAGCTGCCGAACTTGACTGGCTTGAAAGCCAGCTTGCCGATGGCCGTCCATATCTCGTCGGAGACCGCTTCAGCCGGGCCGATCTGACCGTGTCGAGCCTGCTGGCGCCCATCGCGTGCTCTGAGGAGATACCGGCTCTTCGAGATAGCACGTTTCCCGATGCTCTCATTGCCGGTGCTGAGCGTTGGGCCCAGCATCCCGTCATGCGCTGGGTGAAGGAGCAATATGAAGCGCACAGGGCGCCTATGCGCCGCGCCGCTTAGTCTTTGCACGCCTAGAAACACTCCCAATCCCCGGCGCATCTCCTCTTCTCCCTGCGCCGGGGCTTTTTCTGGCGCTTTGACCCGAACGCGAATCAGGTCTTAGACTCGGGATCCGGACAGCAAGGGTCAGTCTGGGAGATCGCGCGTCATGGCCGAGCCGAGCGAAACCAGCCCGTCCGCTATCAAGGACACGATCGACGCCTGGAGCCGCGCCTTGGTCGAGGGAAAGCTCGACGCCTGGGCGACCTATTGGACCGAGGATTGCCGCCTGATGCCGCCGCGCCATCCTCCGGTCGAAGGGCTGGCGCAAATCAGGGACTATGTCGAGCAAGGGTTCAGCGACCTGGAAACGCTCACGCTGTCGGATTGGCAGATCCAGGAACGCGCGGATTTGGGCGTCGTCATCACGGCGGTGGAATGGACGGTCAAATCGAGAGACGGCAGCACCAGAGGCAAGCAAGCGATCGTCTTGAAAAAGGACACGCACGGGGCCTGGAAGGTGCAAACGGTCGTGTTCAACACTGACGGCATCGTCTAGCTGCCGAAACGGGCAAGCAAGACCACTTACCTCCTCGCCCAGGCTGTCATATCCTCAACCGGCATGGAGGGTTGGGGGGTCGAGGTGGCGGTCCAGACTTCGAACAAGCAAGGCGCAAAGGGCTTGCGGGCTACGCTCCGCCAAGTGCTCGACGGCGATCATCCCCGTTACGGGCGCCCATTCGAGATCTTCATTCACGTGCTCATCTTCCTCTCACTCGTGTCGGTCGCGGTTGAGACCTTACCTGAGTTACCCGAAAATCTGCGCGTTGCACTCCGGTGGGAGGAGATCGTCGTGGTCGCCATCTTCACCGTCGAATACATCTTGCGCATTTGGGCGGCCGAACGTCCCGGGCGCTACGTGTTCGGCTTCTGGGGCTTCGTCGACCTTATTGCCATCGCTCCGTTCTATCTCGGGCTTGGCGCCGGTGCGCGAAGCATAAGGGCACTCCGCCTGCTGCGCGTTCTGAGGACGATGAAGTTGCTGCGGTATCACTCGGCCGCCGAGAGATTCCGCAGAACCTTTTCTAAAATACGCGAAGAGCTGGCTCTGTTTGGCGGGCTTGCGCTGATCGTCCTCTTTCTCAGCTCGGTCGGCGTCTACTATTTCGAACACGAGCGGCAGCCCGAGGTTTTTGCCTCTATTCCTCACAGCCTGTGGTGGGCCGCGGTGACGCTGACGACGGTCGGCTACGGCGACGCCTATCCGGTCACGCTCGGCGGCCGCGTCTTCACGTTCTTCGTGCTCATCATCGGGCTCGGGGTCGTGGCCGTGCCGACCGGCCTGTTTGCCTCGGCCTTGACCGAGGTCCGCCGCGAAGAAAAGGAGAGGCGGCAAGCAGAAGCAATGTCCGCACGAATTGACCGCAAGGACAATCGGGGCAGTCCGAAGCAAAGCGCCCGAGCGGCTAAGCGGCCGAGAGCGGCCGGCCGAGGGCGAACCGGCAAGTGACGCGAGCCGCCGGTTCACGCGTCCCTGCGCTTCCGGAAATTTATCAAAATCAACCCCGCGGCAAGCAAACACAGCGCGATGCTGGTGACGACCGGGGAGGGCGCTCGATAAGAAACTTGCCGAGGCCGATTCCGAGGCCTGGTGCGGCGTGCAGGTGATCGACCTCAACACCGGGACCTGCGTGCATTGGTTCCGCGTCGACGGGCCGGTGGGCGAACTCTACGATGTCGGCATCGTGCCCGGCGTGGTGCGGCCAATGTCTCTCAGCTTCGCCAGCAACGATATTCTCGTTCTCACCACCCACGATCCGCTCGACGAGAGCGCGATTTCCGCGGGGAGTTGACCGGCGCCGGCGCTGACCGGGATCAGTCTGTCAGAATCTCTTAATGTGGCGTTCAGGGCATGTTCAGGGCCGCGTCATGCCATCCTCACGCCCACACGTCATTATCTACCTATTGAGTTTCGCGACAAGGAGACTGATCATGAAAGAGTGGCTGAAACCCGAGATCACCGAGTCTGAGGCTGGCATGGAAGTTACGAGCTATCTGCCCGCCGAGCTGGACCGCGCTTAATCAAGCGAGGTCGATTGCAAAGTTTTCGCTTGAAATAGCGGTCCTTACGTCAGTGGGGGTCGCTATTTCGCTTTGGGCGATCGCCGCTTCCGCACCTGGAAGTTCGCTGATCTGAACCATACTTGCATCTCAGGTTCCGTCCGGAACCGCGTGAAGCAAACTAGAACACGGTCTAAACAAAACCATGGACGCAAAGACTGACGAAAAACGGGGCGGGTGCCCGGTCGTGCACGGCGCGACCAATAGCAGCATGATCTCGAACAGCGACTGGTGGCCGAACCAGTTGAACCTCAAGATCCTCCACCAGAACTCCTCCTTGTCCAATCCCATGGGCGAGACGTTCGACTATGCGGAAGAATTCGAGACGCTCGACCTCGAGGCTCTAAAGAAAGACCTCACCGCGCTGATGACGGATAGCCAAGATTGGTGGCCGGCGGATTTCGGCCATTACGGCGGGCTGTTTATTCGTCTCGCGTGGCATAGCGCCGGCACGTACCGCATTGGCGACGGCCGCGGCGGCGCAGGCGCCGGCCAGCAGCGCTTCGCGCCGCTCAACTCCTGGCCGGACAATGCGAATCTCGACAAGGCGCTGCGGCTGTTATGGCCGATCAAGCGGAAATACGGCCGGAAAATCTCCTGGGCCGATCTCATCGTGCTGTCCGGCAATGTCGCGCTCGAGTCGATGGGCTTCAAGACATTCGGCTACGCGGGCGGGCGCGCCGATGTGTGGGAGCCCGACGAGTCGGTCTATTGGGGCAAGGAGCACGCCTGGCTCGGCGACGAGCGCTACACCGGCGACCGTGAGCTGGAAAACCCGCTCGCCGCCGTGCAGATGGGTCTCATCTACGTGAATCCGGAAGGACCGAACGGCAAGCCCGATCCGCTGGCCGCGGCAAAGGATATTCGCGAGACCTTCAAGCGCATGGCGATGAACGACGAGGAGACGGTTGCGCTCATCGCCGGCGGACACAGTTTCGGCAAGGCCCACGGCGCCGGCAATTCGAGCTTGGTCGGCCCGGAACCGGAGGCGGCGCCCATCGAGCAGATGGGCCTGGGCTGGAGGAGCACGCACGGCACGGGCCACGGCAGACACACGATCACCGGCGGCCCTGAAGTCACCTGGACGGAGACACCCACTAAGTGGAGCAACAATTTCTTCGAGAACTTGTTCGGTTGCGACTGGGAACTGACCAAAAGCCCGGCCGGTGCTTATCAGTGGAAAGCGAAGAACCACGCCGCCACGATTCCGGATGCCCACGACCCGACGGAACGGCAAGTGCCGACCATGCTGACCACCGATCTCTCGTTACGGGTCGATCCCACCTACGAAAAGATTTCACGGCACTACTACGAAAATCCGGCTGCGTTCGCCGACGCGTTCGCCCGGGCGTGGTTCAAGCTCACGCACCGCGACATGGGTCCGCGCGCGCGCTATCTCGGCCCGGACGTCCCGGCCGAGGAATTGATCTGGCAGGATCCCGTTCCCGCCGTCGATCACGCGCTGATCGACGCTTCTGATATCGCCGACCTCAAAGCCAAGATCCTGGGTTGCGGACTTTCCATCTCCGAGCTGGTTGGGACGGCTTGGGCTTCGGCGTCGACCTTCCGTGGCTCCGATATGCGCGGCGGCGCGAACGGGGCGCGCATCCGTCTGGCTCCGCAGAAGGATTGGGAGGTCAACCAGCCGGCGCAATTGGCAAAGGTGCTCGAAACCCTTGCCGGCATCCAGGACGCGTTCAACGAAGCGGCCAGTGGCGGCAAGAAAGTGTCGCTGGCAGACCTGATCGTTCTCGGCGGCTCGGCCGCCGTCGAGCAGGCGGCGAAGAAGGCCGGGCTCGACGTGACCGTTCCCTTCGTGCCCGGCCGCACTGACGCCTCGGAAGAGCAAACCGATGTTGAGTCCTTTACCTATCTGGAGCCGGTCGCGGACGGCTTCCGCAACTATCTCAAGGACAAATACGCCGTGTCGGCGGAGGAGCTCCTGATCGACAGGGCACAGCTCTTGACGCTGACCGCGCCGGAGATGGCGGTTCTGGTCGGGGGCTTGCGCGTGTTAGGCGCCAACCACGGCAAGTCGGAACATGGCGTCTTGACGGAGCGGCCGGAGACCTTGACCAACGACTTCTTCGTCAACCTGTTGGACATGAGCACCGCGTGGCAAGCGACCGCGGATGACAATGTGTTCGAGGGACACGGCCGCGGAAACGGAGACCTGAAGTGGACCGGCACCCGCGCCGATCTCATCTTCGGTTCGAACTCGCAACTGCGCGCTTTGGCCGAAGTCTATGGCGCCGCCGACGCCCAAGAGAAGTTCGTGGCCGACTTTGTGGCGGCGTGGGTCAAGGTGATGAACGCCGATCGCTTCGATCTCGCCTGATTTCCGCGAAGGTCTCCGCCAGTTCAAATTGATGTGATTTCTTGACGAAGGCGAACGCCGGCCCCGCATGACCCTAAAGCGGTCATCTTTTTGATCTAGCTTAAGGAACATGAGCTTCGGGCCTGGCACGACTTGGCCAGGACAGGCGCGCGTCTATCACAATTATTCGAGTCATCGCGCGCAACAAGACCCTCCCCGAAGTGTTATCCAGCACACCTGTTGGAATGGAGTTGAACCCATGAAGATCAACCTATCCGTGGCGATGGCCCTTGCAGGCACGCTCATCGCCACTTGTCTTGTCTCGGGGTCGGCTGCGGCAACCTCTCTACCGGTTCTGAAGGGCCAATCCGCCCCCGGTCTCGTCACGCAGACGGGCCGCGCCGGCAGTTGGGGCGGCGGGGGTGGCGGCCGTGGTGGTGGCGGCGGCGGCTGGAGCGGCGGCGGCCGAGGCGGCGGCGGCGGCTGGAGCGGCGGCGGCCGAGGCGGCGGCGGCGGCGGCAACTGGAGCCGTGGCGGCGGCGGAGGCGGCGGCGGCAAAGCCTATCGTGGCGGTGGTGGCGGTAAGCGCTATTACGGCGGCGGCGGCGGCGGTAAGCGCTACT
>CAZFYL010000034.1:0-20862 GCA_964523345.1 uncultured Methyloceanibacter sp.
GTCTCGTGGTGGCGGCACTGGTGCTTCTGTCGCCGGCGCAGTTTCCTTGGTATGCGGTCTGGTTCGCGCCGTTTCTCGCATTCAGGCCCTGGACCGGGTTCCTGCTTTTGACCGCGACCTTTCCTCTCTATTACCTCGACTTTTATTTCATCGGCCGCGACCAGCCGGAGATGTTCTCCACATGGATCGTGTGGATCATTTGGCTTCCCGTGTGGGGCGCGCTTGCCGTCGAGGCGGCACGAACACGCAATCGTCGGCTCGCGGGGTAGAAGCGCATTGCCATGTACAAGGGCTTGCACATTGGCGTTGTCATCCCGGCCTTCGATGAAGAGCGAGCGATCGCGCATGTCATCGCCGAAATCCCCGAATGGGTCGATGAGGTCGTCGTCGCCGATAACGGCTCTTGCGACCGCACCGCCGAAATCGCCGAGCGGGCCGGCGCGCGCGTCGTGCAAGAGCGTGAGCGGGGCTACGGCGCGGCGTGCCAGGCTGGAATAGGCGCGCTGCGGACGGCCGATATCGTCGTGTTTCTGGACGGAGACCGCAGCGATTATCCCGGCGAAATGGTGTCCCTGGTCAATCCGATCGCCGAGGGCCGGGCCGATCTCGTCATAGGCTCACGTGTCAGAGGGCGGCCGGAGCGGGGTGCGCTGACCCCGCAACAGCGTTTCGGCAATTGGCTCGCCTGCCGGTTGATCCGGCGCTTGTGGGGTGCCGCCTATACCGATCTCGGGCCGTTCCGCGCCGTTCGCTGCGGCACGCTCCAAGCCCTCGATATGACCGACCGCAAATACGGTTGGACCGTGGAGATGCAGATCAAGGCGGCCAAGACGAGCGTGAGAACGCTTGAAATGCCGGTCCGATACCGGCCGCGTATCGGAGCGTCGAAGATTTCAGGCACGCTACGCGGCTCGATAGGCGCGGGGATCGGCATTCTCGGACTGATCGCACGCTCAGCCCTCAACCGGCTTTAACACTCCCTTAAGCGTACCGCTTTTCCAATTCTTTAACGCGGCGACTTCTAAAATTCGTCTCAAAGCGGCGGAGTTTTTGTGATGGTGATCCGGTACGTCACCTTGGCGTTGCTTGGCGCAGCTTCGATCTGGGCTCTCATCACCGTGGGCGCCAGCAACAGTGAGACGATTCTCGCCGATACCGGTCACACCGGATCGGAGCGCGACCTCGTTCTTTGGCTTTTGGCCGCCATCGCCACACTCATCGCCTTCTCGCTCGGACGCTTTTTGGTCTTGGGACGGACGTCGATGGTCGATGGCTGGTACGAGGAGCACAAGCAGTGGATCTACGTCGTCGTAGGCGGAGGGCTGCTCTACGCGGCTTATCGGCTGATGTAAGCCGATCCAAGTTTGGGGGAGCCTGGCGGGAGCCTTCTCGCCGCGCGACCGGGGGGAGCGCGAAAGAAGGTTCGACAGGCCGGGCTAAGCGGGGCGGTCACCCATGACAGTGGCCGCCCCAGCTTTTTGGTATGATCGGCCGTCCCGCCTTACACGCTGTAATACATGTCGAACTCGATGGGGTGGGGGAACATCTCAAATCGCTCGACCTCTTCCATCTTCAGTTCGAGATAGGCGTCGATCGCATCGTCGGTGAACACGTTGCCCTTCTTGAGGAAAGCGCGATCCTTGTCGAGCTCCTCGCAAGCCTCGCGTAGCGACGCGCACACCGTGGGGACCTTCTCCAGTTCCTCAGGCGGCAGATCGTAAAGATTCTTGTCGATCGGATCGCCCGGGTTGAGCTTGCTCTCGACCCCGTCCAGGCCGGCCATAAGCATGGCGGCGAAGGCGAGATAAGGGTTGGCGGCTGGATCGGGGAAGCGCACCTCCACGCGTTTGGCTTTTGGGCCCGAGCCGAGCGGAATACGGCATGCCGCCGAGCGGTTTCGCGAGGAATAAGCCAGCAGCACCGGCGCCTCGTAACCCGGCACCAGACGCTTGTACGAATTGGTGGTCGGGTTGGTGAAGGCGTTCAGCGCCTTGGCGTGCTTCAGAATGCCCGCAATGTAGTGCAGCGCGATGTCCGACAGGTCGGCATATTGATCGCCGGCAAACACAGGCGTCGAACCCTTCCAGATCGATTGGTGGGTATGCATGCCCGACCCGTTATCGCCAAAGACCGGCTTTGGCATGAAGCAAGCCGTCTTGCCGAAGTTCTGGGCAACCTGATGGATGACGTACTTATAAATCTGCAAGGCGTCGCCGGTTTTCACCAGAGGACCGAACTTGATACCGAGCTCGTGCTGAGCGGCGCCCACTTCGTGGTGATGCTTCTCGGTGACGAGCCCCATCTCGGCCATGGTCGCAAGCATCTCGGAACGGAGATCCTGTGCGGAGTCGACCGGCGGCACGGGGAAATAACCGCCCTTGGTGCGCGGCCGGTGCCCGAGATTGTTGCTCATCTCATAGATGGTATCGGTATTGGACGGCAGCTCCGTTGAGTCGATCGTGAAGGAGCAATGCTCCGGCTGGGTCGCGAAGCGGACGTCGTCGAAGACAAAGAACTCGGCCTCCGGGCCGAAGACCGCCGTGTCGCCAAGGCCGGTCTGCTGCAAATAGGCTTCCGCTTTGCCTGCGATCGAACGCGGATCGCGCTCGTAAGGTTCGTTGGTCAAAGGCTCGAGCACGTCGCAGAAAACGGCAAGGGTGCTCTGAGCAAAAAACGGATCGATCACGGCGCTGCTGGGGTCGGGCATGAGTTTCATGTCCGACTCATTGATCACCTTCCAGCCCGCGATCGAGGACCCGTCGAACATGATGCCGTCGGTAAAGGCTTCCTCGTCCATGATATTTGCGTCCATGGTGAGGTGCTGCAACTTTCCGCGCGGGTCGGTGAATCGCAAATCGACGAACTTGACTTCGTCGTCCTTGATCTTCTTCGTCACACTCTTGGCGTCTGACATTGTTCTCCCCTGTCACTGGTGTAAGGAAAGCCGCCGTTCAGAGCTTGGCGGCGGAAGCTCGCTATTCCATTGCCGGGCTTAGACTGATCGTTCTCCTCAGACGGCTTCATTGCCGGTCTCGCCGGTGCGGATGCGCACGGCTTCTTCCACATTGGATATGAAGATCTTCCCGTCGCCGATGCGCCCGGTCTTGGCCGAGGCGACAATGGCCTCGATCGCCTTTTCCACCATGTTATCGCCGAGCACCAGCTCAAGCTTCACCTTGGGCAGAAAGTCGACGACATATTCGGCGCCGCGATAAAGCTCGGTATGGCCTTTCTGGCGTCCGAAGCCTTTGGCCTCGGTCACGGTGATACCTTGGAGCCCAATCTCCTGTAGGGCCTCCTTCACCTCATCGAGCTTGAATGGCTTGATGATCGCTTCGATCTTTTTCATTGTTTCAATGCACCTCCCGGGGACGCAGATCGATTATCCGCGCGCTTCCATCCGTAATCTCGCAGACTGTGGCCCAGCCAAAGCACGCCCCATGCCAATCCTCAAGCGGCAAAGTTTCATCAAACATTTCAATACCTTGTGGGGATTGAGCGGATAGGCTCGGCGGCGGGAAATTGATGGCTGCTCAAGACTTAGACTATATGCACAAGAATTAAGCAGATTTCCAAGCCCATGTCTCAAGCACTTTCTAGGTCCCGCGGACACCCCAAGCTCGAACTTCTCACCGCCGAGGAGATGGGGCGCGCCGATAAGCTGGCCATCGAAGGCGGCGTGGCCGGTGCCACGCTCATGGAAAATGCCGGCCGCGCCGTGGCCGAAGAGGTTATTCGCCGCCATCCCGATTACGAAAGCGTCGCCATTCTTTGCGGTCCGGGGAATAACGGCGGCGACGGCTTTGTCGCCGCGCGCCATCTGATGGAGCGAGGGTACAAAGTGAGCCTTGCTTTCGATGGCGATGAAGCGCGGCTGCCGGCCGACGCGGCCGCCATGGCGGCGCGGTATTCGGGTCCAAGAGGTCCGCTCGACGCCGATGTCCTCGCCAACGCCGATGTCGTGGTCGATGCGTTGTTCGGGGCGGGGCTTGCCCGCCCCGTGGAAGGTAAGCTTGCCGGCTTGATCGAGAGCGTGAACGCGTCGAACCGTCCTGTCATTGCCGTCGACGTGCCGAGCGGTATCGACGGTACCACCGGCGAGGTCAGGGGCGTGGCAATTCGCGCAAACGCGACCGTGACCTTCTTTCGTCTCAAGCCCGGCCATCTGCTTCTGCCGGGACGGGCTCATTGCGGGGAGCTGCGTCTCGCCGATATCGGTATTCCAGCGAGCGTTCTGACCGTCATCGCGCCCGACACCTTCGTTAATGAGCCTGCGCTCTGGCTCGGCAAATTTTTCTGGCCGGATCCCGAAAGCTACAAATACTCGCGCGGAGATGCCGTCGCCGTGTCGGGCCCGGTCTATAGCACCGGGGCCGCGCGGCTCGCGGCCCGCGGCGCGCTGCGCATCGGGGCCGGGCTTGTCACGGTTGCCTCGCCGCGCGACGCGCTCGAAGTCAATGCCGCGCAGCTGACCGCCATCATGGTGCGCGAGGCCGACGATGCCCGTGGCCTGACGGCCCTTCTCGCCGATCCGCGCAAGAACGCCGTGCTGGTCGGCCCCGGCGTCGGCGTCGGAGAACGCACTAAGGAATTGGTCATGGCCGCGCTTCGCTCCGGCGCGGCATGCGTGCTCGACGCCGATGCACTCACCTCTTTCGCCGAGGACCCGAAGCCGCTCTTTGCCGCCATCGCCGCGCGCGCCGCGCCTGTCGTGCTCACGCCGCATGACGGCGAGTTCGCGCGCCTGTTCGGCGATCTGGTTGCCGCCCCAAAACTGGAGCGGACGCGCGCAGCGGCGGCGCGCGCGGGCGCCGTGGTGGTGCTGAAGGGCGCCGATACCGTGGTGGCCACGCCCGGCGGAACCGCCTCGATCAACGCCACCACCAGCTCATTTCTTGCCACCGCCGGGTCCGGTGATGTGCTAGCGGGCATGGTGCTTGGACTGCTCGCGCAAAAGATGCCCGCCTTCGAAGCCGCAAGTGCCGCGGTCTGGCTGCACGGCAAGGCGGCCGCCGATTTCGGTCCCGGGCTTATCGCCGAGGACCTGCCCGAGACGCTGCCTGAGGTGCTTCACGCGCTGCAAATATTGGCGGAGCGCGAAGGACCGGGCGCGGTCTCTGCCGGCTCGCCTGAGGCGGAGTGACCCGTTGTTGACACACTCCGGACTTATGGGGGACATGGAGCAGGGGCTATGAGGAAAGGGCCAGCCGCGGCGTGGTGACGGATTCCTGGCAACGCAAAATTGGCTTGTTCGTTGCGGCCTTCATCGCCGTGAGCGCGCCGATTGCCGCCCTGGCCGACGATGCGACCCTCTTGCGTGCCCGCGAAGGCGCCGCAGCGCTCATGCGCGGGCAATACGACAAGGCGATCGCTTTCTATGACGAAGCGCTTGCCGCGCCTGAGATCGCCGATTTCATCGAGGCCAGCATCTATAGCGATCGCGGCGTTGCCAAATGGCGCTTGAGCCGGACCAAGGAGGCGGTCGCCGATTTCAACCAGTCGATCCAGTTGTCGCCCGAGAATCCCGCCGTCTACAACAATCGCGGCAACGCGCTCATGGATTTGGGCCATCCCGAGGAAGCGATAAAGGACTTCGACCGCGCGATTGCGCTCTCGCCGAGTTACGGCGCCGCTTATAACAATCGCGGCAACGCCCGCATGGCGCTCGGCCGGCACAATCTCGCTTTTCAGGATTATCGCAAGGCGGTCGAACTGATGCCGCAGAGCGCGGTGCCGTTCAATGGGCGCGGCAAGGCCCATGAAGATTTGAAACGCTACCACGCCGCCGTGCGCGACCTCACCCGCGCGATCAGCCTCGACCCGAAATACGTGGCGGCCTACCGCCACCGCGCCAATGCCTATCTTGCCCTTGGCAAGGACCGCGAGGCGGTGGAAGACGCGACCCAGGTGCTCAAGCTCGAACCGGAGGTTCCCAATCCCGACATCCTCTTTGTCCGGGCGCGGGCCTATACCGGCGACAAGAAGCTGAATTTCGCGCTCGACGATCTGAACAAGGTGATTGAGGAAAAGCCGAATCTGGTGGACGCCTATATCGAGCGTGCCGAAGTGTTCATGGGGGCGCGCCGCTACGACGACGCTATCGGCGATCTGAACCGCGCCATCTTTATCGATCCCCAGAACGCGCGCGCTTACGCCGTGCGCGCGACGGCGAAGCTCAAGACGGAAGCCAATGAAGACGCGCTCAACGACGTGAATCAGGCGCTTGCGCTTGCAAACACCGATCCCTTCGCGCTGAGGGTCAGAGGGAATGTTTACGAAGCTCTGGAACTCCCAGACCAAGCGATTGTCGATTATCGCACCGCCCTGGCGAGCGATCCGTTCCAGACCGAGAGCAGAGAAGCCCTCCAGCGTCTCGATCAGGAGGTGCCCGCCGAGGAAGGCCGCGTGATCGGACAGGAAGTCGAAGGCTGGTCGATCAAAGAGCCGCAACCCGGCCGGTACATCGCAAGTAACCCGGATTACCGAGGCCTCAGGGTCGAGCTCGAGATGTTCGGTACCGGCACGCCGAAGATCCTTGAGTGGAAACTGTTGAAGAATGCGCTCAAAGGCATCGGCCTGTTGAAGTATTACGCCGGCGATTTCGGCGACAGCGCGGGGACGGGTCTCGAATATGTCGCCATCGTCGATACCTATTCCAAGAAAGTCGTCGCCGTGGAGCCTCATGCTTGGGGAGACGCGACGGCCCAGTGGAACTGGCAGGCCGTTTCCGTGGTGGTCACCGACCCCGACGGGAACGCCAATGAAATCAAGCTCCGCAGCGTGAGAAGGAGCACACCGGTGGCGCGCAGTTCGGGCTCCGACAGGCGCCGCCGCGGGCCGCGCGGCGAAGGAACCGGCGGCATCTTCAACTGGCTGTTCCGCTGATGATCGCGCCGGTTTGCCTGTTGTGGTCCGGCAGAGCCTGCCGATGACACTGCTTCTGGCAAGCGTGCGCAATGAGGCCGAGGCCGAGATCGCCGTCGGCGCGGGCGCGGATATCGTCGATCTCAAAGATCCCGGCCGGGGGGCTCTCGGCGCGCTTGATCTCAAGTCGATCGAAGTCTGTGTGAGAGCGGTCGGCGGCCGTGTACCGGTCAGTGCCACTATCGGCGACTTGCCGCTTGAGGAGAAGGTTGTCTCCACCGCCGTGCTGACGACGGCGGCGCGAGGCGTCGACTATGTCAAGCTTGGTCTTTTTCCGGACGGGGACGCGGTGCGCTGCTTGAATGGGCTTACGGGACTTGCCGCCAAGATCAGGCTCATCGTTGTTCTGTTTGCCGATGCCCTGCCTGAGATCGATGCGGTCGGGCTTGCGGCGCGGATTGGAGCGTCCGGCATCATGTTCGATACGCTGGGGAAAAGCGGTGCGGCGCTTCCCGACCTCATCTCTCCGAGAATGCTTGCGGACTTCTTGGCGGCTGCACGGGCGCGTGGCATGACCGTGGGTCTTGCCGGATCGCTGAAAGCGCGACACGTGCCGGACCTGCTTGCCTTAGGCCCGGATCTGCTCGGCTTTCGCGGCGCGCTATGCCGCGGCGGCGAGCGAGACAAATCTCTCGACAAGGCGCGGCTTGCCGCCGTCAGGGCATTGATCCCAAGAGTCGAGCATTGTCCGCGAGACGAAGTTACCGGATCGTCTCCAACACGCAGTATGCTAGAAATAGCGCGCTAGAATTTTCGCGACTACGGAGCTCTAGCCATGGCTGAGCCGCGATTGCAACGAGTAGCGACAAGCACCATGCCGGATGACGACACGGTTCTCGACCGCGTCTTCGTCCGCGATCTCGTGCTCGATGTCGAAATCGGCGTCTACACGCACGAGAAGGGCGTGACGCAGCCCGTCCGCTTTTCCGTCGATGTCGATATCATTCCGGTGACGGATGCGCTTGACGACGATATCGGCCGCACTTTCGATTACGACACGATTATCGGAGGCATTAAGGACATTATCGCCCGCGGCCATATTAACCTGGTCGAGACCTTGGCTGAGACGATCGCGCATCACTGCCTTGCGCATCCGCGCGCGGCGCGTGTCGTGGTGAGAATAGAAAAGCTCGACAAGGAACCTGGCGCGGTCGGCGTCGAGATCGTGCGCGACAAGAGAAGCGTTTGAGTCATGGCGAACCCGGTCTTGCGTGTAAATGCAGAACTGGCGGCCGATGCCGGCGAGGCGCAGCCCGTTGTCGTCAAGCTTGGCGGCAGTGTCGTTCGCTCCGGCGAACTTGCCGGTTGGCTCGACGCCCTTGCCGCCGCCACGAGTCCGGTCGTCGTGGTGCCGGGGGGAGGGGCCTTGGCCGACGAGGTGCGGGCCTGCCAATCCCAGCTCGGCTTCGGCGAACCGGCGGCGCATCGCATGGCGTTGCTTGCCATGGATCAATTGGCTTGGGCGGTCGCGGGTCTGCGGCCTGGCTTCGCCGTCGGTGCGACGGAAGCCGAACTGCGTGCCGTGCTTGATCGAGGAAACGTCGCCGTCTGGGCTCCTTACAGCGCCATCGCCGGGCGGACCGACATCGAGGAGTCTTGGCGCCTGACGTCCGATAGTCTTGCCCTGTGGCTCGCTGCCAGGATCGGCGCGGCGCGCTGCTTTCTGATCAAATCCATTCAGCGCAAGGGAACAAGGGCGATTGCCGCGGAGCTTGCCGCAAACGGGGTCGTCGATACCGCCTTTCCGTCAATGCTGAACGATACCGGCGTGCCGGTGTTCTTGCTTGGCCGCGGCGACCGGCAGGACTTCGCTGCCGCGCTTGCCGGCAAACACGGCGACGCCGGCAAGTTCGCTGCCGCGATCGTCTAAACCGCCATGGCTGAGAATATCCTGTTTCTCACCGGACATTTGGCACGAGACCGGCTCGAGTCTGTGCTCGAAACCATGAAAGGAAGCTTCGATTGGAAGGTGTTCGATATCGGGGTCAAGGTCGCGGCATTGATGACCGAGGAAATCATTACCCGGCGGTTGCCTGCGCCCGTTGAGGCCGACAAGGTTATGCTGCCGGGCCGCTGCCGCGCCGATCTCGACCGCCTCGGCGCACGCTTCGGTGTGCCATTCTTGCGCGGACCTGACGAGCTCAAGGACATTCCGGTCTATTTCGGCCGCGCGCGGAAAGCCTCGGATATGAGCAAATACGATATTCAGATCTTTGCCGAGATCGTCGATGCGTCAGCGCTCCCAGTCGAAGCGATCCTCAAACGCGCGCAAGATTACCGGGAAGCCGGCGCCGACGTGATCGACCTGGGCTGCCTTCCCGACACGCCGTTCCCGCATCTTGACGAGGCCATCGCAGCATTCAAGGCTGCAGGTTACAAAGTGAGCGTCGATTCCGCCGACACGGAGGAACTGAGGCGAGGGGGGCTCGCTGGAGCAGATTTTCTGCTGAGCCTGAACGAGTCCACGCTTTCCATTGCCGACGAGGTCGCCTCGACGCCGGTGCTCATCCCGAAGGACCATGGCGACATGGCATCGCTCTACCGCGCCATGGATGCACTCGACGCCAAAGGGCGGCGCTATCTCGTCGATCCGGTGCTCGATCCGATCAATTTCGGCTTCATGCAATCTCTTGAGCGCTATGCCCAAGTCAGGCGCGAGCGCCCGGACGCGGAGATCCTGATGGGAACGGGCAATCTGACCGAGCTGACCGACGCCGACACGACCGGCATCACCGCAACGCTGCTCGGCATCGCCTCTGAGCTTGAGATCAGGCACGTGCTGGTGGTCCAGGTCAGCCCTCACACGCGCCGCACCGTCGAGGAGCACGACCTCGCCCGGCGCATCATGTATGCGAGCCGTGCCGATCACGACCTGCCGAAGGACTACGCCGACGGACTGCTGACCGTTCACGCGCGGCGGCCGTTTCCGCAAACGCCTGACGAGATCGCCTCCGCCGCGGACGAAGTGCGCGACAAGAATTTCCGCATCGAGATCGCCGAGGATGGCATCCATGTCTATAACCGAGACGGCCATCACGTGGCCCAAGACGCCTTCGAGCTGTTTCCAAAGCTTGGCGTCGACAACGATGGTGCGCACGCCTTCTATATCGGGGCCGAGCTGGCCAAGGCGGAAATCGCGTTCAAATTGGCCAAGCGCTATGCGCAGGACGAGCCGCTCGATTGGGGCGTCGCGGTGGATGCGCCGGACGAGGACAAGACCGGGCTTAAGGCGGCGGGCCACACACTGATCGCCAAGCGGAAGCGGGAAGCCTCGTGAGCCCGAGGGTCGAACCATCATGCCGATGATCCGGGAATGCATCGTCACCACCCTCAGCGAGGAGGGCAAAATCCATATCGCTCCGCTCGGCCTGATCGCCGAGGAGGGCGGATGGATCATCGCGCCGTTTCGTCCCTCGACCACGCTCGACAATCTTCGCGCCACACCGTTTGCGGTCGCCAATTTTACCGACGATGTTCTCGTCTTTGCCGGCTGTCTGGTTGGCCAGAAAGACTGGCCGACACATCCCTCGACGCATGTCCCGGGCGCGGTGTTGGACGCAGCACTCGCCCATGTCGAGCTTGCCGTAGATTATGTGGAGGAGGACGAACAGAGGCCGCGCTTCCACTGCCGGGTCGTGCACGAAGAAAGTCACGCGCCGTTCAAAGGGTTCAACCGCGCCCAAAGCGCGGTGCTCGAAGCCGCCATTCTCGCCAGCCGCCTGCATATGCTGCCGCGCGACAAGATCGAACGCGAGTTGGGATATTTGCAGATCGCAGTGGAAAAGACCGCCGGTCCGCGCGAGCATGAGGCCTGGCGGCTCCTGATCGAGAAGATCGAGGACCATTACAAAGGCGAGCCGCCCTCGGGATAAAGGCAATGAATGTGAAGTTTTCCTATTTTTGCGTGGCCTTCTGTCTCCTAACCGTGGCGTTGAGCGGCCCGCTCGCCGCGGCTGAAGGCGGCACCGCCGAAGGAAAGACGATCCTCCAGACCCATTGCGCGCGTTGCCATGCCATCGACGCAACCGGTTCAAGCCCGCTTGGCAAAGCGCCGCCGCTGCGTGAGGTCTATCTCCGCTATCCGATCGACCAGTTGGAGCAAGGATTTGCCGAGGGCATGGGCTCACGCCACCGCGACATGCCGCAGATCCAGTTTTCCGACGATCAAGTCGTGGCGATTCTCGATTATCTCGGCAGCATCACCGGTGTTGCGCCAGAAACGCGGTCGCACGTCACTATCCCGGGCGAGACCCCGCCTTGAGCGACCAGCCTATCTCGGCCCGAGATAGGGATCGTTGTAGCGGGCATCGACGCAAGCCACGCCGTTCCAGTAGCGATATTCGCCGCAGCTTGCCGGACGCGGCGGCGGCACAACGATAACAGCAGGCCCGCCCGGCTCGACATCGACATCGACCTCGGTCTCGACGTCACCGCCTTCAGGGACCGTCACAATGGGAGCATATTGCTCACGGCGCCAGCGGCGGCGCCAGCCGGTCTCTTCGAAGAGGCTCTTAGCCGCGACAGGATTAGCAAGGGTCGGAAGCGGTGAAGCCTCCGCACGATGACCTGCAGTGCCAAGGGCGACGCCCGCAACAAGGCTTGCGAGAAAGAGCACACGAAACATTCCAACCTCCATCCCTGTCATGGTTAAGACCACATCAGCCGGGTCGGGCTTTTAATGGTACAAATTGGCCGCGGCGGCAACGGCGCAAGCGTCTTCAAGGCAAGCTGTTTGGTATCTTGCTAAACGGAAGCCCTTTACGCCTTGCCGGTGAGCCCATGCGCGGCAAGCAGCGCGACAGACACGGCAGGGGCGCAAACCGCAACCATTTCGCGCGCGTCGGCCGCGCAGTCGATCAATTCGGCGAAATCGCGATAGCGGCGCCCAAGCCGCGCTGCGACATGACGCGCGATGAAACGGCCGCAGCCGGCGCCGATCACCGGTGCTTCGGCAATGAGCGTCTCGCGGGCCACAAGGGCGCGCGCCGCCGCCTCGATCTCGGCAAGCTGACAATCTCCCAAATGGCGCGCGAGCGCGACGATTGAAGCGTGCTCTACCGTGGCAGCGTCGCGGCCGAGCATGCGTGCAAGGCGGCTTGCGCTTTCCTGCGGGCTTTTTCCCGCAAGATCCGGCGTCGGGTAGGGATCGGCGCCGGCAGGAAGAGCGTCCAGCAGACGCCAGACATCGGCCATCGTCGCGAACCGCTCCGCGGCAATTCCTTGCATGCGGCCGTCAAACGGCGCGGTTCTTGTAACCGCCATGACCGGCGTGCGGACGACGCCGGTATAGACAAGTTCGCGCATCGCAAGCCGCTCGCCGTCAGAATAGGCTTTCGCCGCCACCGCGCCGTCTTTGACCGGAACCAGATCCGTTGTTGTGGTGCCGGCATCGATGAACAACGCATCGGGGACGTGTTGCGCAATCAAGGCCGCGCTCGCATGCCAATTAGCCGAAGCCACGTCGTAAGCGTGCTCGACCGCAGCCCCGTTGCGAACAAATCCTGCTCTGCCGGCATAGAACATCGCTTCTCCGCCTATGGTCTTGCGCATCATCTCGACCAGATAGGCCACGCCCTTGGTCCGATCGGAGAACACATCGGAGAGTTCGCCGGTCATGGTGACGGCATGCGCGGCACCGGACGGGCAGAGCGGCAATGCTTGCGCGATCGCGGAGTCGAACTTGACCGCGTCCTGCTGAGGAGGGCAGGGGATGAGATTGACTTGAACGGCGCGCCCGCCTTCGATGCAGGCGAGCTTGAGATTGGCGCCGCCGAGGTCCCAGCCGATTACTGGCGTCATCTTGCTCATGGACGCTCTGGATAATGTCGTTCGCAAGGATTATGTGGGTTGCCCGGTTGCCGGGCGATAGGCAAGATTTTGTTTATAGGTGGTTCCGCTATGGAGAGCTTGAGCGATTTCACTCTCATTCCTGCCCTCGATATCAAGGACGGCGGCGTGGTCCATGCCAAGGCCGGGGACCGCGTAGACTATCGTCCGATAGCGAGTCCGTTCGGCGCGGCCGACGACCCCGTCGCCATCGCCCGCGGGCTGTTGGCTGTCACCGGCTCGTCCATTCTCTATATCGCCGATCTCGATGCCATCGCCGGCACCCACTCGAATTTCGAACTCCTGCGCGGCCTTTCTGACGCCCTTCACGGGGCGACGCTTTGGATCGATGCCGGGTTCTCGAAGGCCGCCGATTGTGCCTTCTGGCTGCCGCTTGGGGCCACGCTGGTGATCGGGAGCGAGAGTCTTGCCGCCATCGATGCTTGGCGCGAAATCCAAGATGCGTTCGGCGAAACGGTCGTGTTGTCGCTCGATTTCGACGAGGAAGGGCGAAGAGGTCCCGAAGCGTTGTTTGCCGACCCGGGCCTGTGGCCGAGCCGCGTCATCGCCATGACGCTTGCCCGCGTCGGGACCGAGGGCGGACCGGACTTGGATGGGCTTCGATCCGTCGTCGACACCGCCGGTCAAGCTGCGATCTTTGCCGCGGGCGGTATCAGGAACGCGCACGATCTTTCCGCAGTGGCCGAAACCGGTGCGCGTGGCGCGCTTCTCGCCACGGCGCTGCATTCGGAAGCACTCACGCAAAATGAGATCGCCGCCCTCTTGCGAGGACGGCGATCGTAACCAGCGCTTACGCGCTTATCGTCAAAAACCCAGCTTTTGGAGCCACCGCCGAATCGGGCCCGGACCAGCTGATTTGCCGGGTTTCCCCCGACCTGGGGGTTCTCCGTTTCAGCCAGCGGCGAACGGATGGGCTGCTGAGTCTTTCTTCGCAGTAACCTCGGAGGCCTTGGGCTCGCCCTTGACGGCGCGCTCGAGGGCTTCC
Organism: uncultured Methyloceanibacter sp.; assembly: GCA_964523345.1. GTDB lineage: Bacteria > Pseudomonadota > Alphaproteobacteria > Rhizobiales > Methyloligellaceae > Methyloceanibacter. Next base: position 13,757 of record CAZFYL010000034.1, read on the forward strand.
TTGGTGGCGCGATAGTTGAAGTCCTGGATCTTCTTGTCGTCCTTGGCTTCCCAGTGAATGAACACGCCAACACAGACAAAGAGATCGTCGGCCTCGTTGGCGGGAATCACGCCATCGGCCACGGAATCCGCCACCGCCTTGGCCACCGCATACTGCGCGGGTCCGAACATTTGGACCGCCTGGCGCGCGTCCTTGATCGTGACCTTGTTGTAGAGGATGGTCGGCGGCTTGCAGAGCAGGTTCGGGGTCACCACCGCAAGCAGGGTGGTAAAGCCGTCTTTGTTGTTGGTCAGAGCATTGCAGAATGCCGTCTCGACGGCGCTGCCGCGCGGGCCGAGCAGCAAATCGATATGAGCGACTTCGTTGCCATCACCGACAAGCGATTCGCCGACACATACTCCACTGATCTTGGGCATGAAACCCCCTCCCTAATGGGCTGATTACACTAAAACCGAATTGCGGCCCGCGACGCTGCCGCCGGCCGCACAATGACGAGAGGAGCCTGGATCAAGCGCCCCCGTCCGCAACTCATCATCAGAGCTCCGCGAGGGAGACCATAAGCCGGGGGCGGAAGGATCGGCAAGTTGATTATTGCCAGAGCATGCGCCGGATTTCGGCTCTAAATGGGCTGTTCCAGCCTTTCAGCGAACAAAGTTGCAACCGTCAAATCGGCCGAGGTGCCGGGATTGAGCCCGCGATCCTTGAGGGCCCGGTCGAACGCCATCAGAGGCGCGGCCATGGTTTCGGGCGCCTGGCATTCGATAAAACCGGCCTCGATCGGCGCGGCCTCCTCGCGCACCTCAGCCGCGCCATCAGTGCCAAATTTCCGCTCGATCAGGGTATCGGGAATATGGGTAAGGAAGCCGAGATAGACGCGCGTCACCGGCCATGAGCCTTCGCCCCAGTGCTCGCGCGCCTGCGCGAGCCACTTGCAGCCGAGCTCGAAGATATCGGCGAAGTCGTGGGTGTAGTTCCAGGCAATGCGGTCGCGTTCCTCCGCGGCGCGCATGGCTTCGAGCAAGCTGATCGTTGGCTCTGCGGCGACATCGTGCTGCGAAACCTCGCCCAAGCCGCCGGGCTTTGTCTCGCGGATGGCGCGGTAAGCATCGCGCGCGTCGTTGACGGTCAGCTCGTTGAGAATGACGCGAAGTCTGGCAGCGAGGTCGCCGCCGCGCCCATCGAGAGCCGCCGAAGCAAGAGGCGCCGCCAGCAGGAGAATGCCGAGATTGGTGTTCTGCCCGACAGCCTGCTGCGTCGCTTGCGCTGCAAGACGAATGCGCTCGCCGACGGCAAGCCCCGCGCGGCTTATGAGCGGGGCCGCTGCCTTGGCGCTTGCCTCGAAATCGGCGACGGTCATGTCGTGGCCATCGCCGAAACGGTGCACGTTGCCGGGCTTCAGCGCATCGAGTTCGGCAAGGCACGCGTCGAGAAAGGCTCGGCCAATCGCGTCCGGCGTGAGCGGCCCAGTCAAGCGCCCTCTCGGCCTTCCCGGCGTGTGGGCGATAACGCCGCGTCGAGGAAGGCTTCGACCAGCTGGTCTGAGATCCGCACGCGGGACACGAGCTGCAATCCATTCCAGGCCGGCATCGAGTTCACTTCGAGCACCAAGAACCGGCCGTCACGGTCTTGGATGATATCGACCCCGGCATAGTCGGCGCCGACGCAAGCTGCGGCCTTGAGCGCGAGATCGGCAAGCTCCTGATTGGCGATCGCCGCCTTGGCGCGCGCGCCCTGCTTCAAATTGGTGATCCAACTCGATCCGTGCCGGATCATGGCGGCGATGACGCGGCCCCGGCAGACGAGGAGACGCCAGTCCTGATGGTGGCGTTGTGCCGGCGGTATGAACTCTTGCAGATAATAGACGCCGTTGACCTCCTCGGACGGGGCAAGATCGGCGACAGAGGAGATCAGGCGCAATCCCTTGCCTTGGGCGCCGAACAACGGCTTCTGCACCAGTTTCCGCCCCTCGGCGAGGATACTCGACGCAATCGCTTCGGCCTCGGCACGATCGGCACGGGCGAAGGTCCGGGGCGTCGGCACGCCCGCGCGCTGAAGCAAGAAGGTTGCGGTCGACTTATCGACACAGCGTTCGATGGCGCGCGCATCGTTCCACACTGTGACCCCAAGTTTGCGGAGCGCATGCAGGACGCCGAGATAGAGCGTGACCGTCTCGAAGCTTCCGCCTGGAATAAAACGGACGAACGCGCCTTCCGGCAGCCGGTCGCCAAGACCTGGAATGAAAAGTCCGGTCGCGGTCTCGGTCGAGAAGCCGCAGGCATTGAGCGGTGCGTTGAGCGGCGTAATGCCGTGCCGCTTGAAGGCGCGCGCAAGACTCTTCCCGTGCCAGTCGCGGCCATCGCCGAACAAAACGATGGTGGCGTCATTGGAGTCTCGCACGGTCATGATCTAAGCGAAGGAGCGCGACAGCACGGCGGTGTCGATGTGCCCGCTCTCGAAGCTCTCGCCGGTTTTGAGCGAAGTCACCGTGACCTTGGCCGGGCTGAACAGCATCGGATCGATCTGATAGAAGTCGCCTTTGACTGCGGCAAAGGTGTCGGCGAAGGGTTTGCCGTAATCCTTGGAGCTTAGGCTCGGCAAGTTCTCGGCCAGAGCCTTTGCTTCTCTCGCGCCGCTCGACACGAAAAGCTGGATACGGCCGCCGTAAATAATGGCGTCGTTGGTGCGGCCCATGGCCACAATGAAATCGGGGGCAGGGGGCGGCAATGGCGCGGTGGCGATGCCGTCGACAATGTCATCGAGCGGAAAGTGAAGCTCATGCGCTTTATGCAACGCCACCTCGAGACAGCGCGCGGCGATCTGCACGGTGCCGGCGAGGCTTGAGGTCGGCGCATAGACGAAGGTGAGGCGATTGGGTTCAAGTTTGCAGGCTTTTGCCACCTGCTCGACCAGCGCAGGCGGCGGCGGGTTGTCAGCCTCGAGCACGAGGACGGCGCTTGAGGCCTTGTCCCGGTAGCCGAGCTCGTCAAACAGTTTCTCCGACGAACCGATGGCGCGCGCTGGGCCCGAACCGAGCACATTGTATTTCTTGCCGTTGTCCTCGCCGGAAAGACTCCAACCGGCATATTGCGAACCGAGACAGGCAATCACCGGCTGCGCGGTATGCTCCGTCACCATGAACGGCCACGAGCTGTCGGGATTTGTCGTCTCAAGCGACACGCTGCCGAGGCCGCCGAGACAAATCTCAGCCATACGGCGGCCGGCCTCCAATCCTCCGACCGCCTCGACGCCGCAATCGATCCGGCATTCGCCGAGCGTTCCCTTCGTCACGGCCACGCGAAGCGCGTCGGCGTCAGCGATGAGCGCCTTGACCAGCGGTTCGGCTGCTGCGTTGACGCTCGGCCAAGCCTGACGCGCTTTTATCTTTTCGGTCTTGTCGTTCACGTGCGTGTCCCCTGATAACACCTTGAAACAAAGAAAGAATTTTACGCCTTCGGGCCTCGACCAGGCGTTTGGCCCGGGCCGCCGTGGAAGCGCGGGCCAACACAGTGCATATCGGGCGGTCCTTGTCGATCCATTCCAATGGTTTTGGGCGATCGGCGACCCAGCCGGGCCATTCCATGCCAGGAGGCGTCGGGCCGCCGCGCTCGGCATAGACGATCGAAGACGCCATAGCATCGGCGAACCTCAGCGCCCGCGGCGGCAACGTGCCGTCCTTGGCCGCCTCGATATGGAGGCGAAGCAGAGATTTTTTGCCGCGATCGAAGATATCGAGCGTGGCGCCGGGCCGCGCATTGATCTCAAGCAGAAGCGGTTTGCCGTCGCGGACAAGAAAATCGGCCGAGGCCAGACCCTTGATCGCGAAGGAACGAGCGATCGTGAGCACTGCCGCACTCATCCGCCGCCGCAGCTTCACTGAGAGAGCAGCTGGACTAACCGCGCCGCCATAACGCCACGGGCTAGACGCAAGCGGCGCCGTCCATTGTTCGCTGAAGCCAAGCACGCGCGCGCTGCACCCATTGGCAACGAACAGCGCCGACACCGCGTAACCGTCGACGCGCTGCTGATAGTAGACATTGGCCGCTTGCTTGGCGCGCTGGCTCGGCACGATATGGCTGCCGCCGGCGCCGCCGCGTCTCTTGGCTAGCCATGACATCTCGCGCGACTGAGGCCTGCTTGCCGTTGGCGGGTGAGCGATGCCGAGACGATCGAGCTCGGAAAAGAAATGCTGCGGCGTCTTGAGCCGGTGAACGGTCGCTGCGTCCGTGCCGAGCAGCGGCCAGTGTTGAGCTGCCGCAGTCAAAAGCTCCGGCCGGTCCTCGAAGCCCGCCCCATAGACGAACCCTAGAATGGGGGACGGCGCGCGCATCGCGAGCGCCCGCAGCGCCGGGTAGAGACTCTGCCAACGGAAGCCGCGCTTGAGGCTGCCCGGCATTTTGCGGCAGGCGTGGGCGGCTTTCTTGGCATCCTCGTCGGCAAAAAAATCGGCGACCAGCGGCGTAAACCCGGCGCGGCGCGCCGATTGGGCCAGCGCGCGTCCCGACACCGCTACGATCAGTAGCGAGGCTTCGTCACGACGTAAGTTTTTGCGCAAGAGCGTAAGCTTCCCGGAAATCGAGATAGATCGGCTTGTCCGCCTCGATGATCTGTTCGAACAGGCCGGCTTCGGTCTTGTATTTGATATTGCCGACGGCGAGCGCGCCGATACCGAGCGCTTTGGTTCCAGCGATCGGCTCGGCGCTGTCGTTCACGCCGATGCCTTCGACGCCTGCCGGCGGGACCGCATTCACATCGGTGGCGACGAGCAAACCCTTGGCCTGCTTCAGCTGGTCGAGTGACAGCAGCATGCGCCCCGCAGGACCCGCCGAAAAGATGACCTCGGCATCGCGTGCAAGCTCTGTTTTCTGTTCTTCGGTGCTGCCGTCGGCATAGCCGACATCGACATCGAACCGTGCCTTGGCTTCGTCGGAAAATCTACGCACGCGTTCTGGCCCATCGTAGCCGACCAGCGTCGACGACGCCCCTTCCATGGCGGCGATCACGGCGGACGCGAAGGCAACTACGCCCGTTCCGCCGAACACGACGACGCGCTTACCTTTCAGTCCAGTCGAGAATTTCTCTTCGAGCGCCTTCTTGGCGCAGGCGACCATGGCAGCGGCGGTGGTGAACGAGCCGGCCGGGTCTGCGAACACCGAAATCTCGAAGGGAGGCACCATGCCTTTCTTGGCGCGGTCCATCATGTCGAGGGCTTCCATGGCGCGCTTGCCGCCGATGAACATCGCGGTGCGCTTCACCCCCTCGGGCCCGCGGGAGAAGATCGCGTCCTGCACCAGCCCGGTCACGTCCTCGACGGTGACGTTGGTATAAGGAATTGCGTGATCGAAACCGGCGTCGAGTGCCATGTTCACATCGAACGGACTCATGTGCTTGAGCGGCGTGATCATGTGCAAAATGCGGGGATGCCCCATCGGTGTTACGTCTCCCTGTTTTGGGTGGTGCAAATGGCCGGATTTGACGGCATCGCTTTACCACAATCGGCGAGACGGCAAAGCGTTTGATCAGCCGCAAGGTCAGGCGGTCTCGATCTTTGCACCCTCATTGCGGCCTTGCGCGAGGTCGAAGCTCAGCCCCGGTTGATTGAGCTCGGCCCGCAACCGCCCCAGCAAGTCTTCGCCCTGGGCCGCTGAGGCGGTAAAGGCGAAGCCGGTCGGCCCCCAGGAACTCTGGCCAAGCCCGACGATCCCTTCATCGCGCAGCAAGTCAAGGGCTTGGGCGACGCGCGGGCTGGTATAGATCCCACCTTGCATGGGTGCGAAATAAGCGCCCATGCAGGCTTGCAGATAAGCGACATGCTGGCAGAAGGCCGGGAAATCGGCTTGGGCGAGCGCAGGCAACGCGCCCTCCCTGATCCGCTGCGAGAGCGTCTCGGCATCGCGCGCCGGGAAATCCGGCAGGGTCTCGAAGGCTTCGATCTCGCTCGCGCCGGCAAGCCCTTGTGCTTTGTCGTCGAAGATCAGGATCACGCGCCATTCGGCCGGGAAGGGCACGCGGCTCACCAGCGTTGGCAAACTGCCTCCCACCGGCCCGCTATCGAGCACGGCGCCGCCTTGGACGAAGGTGGCAATACCAATGCCTGAACGTGCGCCGCGCCCAAGCCGCGCCGCGATCTCTTGCGGCTCGAGGCTGAGCCCTTCGAGCGCGGCAAGCGCGGACCCGACGGCAAGAGCGAGTTGGGTCCCTGAGCCAAGTCCGGCATGCGGCGGGATCGCCTCCTCGATCTTGAGATCATAGCAGTCATCGACACGGCAATCCGCGGCGATCGTCTTCAGATAGCGTTCGGCGCGGTCCCGCTCGGGCCCATATACCGAAAACGTCTTTGCCCGTTTCAGGACGAGCCGCGTCTCCGGCCGATCGAGCGAAAGTCCGAACGAGCCGAACGGGCGCGCGCTCCGTCCGCTTGGGTCGACAAAGCCAAAATGCAGCCGTGCCGTCGCGGTGACCATCGCCTCGCGCGGCAAATCCGCCGTGTTTGCGGTTCTCGACTGGGCGGGAAAGGCCTCCATTGATCGGTCCGAAGCCTCTCGCTATGCTTTGGCTAAAGTGAATACGGTCACTCTTTCAAAAGAGAAGGATAATGGCAACTTCAGAGCGTACCTATAGCGATAGCGAGGTCGAGGAGCGTCTCAAAAAGGAGTTGCCTCATTGGTACCTCGAAGACGGCTGGATCAGGCGGCGCTATCGCACCAATAGCTGGAAGGGGACCCTCATGGTGATCAACTGCGTGGGTCATCTCTCCGAGGCTGCCTGGCATCATCCCGATATCACCGCCTCCTATGCCTGGGTCGAGATCAGGCTCATGAATCACGCGGCCAAAGGCATTACCGATAAGGATTTCGAGCTCGCCAAGAAGATCGAAGATGTCGTCCATTGGGAGCCGGGCAAAGAAGGGGGCGCGCTTGAGGGGACCCCCGCCGAAGACATGCGTTTCTCCTACATCAAATACGACAAGCCCAAGACTTGAGCGAATTTCGCCTCGCCCTTGCGCCTCTCAAGCCACCTGTTTAAGTGTGCGCGGCTGAACCGCCGGAGAGGGCCGATCGCGCCATGGCCGATCTGAAAATCAAAGGTATCACCGTCGTCGAGACGTT
>CAZFYL010000035.1:0-20330 GCA_964523345.1 uncultured Methyloceanibacter sp.
TCGGTCGCCAAGTACATGGTCAAGCGACACGGACCACCGAGCCAAGGATGGCGCACCTTTCTTCGTAATCACGCGCCGGACATTGCCGCCATGGATTTATTTGTTGTACCGACCATCAGCTTCAATCTGCTCTCTGCCCTCGTCATCGTACGGCTAGACCGCAGAGATCTCGTATGGGTCAATGTCCACAGCAAACCCGACGGCAGAATGGATTGCGTGTCAAATAACAGAAGCCTTCCCTTGGGATGATTCCCCGCAATATCTCATCCGGGATCGAGACCGGATCTACGGCACCCTCGTCACACGCCGCTTACGGGCCATGGGCATACGAGACAAGCCAACGGCGCCAGCTTCACCTTGGCAGAATGGTTTTGCCGAACGGCTGATCGGCTCGATCCGGCGGGAATGTGTCGATCACCTCATCGTTTTGAGCGAAGCGCATCTGCGCCGAAGTCTGCAAGCCTATGCTCGCTATTACAACGACATCAGAACCCACTGGTCCTTGGCTAAAGATGCACCGGTTTCTCGTCCCATACAGCCGACCGGAAACATCAGATCACACCCGATCCTCGGCGGACTTCATCACCACTACGTCCGGGTCTAGGTTTTCGGTACAGACAACAGGTGATTCCCCGCGATATCTCATCCGCGATCGAGATGGAATCTACGGTACCCTCGTCACACGCCGCTTGCGGGCCATGGGCATCCGGGACAAGCCTACGGCACCAGCCTCGCCATGGCAGAATAGCTTTGCCGAACGGCTAATCGGCTCGATCCGTCGCGAGTTCGTCGACCATCTCGTCGTCCTGGGCGAAGCGCATTACGCAGAATCTTGCGCAGCTATGCTCACTACTACAACGAAATCGGAACGCACTGGTCTTTGGCTAAAGATGCACCTTTCTCCCGACCCGTTCAGCGGACCGGAACCATTAGGTCACATGCAATCCTTGGTGGGCTTCATCACCATTATGTGCGGGTCTAGGTTTTCGGTACAGACAGGGACTGCACCATCAATATGTGCGGATCTAATTTGCGACAGGGACACGGGTCAGTCAGCCAGAAAGAAAAAGGGGCCGGCAAGAACCGGCCCTTCATGCCTGTTGGTGCTCGATGCACGCTGTCAAGACTACATAGGATGCTTGCTGTCGTAGTACTCCTGGGCCTTCGCAAGATTGGCCTTGGGATCCTCCATGAACTCCGTCTGTGCAGCCTCGTTTCCGAAGCAATACGTCTTTCCATCAATCGCCGTATTGACCGAGCAATCCGTGGATACGTCTTTGCCGAGAACAAGGCCCTGCGTACACATGTTATCGAACTCGCCGGTCGTGGCCATGGCGGCGGTAGGTAGAGCAAGCAGCAAGGCACCAGCAATCGCAGATTTTATGAAAATACTCGTCATGATGATCTCCTGGGGGGTTTTGTCATTCCGAATTTTCGGGGTCTGAGAAGACGTAACCTAACAATTTGCAAGGCGACGATCTGTATAAGATTGCTCACCCACCTCACTGATACCGGCTGAACACAACCCTTTTTCTTGGAATGTGAGAGCGCGGAATGTTCGGACGATGTTGAGCCTCAGCCGATACGCCCAGTGCCCCAGCGTCCGTCGTTACGCACCCAGCGGACGGACCTTTCCCTTGACGTTGAGCTTGTAGCAGTAAGACTAACCGTCCATACGACTCGTTCAGCGCTGGCAGAGCGGGTCGCCCGAGATCCACCACTTGCCGCGGTTCAGTATGGGGCCACCCGCGGGTGCGGCGGCTGCCGGAGCCGATGGCCAATCTCCTAGGCCGAAGCCAGTAGATCCTCCCGCTAAAAGTCCGATGATGATCTTGCACGCTGCGTCGTTTCCCTACTCTAGTTGCCTTTGTAGAGGAAAAGCGGTCAATGAGAAGACTCGTTATGAACTGCGTACCTTCTGTGCTTGTTCCCTGTTTCTTGAATGGAGGTAGCGGAGGCCCCCTATGAAGCGTACCTTTTAGCTCGAACTATTCGCGTCGAAGAGGACGTGGTCGATCAGCTATTCAATTCGAGTGAGAAGCGGTTGGCGCGGGCTCTTCTCTTACTGGCCAATTTGGGCAAGGAAGGCAGGCCCGAGCCCATCATTGCAAAGGTCACTCAAGAGACGCTCGCAGAGATGATCGGTGTCACGAGGTCTCGTGTTAGCCAGTTCATGAGCAAATTTCGTAAGCTGGGCTTCATTGACTACAACGGCCACCTTGAGGTGCACAGCTCGTTGCTGAGCGTCGTTCTGCACGATAAACTGGAGATCAAAGGTAAGGGTGGTCCCCCCTCGAGTGTCTAGGGGCGTGGCGCCCTGCGCCGACCAGCGACGGGACGTGAAGTTTCGACTTGCCAACCCCGGAGCCGTGCACACATAACACCTCTCCGCGGCTGACTCCTCGTTTAGAGAACCTTATCCGCCAAAGCGCGCACGCGTTCGATTTCATAAGGCAATTTGAGCGCTAGTTCTGCCCTAGCCAGAGCTAGCTTCGAATGTTTGGCTGCCGCTTCGCGAAGTTCGTTATTCTGTATTGAAGACAGCGAGATAAGCGCCTTCTGGAGTCTGACGACAACTTCGATTACGCCCGCTCCGTCTCGTGCGATAGCCGTGAATGCGTCATCGAACATTTCGTCCAGCTTCAACGAGGGAACACGGACACGGTCAAATTTTGCCTTCGGATGTTCCGTTTCTTCCAGTGGCGATACCCAACAAGTAAACAGGCGCACAAGAGTGCCGATGATATCGATTGCGGTACCGGGGTCATTAACTGCTGGTGACAGCGCGCGTGCAGCGATTTCGGAAAGAGCAATCAACCCAAAGCGCGGATCGTCATCGTATGTACGGTCATGGCCGATCACAAACTTCTTGATGATAAGCGAGCTGTCGAACTCTTTTGGGATGTCGTTCGCGTCGCCCTGGAGAAATACAAGAGCACGCCCAGGGGCTATAAAGGCTCCGGGCAAGGCTGCAACCGTCAACACGAGCTTATGTTTTTCCGCATAGGACTGCAGCGCCTCGACATTGACGTGTTGGATGTAGCCTATGGTGTCAACATAGATTGGCTCTCCGAGATCGGTACTGTTCTCCACTGGTAGCGCCCCGAGATTTGGAGAGTGTCGTCGGCGTTCAATCGCGTCATTAGCAGCCTTTTCGACCCGGTCAATTGTAGTCCCAACACGGCCAAGCCTCGCGATCCGATCGACCCATCGGACGAACGAGAACACGACCCATCCAAGGACGGCAATCGTCATCATGAATATTAGGAAAAGACCCGCTTGACCGTAATAACCAGTCCTGATTGCAATCAGAGAAACAACACTGAATATGAAGGCTGCAATAAATGTTGACAGCACCGTCTTCGATACGTCGTCGGAAATGACAAGCGTGAACGCGCGCGGCGTCGCGTTACTGCTCACCGATGCATAGGCCGACACCATCGATCCAACCGCAAAAGTCGCAATCGCGAGCATGCTTGCGGCGATAATTGAGAGGAGCTTCTCAACCGTGTCGCGGTCAATCCGCGGGATTAGACGATTTATTCCAAGACTATCTACGGCCGCAGCCGCAAGGACTGCGGAGATAGCCAAGAGACAAAATATCAAAGGGCGAATCCAAAGCTTTTCCCTTAGCCGTCCATACAAAAACCGTAACGTGGAGTGCATAGTCAATACTCTATCGCTCAGGGCGAGGTTGCCTCGAAGGTGTCAGTTGCATGCGCTGGCATTAGGGCAAAGCTGTCGCCCCTATCGACGGACCGCCAAATTTCTCGAGATCAAATTCAGCTCCAATCGCTACCGCGTCGGGGCCTTTGAGCGCGGGACGTGGCTCGAAACCTAAGGCAAGTAAGAAAAAGGCCGCACCGACGGCTTTGCGTTTGGCTTTAGCTCTGCGGGGGGAAGCCCAGAGCGGCCTGATCGACGCGACACAGGATGATCCTCGCCGCGCGCATGGGATCGCCTACCGCCTGGGAGAAATAGGCTCTCTACAGTGAGCTGCCGAAGCCGATTAGGATCGGTCACGCCATCAGCCACCAGGTCCAGAAGTTTCCGGCCTACGACAATTCTAAGCTCGCTATCATTCTCATGGTTGCGAACGGGGCCACGAACGATCGCCCAAATGGCAACGAACGCCTGGTCCATCCCTTCAAGCGTCTTCGGACCGTAGAAGTCGATTCGGGGGCTTCGAGAAGCCATTGCTCCCTCCGCAGGGCATCGGATCATAAGCGAGGACATATTTTTCTCTTTCTCCCCCCGAGCCGAGTAAAAGATAGAGATTAACGATGCCCTCGATGACACGTTGGTCAAAAGTGCTCAGGCGAAAAACTTAGTCGTGTCCTTTCCGAAAATTCCATCCGGCCTGGATTCGCGTTGTGAGGCAGAATCATCGCATCCTTAAGGGCGATGTTTGCGATCCTGCATGCGCTCGGAATGCTTATTGCTGACTTTTTCAAGTCGCGGAGTCGGCTTGAGGCAGAGAACTTGCTTCTCCGCCATCAGCTAGCAATCGCGCTGCGGCGGGCACCGTCTTGCTTTCGATTGCGCGGCAGTGATCGTGCGCGGAAGTCACGAAATAGGGCAGGGCGGCCAAGAATTGATCGCGCCCTGCGCGATCTCATCCAGCGTATGAGCCATGAGAATCCGCTGTGGGGCGCGTCGCGGATCCATGGTGAGCTCCTGATGCTGGGTTTTGAGGTGGCTCAATCGACAGTCTCCAAATATATGGCGCGACCTTCGAAGCCACCGTCGCAAGGCTGGAAGACGTTTCTACGGAATCACGCTGAGGCGATTGCCGCCATCGATATGTGCGTTGTGCCGACGTTGACCTTTGAGCGCCTGTTTGCCTTCCTGGTTCTGGGTCAATCACGGCCGACGACAGCTCTTATGGTTCGAGGTGACAAGGCATCCTACAGCGGAGTGGCTGGCCCGGCAGATCACCGAGGCGTTTCCTTGGAACTCTGCGCCAACCTATCTGGTGCGCGACAACGACCGCTCCTTTGGACATGTCTTCAGGTCTCGAGTGAGGGCCATGGGTATCCGCGATCGGCCGATCGCCCCTGGATCGCCATGGCAGAATGGGATTGCGGAGCGTTTCATCGGCTCATTGCGCCGTGAATGCTTGGATCAGGTAGTGATCTTCAGCGAGATGCACCTGCGCCGAATTCTTTCCGCCTATGCGACCTATTACAATCGAGCGCGAACGCACCTAGCCTTACAGAAAGACGCGCCATTAAAACGGCCCATCCAACGTTTTGGCAGGGTTGCTGCTGTCCCCGTCCTGGCCGGTCTACATCACCAATATGTCCGGATATAATTTTCGTGATGGAACCTAAGAGTTCTACCTTCGTTCTCTCGTTCATCTTTTTTGCGAATACTTTAAGGTGATCGGATGAATGAACAAGAGGCCGATCTCCACGCCACCCCTGATTTGCGCGCCTGGTCAAAGGTCCTCGCCGGCTACCGCGAGCCTAGCAATGCGCGCAGCGCCCTCGAGATCCTGATTACGGTGCTGCCGCTTGTGCTCCTATGGGTTCTGATGTGGGCCTCCCTTGATATCGGCTACTGGCTTTGCCTGCTGCTATCCGTGCCCGCGGCTGGGTTTCTGGTGCGCCTCTTCATGATCCAGCACGACTGCGGCCATGGAGCGTTTTTCCGCCAGCGTGTCGTGAACCACTGGGTTGGTCGCGTGATCAGCGTGCTGACTTTGACGCCCTATGACTGGTGGCGACGAACGCACGCTATTCATCATGCGCACTCAGGCAATCTCGATCATCGCGGAATTGGCGACATCGACATGCTGACGGTGAGCGAGTATCTGGCGCTATCTCGATCGCGGCGCCTCCTGTATCGGATATACCGCCACCCGCTCGTGATGTTCGGCATCGGTCCCGTGTACAACTTTGTGTTGCGGCAGAGATTGCCCGTAGGATTGATGCGAAGTGGCTGGCAACCCTGGGCGAGCACGATGGCGACGAATGTCGGAATCGCGATCCTTGTCGCGCTGCTGATTTGGCTAGTCGGCGTTGAACCGTTCCTGCTTGTCCACCTCCCGATTACGTTTCTAGGAGCTGCGATCGGCGTCTGGTTGTTCTATGTCCAGCACCAGTTCGAAGACACCTTCTGGGATCGTGATGAGAACTGGAATTTTCACGAGGCGGCGCTGCGCGGGAGCTCCCACTATGACTTGCCGCATGTCCTGCGCTGGTTCACCGCCAATATCGGAGTGCACCACGTTCACCATCTATGCAGCCGAATTCCATACTACCGGCTGCCACAGGTGTTACGGGATCACCCGCAACTTGCCGCCGTCGGGCGGCTCACGCTGTTAGAAAGCCTCAAATGTCTGCGGATGGCCCTTTGGAACGAAGAGCAGCGGCGGGGGATCTCATTTCGCGAACTGCGCGCCATAGCTCGGACGCCCAGGAGCGTATCTGCAATGCCTTGATGGGACGGAGGGCGCCCAAAAAAAACGGTTTCTAAGCCGCAATCGACACCGGGCGCTTTCGTAACTGGGCGCGTTGGAAATTAGACGTGCCCTTGACGCAATAACGTTTATCTAATCCATTTCATTTTCCGGGGGCTGACCGGACGCGGTTTCGAGGTGGGCAAATGTTGCAGTGGTACCGCAGATTACTGCCGCGCAACGCGACGTTCTTTCCTCTATTCGAGCGCCACGCTGTGGTCGTTGTTGCCGCCGCGAAAATACTTCGAGAAATGCTCGCGGACCCTGACCAACTCACGCGCTGCCAAGAAATTGTTGCGCGGGAACATGAGGCTGATGAAATCGCAAGGGAGGTGCTTATTGGCCTTCGCACCACCTTTATCACGCCCTTCGATCGCGCCGACATCCAACGACTCATTTCCTCGATGGACGATTCGATCGATCAGATGCAGCAGACAGCCAAGGCAGTCGTATTATTTGAAATGACGGCGTTCGACGCAGAGATGCGCTCCATGGGCGATGCAATTGTCGAATGCGCAGAACTGTCGCAGCGAGCGGTCTCGATGCTTTCGGATGTCGCAAATAATGCAGCTGAGATCAACGAGGTCTGCCTCATGATTACGCGCATCGAGGGTTCTGCCGACGAGATGCACGATCGCGGCCTCAAACGTCTTTACCAAAAGGTCAAAGTAGGAGACCCGATGGAGTTCATCCGCGGCAATGAAATTTATGATCATCTGGAGAATACGGTGGATAGGTTCGACGACGTCGCAAATGAGATTCAGGGCATCGTTATCGAACACGCTTGAAGGCGGCACGGCGGTCTTCCATGATTACTGGTACGCTCGCCCTCATTATCGCTCTCATCGGAATCGCCCTGATCTTTGATTTTCTCAACGGTCTTCATGACGCAGCAAACTCGATAGCGACCGTCGTTTCCACGCGTGTGCTGTCGCCTCATATCGCCGTTATCTGGGCTGCCTTCTTCAACTTCATCGCCTTCTTGTTCTTTGGGCTTCATGTTGCACAGACCATCGGGGTAGGTCTCATCGCCCCCGAAATCGTCGATTGGCGGGTAATCTTCGGTGCACTGATGGGTGCGATTAGCTGGAACCTCATCACGTGGTGGGGAGGTATCCCGTCTTCGAGCTCCCACGCCTTGATTGGCGGACTTATCGGCGCGGGCACCGCAAAGGCCGGCAGCAGTGCAATCGTTTGGTCCGGCATTACGAAGACAGTCGGGGCGATCGTATGGTCTCCCATACTCGGGTTTGCGTTGGCACTACTGCTATGGCTGGGTGTGGCGTGGCTCTTCTCGCGCAGCACTCCATTAACTGTCGATCGAAAATTTCGCGTGCTCCAATTAGGCTCTGCGGCGCTGTACTCAATCGGTCATGGTGGCAATGACGCTCAGAAAACCATGGGTATCATTGCAGGGCTGCTCTATGCGGAAGGTTTTTTGGGCACCGACTTCTACGTGCCATTCTGGATTGTTCTTTCGTGCCATGGAGCGATGGCCCTTGGAACGCTAATAGGCGGTTGGCGTATTGTTCGCACCATGGGGTCGAGAATCACTCGCCTCAAGCCGGTGCAGGGCTTTTGCGCCGAGACGGCCGGAGCGGCCACACTCTACCTGGCGACGTCGTTGGGAGTACCCGTGTCAACTACCCACACAATCACCGGCGCCATCATCGGCGTGGGGGCCGCTCGGAGAGTTTCGGCGGTTCGGTGGGGCATCGCCGGAAGTATCATAATTGCGTGGGTAATCACCCTGCCTACTGTCGCCCTGATCGGCGCGTTCTTCTATGCATGCGCGACGTTGTTATAAGTGCTTTCTACTCGAATTGACGCCTGCTTTGCGACCTTAGAAGCCGAAGTGCTAGCTTTAGCTCAGATGGACGTGACCTCGTTTCGGCCTGTCCGCTTCGTGCCATGAGCGCCTTGTTAGTTGTTTGATGCGGGACTTCTCAGTGCCAGGCTTCGCCAAGTGTATCCGCCATTACTGCTCCCCGCTTGCCTTGAGGTTTCTCCGACATAACTGTCGTATCCCGTGCGGTCTGGTGCTCTATCTCGGCATTTAATTCTCCACCCACCAAAATCACGATCACCGAGAGCCACAGCCACATCATGAGACCAATGCCGGCGCCGAGCGACCCGTAGGTCGCCTCGTAGTGGGCAGAATTGGAGAGGTGCCAGGAGAAGAGCGCCGAGCCGATCAGCCACGCGAAAGCCGAGCGCGGTGCTCAGGGTTCTCGTAGTCGAACCGGTAGCCGGCTTTCCAGGCATTGCGGTTATTGCCGTGACTTGGAATGCCGCCTGCATCTTTCAACATCCGCGCCATGTGCATCAGGTTCCAGGTCATGATCGTGGTGTTTCGCTGGGTGAAGTCGTTGTCGAACCCGACCGGTCCGTTGTTTGTCTCGTCACCGTATGACGGGCCGGGTCCGGCTTCCCCTTGTGTGTACCGAAAACCTCATCTGCATTGATTGGCTGAGGGAATCACCTAGCGTCAGTGCACA
Organism: uncultured Methyloceanibacter sp.; assembly: GCA_964523345.1. GTDB lineage: Bacteria > Pseudomonadota > Alphaproteobacteria > Rhizobiales > Methyloligellaceae > Methyloceanibacter. Next base: position 8,962 of record CAZFYL010000035.1, read on the forward strand.
ATGTTTGCACTGCTCTGCTTCGTCCTGGCCGCCTTGGCCTTGCCACTCAAGTCGAGGAGCCGGCTTGAAGCAGAGAACGCGGTACTCAGACATCAGTTGATTGTTTTGCGACGTAAGATGTCGGGCCGGGTCCGGCTTACCAACAGCGATCGTTGGTTCCTTGTCCAGCTGTATCGATGGTTTCCGTCGATCCTGCAGGTCCTCACGATCATCCGTCCCGAGACGCTGGTGCGTTGGCATCGGGCCGGCTTTTGCAGCTACTGGCGTTGGAAGTCGCGCTCACTTGGAGGGCGGCCGCAGATCGAGACAGACCTCCGCGCGTTGATCCGGCGGATAAGCATTGAGAACCCGCTCTGGGGAGCGCCGCGCATCCACGGTGAATTGCTCAAGCGTGGGTTTGAGGTCGCTCAATCCTCCGTCGCCAAGTACATGGTCAAGCGACACGGGCCACCGAGCCAGGGATGGCGCACGTTTCTGCGTAATCACGCGCCGGACGTTGCCGCCATGGACTTGTTCGTTGCCCCTACCATCAGCTTTGATCTGCTCTATGCCCTTGTCATCGTTCGGTTAGACCGCAGAGACCTGGTCTGGGTCAATGTCACGGCAAACCCGACGGCCGAATGGATCGCGCGTCAAATAACCGAGGCCTTTCCTTGGGATGACGCCCCGCAATATCTCATTCGGGATCGGGATCGGATCTACGGCACCCTCGTCACACGCCGCTTCCATGGGCATCCGGGACAAGCCTATTGCGCCAGCCTCGCCATGGCAGAATGGCTTTGCCGGACGGCTGATCGGATCGATCCCGCGCGAGTGTGTCGACCATCTCGTCGTCTTGAGCGAAGCGCATCTGCGCCGAGTCCTGCGAGCCTATGCTCGCTATTACAACAACGTCAGGACACACTGGTCCTTGGCCAAAGATGCACCGGTCTCGCGTCTCGTTCAGCGAACCGGAACCACTAGGTCAGATCCGATCCTTGGTGGACTTCATCACCACTACGTCCGGGTTTAGGTTTTCGGTACACACAGGTTTCGGACTCCACTTTCTTGATGGTCGTATCAGCCATCGGTTCATCTGCTTAGGCGATCAGCGAGAAGCTTCTTAGCGCGGTCGGAACGCGCTTGCTCATCTTGCTGAACCTCTCGGAAGAACTGTGCCAATTCACCATCCCCCGCCTGCTCCGCGTCACCCACGTACATTGCGTAGGTCTCTGCACCTTGCAGGGCGTGATATATGATGCTGACCAAATCGTAAACGGTATCTCTCGTACCGGTAACGTCCTTGCCGGGACCAGCCATCTATGCTCCTCCTTCGTTAGATTTCCGCGTGGGTAGCACGACCAAATAGATCGATGATTGGATCAGACTGATCCAGATTTTTCCACCCTGACAGCGGCCTCAGGCCGGCTTGGCATGATTGGCGCGCGCGCCATACCTTAATCCCACCAACGAAGATGAGATCAAAGCATCTAGGCGCCATTTGCTGAAACTCGCATTTGCTCCGCCGAAGGGATGAGGCGTCAGTACGTTGGTCGAAACCGCCCTCGGGATATGACGCGGCAAAGCATCACCGCGCCAAGCAGCGCAACAATCGCCGAGGCCTGTGTGTACCGAAAACCTAGACCCGAACGCAGGATCTCAAACATCGTCTCCAATGATGCGATGATTCTGCCCTGCGATGCGAATCCAGGCCGGATGGAATTTTCGGAAAGGACAGGTGAGCAATATCCTATTTTCTCCTCTGCCTTCTCAAACGCCCTATTGTAGAAGCATATAACCGTGGACTGCCTGACTGTTTTCTCTCTCGTTTTTTTCTCAACGGCTCCTCGGCGTAGAGAACGAAACGAAGAGCGTAAACGAGCTGCGGAAGCTGCTCCTGAGCGATCTCGACACTGAAGGGTCCCTTGTCGGTTTGCATCAGCAATGTAGCGGGACCTTCCTCGACCTCGATCGAGAAGCCGTCGAGCCTTAGTTTGGTTATCTTCTCCGCCATGGCTCCTATCTGCGTAGCCGCAACGTACGGCTCGCCTCTCCGTTTGCGACTCGTCTTAGTTCGGCGTGGCGCTTAACCCTTCGGTGAGTAGATCGGGAAACGGTAAAAGGTTTCAAAGTTGTATTCATCCCGCGATCCCCTAGCAACCGATTCTACGATTCAAGCCAATCGGATAAAATTTACGATAGGGACAGCCGGCTTGAAGCAGAGAACGCGGTCCTCCGGCATCAGCTGATCATTTTCCGCCGTAAGGTGCCAGGGCGGGTCCTGCCCACCAACGGCGACCGCTGGTTCCTGGTCCAGCTGTACCGGTTATTTCCGTCGACTTTGCAGGTCCTTACGATCATCCGACCGGAGACATTGGTCCGTTGGCATCGGGCTGGCGTTCGCAGCTATTGGCGTTGGCATTACAGAAAGATGCACCGCTAAAACGGCCCGTCCAACGTTTTGGCAGAGACGAGTGAAGGATAGAGATTAACGATGCCCTCGATGACACGTTGGTCAAAAGTGCTCAGGCGAAAAACTTAGTCGTCTTCGGCGTCCCCACGGATTGCTGGATTGTCATGGAGTACGACGTTGAACAGCGCGTTATGAACGTGAATGTCGCCGTTGTAGTCGATCAAGCCCAGCTTGCGAAACTTGTTCATAAAGAAACTCACTCGCGACCGGGTGGTCCCGACAATTTCGGCGAGTGTGCCTTGGCTGATCTTCACTGCTATGAGTTCGGATTTTCCTTCCTTGGCGAAATTCGCCAGGAGCAGCAGCTGCCTTGCGAGCCGCTTTTCGCTGGAATTGAAAAGCTGATCGACCAAATCAGCCTCTACCCGTGCGCTCCGCGCCAACACGCGTGCAATGAAGAACTCGGAGAACTCAGTTTGTTCGTGGATCACGCGCTGGATGGCCAAGGTGTCGAGCCTCAGTAGTTCACAATCGCTCATTGCAGTGGCGGTAGCGAGCCGCCGCCTCTGGCCCGTCAGACAGCCTTCGCCAAAGAAATCACCCTTGTCGTGGAGCGCGACCACCGCCTCCTTCCCTATATCAGAGACAACCGTGCTCTTGCATCTGCCCTCTTGCACGTAAAATACGCCATCGCAGGGATCGCCCTGCGCAAAGATGGTGTCGTGCTCCTTGTATTTCCGGTTTCCCCCGCCGCCGTTATGACCTGCAAGGAAAACATCAAGGTCGAATGGCCTTGTGTCCTTCGATTTCACGATAACCTACTCGGTTTATGCGCTGTGTTGATGCGATCTTATTCCGGCGTGCATGCAGAGAAAAGCACCGCGCCAAAAATCGTAGTCGGCTGATTCGGTCAGGTCAACAACCGAGCCGTGGAACTGTCCTCTTAGTGCCTTGAACGGTCATTTATTGCCGCTGATCGCAATGTCCGCTTTGGGTCGATGCTGTCGATAAAGTCGCTGGGGTGACCGGCCCCGTCCTCCTCGCTGCCCGCGAGGCTGAGTTGAGATAATGCTTGGTTAGATAGTGGACGTGGTTTCGCCGCGCGCTTTGTGACCGGATATCTTCACGACCCCAACAGCGACACGGCCAAAAATGGTGTGCTGAGCGGGGGTGGGTCGACTCATGCCTGGGCGGACGTCTTCATTCCGGGTGCGGGCTGGATCGAGTACGACCCCGGCCGGGATCAGTGAGCTGGGTGAGCAATCTTATACAGATCGTCACTCTGCAAACTGTTAGGACCGGTGACGCGCGGCGACATGAACCTCATGGGCATCACCCAGGCTACAGCCTCGCTGACGCCACTCGGCATATTGGCCCTGTGCAAGGTCAAAAGCATTCTCGGAAGGGAATGAAAGTCGCGAGGAAACGGGCTCAATGCATTGCAGATGCTGCAACGGGAGATAACTCATGTCGCTAGGACTCATTCTCATCATCCTCCTCGTCATCCTCCTGCTTGGTGGCTTCAGTGGCCGCTTCGGCGGCTACGGCTACGGCTTTGGTCGCAACGGCATAGGTGTCATCGGCATCATCCTGATCATCCTCGTCGTCTTACTTCTCATGGGTCGGCTCTGATGTGAAAGGGGGGAAATTCTGATGATCCGCCTTCGCGTCATTCGGATAGGCGGGGATGTTGCGAAGCGGGGTTGCCATGCGTATCGTTGTGTGTACCGAAAACCTAAACCCGAACGTAGTGGTGATGAAGTCCGCCGAGGATAGAATGTGACCTGATACTTCCGGTGTGATGAATGGGCCGAGAGACCGGTGCATCTTTAGCCAAGGACCAGTGAGTTCTGAGGTCATTGTAATAGCGAGCATAGGTTCGCAGGATTCGGCGCAGATGCGCCTCGACCACGCTCTTGGGGGTAAAGCGGACATCGCCAAACCAGGTTTGCAGCAGGTGACGCATTAACACGAAAAATCAGAAGGCAAGTCGTCTTTCAAAAAAAGAACCAGTCAGCTAGTTTCCTGATCTGGATCGTTTCGGGTTTGTATCTTCTTACGATGGTTTGGTTTCTGCTGACTAAGATGGGCAACTACGACGCAAATGAAACTCAGCCATGGCTTGTGCCTGCAGTTGTCGCGTTCACTGTTTGCTATGGCATTCTCATGTCGTTGCTTTGGCCGGATGAAAACGTTTCGCCAGAGCGGCTCGTTCGATGACCATACGGACGACCAGCAAGACGGTCTCGTTCCCCCACTCCTTCTGCCTGAAAGGCGTGGATCGGTCGTTGCCCCCTGGGGACTATCGCGTGGTAACAGATGAAGAACTCATCGAGGGTTTATCTTTTCCCGCATACCATCGTGTATCTACAGTGATCTTCGTGCCAGCGCCGTCCTGGATCCGCAGTCGAGATGGTGACGGTTGACCCATTGGACCTTGAGGCAGCACAAGAACGAGATGCCACGACTCTCCCCGATAAGTAGGTAAACACTGATCGGATTTCCGAATGGCAAGACGCCTGGCACCAAGTGTCCACACAACACCCCTGCGCATCATATCGAGAAGTCGTAGCCCTAGGCGGGGCGCATACGATACGTGACCAAAACCAGGAGGCCTATTGCGGCCGAAACGGCGGACGCAGATAGGATGCCAATCTTGGCCGCCGAGAGCATGTCAGGGGCGTAGGCGAGGCCTGCAATGAACAGCGACATCGTGAAGCCGATTCCGGTCAGACAGGCCCCGGCTGCCAACAAGATCCAGCTCAGGCTGGTTGGCTTGGTTGCCAAGCCAAAGCGCGTAGCGGCCCAAGTGAACGCGAGAACACCGGCCGGCTTTCCAAAGACCAAGCCTACAAAGATTGCAGCAATAACCGGCTGTCTGATGTCTGCGCCAGCAAAGGTCACCCCGGCATTGGCAAGGGCGAAAATAGGCATGACGGCAAATCCGACCCACGGATGGAGCATCATTTCGAGCCGTTCTAGGGGAGAAAGAGCTTCCGTTGCCGCGACGCCCGCCTGCTGAAGATCGCGGCGTTCCAACGTGTTTCCGCTCCAGTGCTCGCCTTCTGGATAGGAGAGCACGCGTTCCAATGCGGCGCGCAAACGTGCATCGCTCACCCACACGCGCGTTGGCGTCATCAAGCCCAGGATGACGCCTGTGACTGTTGGGTGAATGCCGGAGGCGTCGAAGCAGAGCCAGATCACGCCTCCGAGCAAAAAGTATATCGGGACGCTTCGGATCCCGAGGCGGGCAGCTCCTGCGACTGTGGCGAGACCCAGCGCTGCAAGCCCAAGCGCAGCCCAGTTCAGACCCTCACCGTAGCTGACGGCCACGATCAAAATCGCTCCTACATCATCGAATATTGCCAATGACAAGAGGAAAAGGCGAAGACTCGGCGAGATGCGGGGGCCAAAGAGCGCCAGGCATCCGATGACGAAGGCTGTGTCCGTTGCCATCACAGTTCCCCAACCATGAACTCCGGGTTGGTCGATCATGAGCGTAAGATAGAGGCTCACCGGAACGATCATGCCGCCGAGCGCACCGGCGAATGGCAGCGCCGCCATACGAGGATTCCGTAGTTCGCCCAGAATCAGCTCTCGTTTGAGCTCAAGGGCGACCACGAAGAAGAAGAACGTCATCAACCCGTCGTTAATCCAGTTCCTCAACGAACGGCTAAAATCCAGCGAGTTGAGGTGGAAGCCGATCGAGGTTTCCCAGAACGTGAGAAAGGGCTTGGATAGTGGTGAGTTGGCAAGTACTAGCGCAGCGACCGTTGCGAGGAGCAACAGGACGCCGGCCGCGGCCTCGATTCTGACAAACTGCGCGAAGGTTTTCGTGAACCGGTCAGCGATCTCGCGCGGTAAATGCTGACTATTTTCTGTCATCACGAGAGCTTACCTTGCCAGTAGTCATTGCCAAATTAGTTGCAAGGATTCCCAGGCGAGATTCGTGCTCGTCAGTCCGTTCGAGGATGCGCCCATGAGAAGGCGCATTCGTGAGTGGATCTATCCCGTCAAACGGCATCGGAAGCTGTCTGCTCAGAAATAAGTAGGCCGACGTTACCCGCGCAATGGTCCAGACACTTCAGCAGTGGGCATCTTGCAGAATCCCTGAGCTGGTACGCCGAGCGCGCTGTTGAACTTGCTCGACATGTTCTGAAACCCGATCAGTCCCGTCAATTCCACGATGCCATCGTCGTCGAAATAGGACCTCAAGCGATCCACCTGCTCATCTTCCACCCGCAGGTCGGAACGTGTCATGGCCTCTGCGTAGTCGAGGACGGCTTGCTCACGTCGATCAAACAGGTTGCTTTGACGCCAAGTCTCGAGAGCTTCCACTTTTTCGGGGCTCACGCCCCGCTTCATGAGCGTTGCCGAGTTGAGATCGACACAAAAGGAGCATGTATTGATCTGCGACACGCGCACGGTGACGAGGGAGCGCAAGGCAGGATCAATGGGCGAAGAGCGTCGGTCAATCATGCCATAGAGTATCGCCACCGCAGCGAACAGTTTCGGCGTTCTGGCCCACAGCAGCGCGGCCTGCAGAACCTCTCCATACTTGCGGCGCTGGTTCCAGAAGAATGGCTGAAGGTAGAAGGGATAGCTGCCGAGGGGCTTTGCTGGGACTCGCATTTGTTAGCCTCAACGCGTTTAGCTCTGACGTGGCGGGTGGTGGGAGCCGTGCACTGGCAATTGCGTGGGGTCGTTCCTCCAATTTTTCATAGCCTCCACATGACGATCAACGATTATTTCTTCGGCCGTGGCGGGGCTTTCGCGAGGCCAGCGGGGAATACTCAGCTTGCCTCTTGTCCGGCGGCCCGGCAGGCTACGATCCAAGCGATTTTCTCCTGCATCATCACCCAAGCCCAGACCGGTACCTGCGCTCGTGTCACCTGTGGAACCACCAAGATCAAAGCCAGGTCGATCTATGGCGCCGGGTTCGGGTGGCCTCCCTGCGGCTTCGCGATTGATCTCTTCCGCATTCTTCGGGTCACCTGACTTGTCGAGTGTTTCCTGATTTTTCGGGGAGACGGCCCCATGCCTTTGCATCGAGCGGTCCAACGATCTGGCGACATTGCCACCATTCCGATCCTGGCTGGACTGCACCATCAATACGTCCGGATATGATTTTCAGAAAGGACAGCCCCACCCCGGATGCCGCACGAGGTCGCTAGCAACGAACGTTCCGGTGCCCTCCAAGAGCAAACATGGGTGCACTTCGAAACCGCGACCGCTAAGCGTGCCAGGATCCGACACAGGAGGCATAGAGTTTTCACCGGCTCTCGGTAGGAGCCAACGTCAAAGCGGGTGCGTCGGGGCGCGCCTGAAGGAGGTCGAGGAGAGCATCGTCGGAGGCTGGACTGGTGACTTCGTCGGCCCAAACTCGGAAGAACTCCAGGTCGTAATTGCCGAAGGAGGTGATCATGGCAACGTCGGCGGCGTCGCGGCCGCGCACCATTAGAACGCGGCCCATCCGTGGCGTGTTGTAGCGGGCGTCGAACGTATGCCAGCGGTTCTCCAAGTAGGCCTCGAACCAGGCGCAGAAGTCGCCGGCGCCGGACGGAGGGACGCCGATATCCCCCAGATATCCGCTGGCGTAGCGCGCCGGGATGTTCATGGCGCGACAAAGCGCGATCGAGAGGTGGGCGAAGTCGCGGCACACGCCGGTGCGCTCCCGGAGCGCGTCGACTGCGGTCTTGGTTGGACGCCCGAAATGGTAGCCGAAGGTCAGGTGGTTGTGCACCCAGTTACAGATTGCCTGGACCCGCGCCCAGCCTGGGGGGGTCTCACCGAACAGGGCCCAGGCCTGCTCGACGAGTTCATCGGCTTCACAATAGCGGCTTGCGGTTAGATAGGTCAGCGTCTCGAACGGCAGGTCCGCGATCTCGTGCTGGCGTGCGTTCCAGTCGAAGGGATCCGGCACGCCCTCGTCCTCGACGACGCAGTCGGACCAGAGCTTCAGGCGGCCAACGGGCGCGACGATACGCGTGCGGCGATTGTCAAAGGGGTCGAGATACTCTTCGAGTGACACCTCCGGCTCGGCCCGAATCCGATCTGAGCCGATGACTCGGCCGGGATAGGAAGAGTGGGGCAAAAGCGCCAGCAGCAGTGGTGTTGGCGCTGTACACTCGACAATAATTTCGAATCCTATGCGAATAAGCATGGTCGCCTTTCCTAAGACCGCGTAGGTTCTTTTCGTTGAGCGCCGCCCGCAACCACCGAGGCCGATCCCCAAGCAACGTCAGTGCTCAGCAGAGTCCACTTTTCACGTCGCCTCAAGATGAAAACGCTCCAAATTAATCACCGGACCCGCTATGCGTATGACCGGCCCGTAGCGTTCGGTGTTCATCGTCTGATGATCCGCCCGCGCGACGGCCACGACATGCGAATTCTGGACTCCAGCCTAGTGGTCTCGCCGCAGGCCGATGTCCATTGGGCGTTCGATACGTTCGGCAACTCGGTGGCGCTGCTCATGTTCCACGAGGAGGCCGACGAATTGGTCATCGCGAGCGAGCTTATGCTTCGCCGCTACGGCCTCGACGAGCCGGAGACCAGGATTGAGCGCCACGCCAGTGGCTACCCATTCCACTATGACCCCGACGATAGCATCGATCTCGCGCCGCTTCTATCGATCCAGTGTCCACAGGACGGTCCCGCGGTCGAGCGTTGGCTCTCGGCCAAGATGCCCGAGCTGCCCAACCGAAGCCTGCAGGTCCTTGACCTCCTCGGCACGACGATCCACGAGAGCTTTACCTACCGCCGCCGCGATGCATACGGAGTGCAAACCCCCGCCGAGACCATCACAACCGCCAGCGGCACCTGCCGGGACTTCGCGTTCCTATTTATGGAGGTAGCCCGCTCGCTTGGCTTCGCTGCGCGCTTCGTCACCGGCTATCTTTACGACCCCGGCAGCGACACGGGCAATGAGGGCGCGCTGACAGGGGGTGGCTCGACACATGCCTGGGCGGACGTCTTCATTCCGGGTGCGGGCTGGATCGAGTTCGACCCGACCAACCGGATCGTGGCGGGTCGCAACTTAGTGCGCGTGGCGACCACCCGAACTCCGGCCCAAGCGGTGCCAGTGAGCGGCACCTATCGCCATGACGGTGCGGCCTTTCTTGGCATGGACGTCCAGGTCTCCGTAACCCGATCGGACTGACGAGCACGAACCTCGCCTGGGAACCCTTGCAACTAATTTGGCAATGACTTGTCCTTTCTGAAAACTTCATCCGGCCTGGATTCGCATCGTAAGGCAGAATCATCGCATCATTGAGAGCGAAGCCCAGAAATCAGCCTCCAATTGGCTACTGTTCGCGGAAGCGGAGTGGGTCAGCGGCGATGGCCACGCTACTTTGCTTCGTCCTGAGCCTGTCGAGGATGTGGTGCCGACCTATATCGGTCGGTCGCCATCCGGAGTATAATGTTGTTAAGACCACCGCCGTCTACCGACCATCGCATATGTAGGCGTGCCTGCCAGGTGCGCCGCGACGCGACAACACCCAGGCACATAAGAACACGCTAGGTCTGGTCGATGCCAGGGAGCGCTTGTTCGCAGCCAAACCTAGCTTGAGGAGGCCAAGAATGTCGTGGCAATTCACCGTCGGACTTAGAGTCAAAAGTGAGGCGGACAGAATTGTCGTTGAGGCTGAAGACGCGCTCATTGCGGCGTTAAAGGTCAAAGCTGAACGGCCCGAGGCTACGATCATGTATGTGCGGCGGTTGAACCGACGTGGCGACACCCGTCACCCGCCTCACACCCTCACCGGAGGCTGCTGACCGCAAATGATGCACGCAAGAACCACACAATGGAAATCGCCTTGCCCGGGCGAGGAGGCTTAATTGACCTACATCGTCAATGAAAGCTGTATCAAATGTAAGTACATGGACTGTGTCGAGGTATGTCCAGTCGACTGCTTCTATGAGGGTGAGAACATGCTCGTCATCCACCCGGACGAATGCATCGATTGCGGTGTTTGCGAGCCGGAATGCCCGGTTGATGCAATCAAGCCGGACACCGAGCCCGGGCTCGAAAAGTGGCTCGAGATCAATACCCAATATGCTCAGGTCTGGCCAAACATCACCGTAAAACGTGAGCCACCGCCAGATGCCAAGGAGTGGGAGGGCAAGCCTGACAAGGTCAACCTGTTATCGCCAAACCCTGGCACGGGCGATTGAGAGCTGGCCAGCGTATATGCATATGTTGTTGCGTGCGTCATCGGTATAGTCAACTACTAGGTGAACATCAGGGGTCGAGTACAAGCTGAGGGAGGTAAACAGACCCTGAGAGTGCGAGATGTTCGAGCGTGTGACCAAACTGATGAAGACGGACAGAGCGAGAACATGGACGCTCAATCAGCTGGCCCGGTCGATCTTTTTGACGGAGTTCGTGTCGGCGTTCTTCCTGGCGATGCGCTACTTCTTAAAGCCGAAGGTGACGTTGAATTATCCTTTCGAGAAGGGCGAGCTCTCGCCCCGCTTTCGCGGCGAGTTTGCCCTGCGGCGTTATCCGAACGGAGAGCAGCGCTGCATCGCCTGCAAGCTGTGCGAGGCGATCTGCCCGGCGCAGGCCATCACCATCGAGGCGGGGCCACGGCACAACGATGGCACGCGGCGGACAACCCGTTTCGACATCGACATGATGAAATGCATCTATTGCGGCTTCTGCCAGGAGGCCTGCCCCGTCGATGCCATCGTCCTGGGACCGAACTTCGAGCTCGCGACCGAGACACCCGAAGAGCTCTACTACGACAAGGAACGTCTACTCGCGAACGGCGACCGCTGGGAGCGGGAGATCGCGATGAATATCTTGCTCGACGCGCCCTATCGATGAGCTGGCGAAGAGCGTCGCCATCCCCCGTCAAGCGGGGGCCTCAAGAGTTTGAACTGGTCACCTGGTGGCGGCGTAGGCTCGAAAGTACCGTGCTAGGCGTTCGCTATCGGTGTGGAATGAAAGTTTGAGCATGACGGAAGAGCTGAG
>CAZFYL010000036.1:0-19998 GCA_964523345.1 uncultured Methyloceanibacter sp.
TGACGGCAGGCGGCGGCGCTTCGGCTTGTGCTTGTTCCTGACTGGTCTCCCAGAACCCCCAATAGCGATAAAGGCCGGCGGCGGCGGCAACGGCCAGCAGGATCAGCGCGATACGGACGAAAGCCCGGCCTGAGCCAGTGCCTTGAGCCTCGCTGGCCGGTTTTTCGTCTCGATCGTCCTTCTTATCGGTCCGGCCGCGGCCCCTCCCGCCGTTCCGGGTTTGCTTCTCGTTCATGACAGTTTTCGCTCGATGCCGCTTTTCGTGTCTGCCGGCGGCGCGTCGGGGGCGCCAAGATAGACGCTACCCCAAAGGCGGCGGCGAAGGCGAGCCACAAACGGGCGCTGCCAAGGACCGTGACGGCTCTGCGGCAAGAACGACGTTTTGATCAACTTCAAATTTCCGTGCTTTTCGGCACCGCTCACAGCAGCGACTGGCCGAGCCTCGACAGATCGGCGACGACGAAACCAAACGCAATCAGCACGGCGGCAAGGACGACAGCGAGCACGATGGCGGCGGTCTTCCAGGTCATTGCGCGCCGCCGAGCCGCGGCGGCTTTTTCTTCCACTCCCTGCCGCCTTTGCCTTGCTGGAAACCGAGCTCGAACAACTTGGACATATAAGTCTTGTCGAAGGCTTCGGTGCTGGTGTCGGGAAAGTCGCCGGGAATATACGCGAGATTGTAGTCGATGCCGTTGTCACGCGTGAACTCATACATTTGGTAGAGATCGCCGATCCCTTGCGTCTTGATCAGCGTCGAGATCGAACGTCCCGCGATGGCCAAGGTGTTGGCCTTGACCACCTTGAACTCCGGCGAGACGCGACCGTTGCGAATGATGTAGAGGCGCCTGACCGGGTTGATGTTGAGCTTGGCGGTCATGGCACTCGCCTTTATCTGGGTGGGAAGCAGGAACACCTGATTGGTGGTGCCGCCATCGACATGCATCTCCTCGTCCATTTGGCCTTCGACCTGCACCTTGATGTAGACCGGCGGAAACACGCCGGGAATTGCCGCCGAGGCAAGTAGCACATTGCGGAACAGCGCGAGCGCCTGCGGGTCGCCGCTGCTTGCGATCCTGCCCATGTCCCAGATCACCGGCCGCTGCGCGTCGAGATTGGTGGTGCCGATCAGAAGCCGCCGTCCTTTGGCATGCTCGTGCGCGACCTCCTCCATGAACGCTTGATCGACATAGCCCGCGATCACTTGGGCGAGCGGCGCGTTGCTCGACAGCGAGTCGCCGCCAAGCAGTCCGCGCACGGGATGCTTGGTGACCAGCTGGTCGGTCGAATAGGTGGTGTACACGGCCTTGAGCGCCGGATCGTAGCGGCGCCCGAGGAACGCGAACGGCGCCGTGAGCGCGCCGGTCGACACACCCGTCACGATGTCGAATTCGGGACGCTTGCCGCTGGCGCTCCAGCCGACCAAGAGTCCTGCGCCGTAGGCGCCGTCGGAGCCCCCGCCGGAAATGGCGAGAAAGCTGATCGTGGGCCGCCTGCCCTGCTTCAACAGATAGGGCCGGGTCGCCCGAACTTGCGCCCATTTTTCCGCGGCGAGCGCATCGATATTGGGGGGCGCGCGATCGCCCCAGAAGCGAACTTCCGCGCCTTCGAGCACGGCGGCCTCGTCGACGAATTGAGCAGGGACCGGATCGCGCGGCAGCGAGGCGCACGCGACAACCGCAAGACCGACCGGCACCGCAAGCCAAGCGCGCCAGGGATGCAAACTCATGACGTTGACCCTGCCGCTGTTGGTGCGCCGGCCGCGAGGTGTATCAGTTCGCCTCGGTCTCGACTTTCTCCCAGGTCTGATCGGGCCCGAACGCCTCGGTCTCCCCGGCGATGTCTTCGCTGTCCTCCCCGAGATCCTTCTCGAACAACGCGCCGTCCTGATTGATCATGAAGGTCATGATCCCGGAATTGCCGTAAGTGGCCGGATACGCGATCAGACCGAAGCCCTTGGTCATCTTGCCGTCGACCACGTAGTCGTATGCGCCGCCGGGGGCGCCGTCGCCTTGCCGGGTGAGGATACGGTAGAAATAGCCGTGATAGGGGATCGGCTGGTCCCCGGCGGTGTAGCCCTCGGCGGAGGCTTGCGCCATGAGTTCGCCGAGCGGGCTTTGGGGTTCGCCCTGTTCGGTCGGCCAATAGAGCCCGTCCTTCTTGCCGGGACTGCTCAGGATACGCTGCGCGTAAACATGCTCGCCCGGGTTTTTCTCGGAATAATCCTTCTGCGCCTCGACATAGGCGCGCGACACCTCGATGGCGTTGATTTCGTTGCGCCCGATCCGGCGGCGAAGAATCTCATCGATCCCCTCCGCGGTATCGAATTCAAAAGCCTTATCCTTGCCGACAATCGGAATCGGGAGCGGCCAATCGTCGTCGCCGATGACGACAATGGTCTCGCCGTTCTCTTCGGCGAGACTGTGCTTGGCATCGTAGGCAGCGACGAACTTATCCCGCGTGTTGCGATCGGCCACCTCGTCGCCCGAACTGACGATCTCTTCGCCGTCGGGCCCGAGAATCTCGACGATGGCAGCCTTGTCCCCCGCTCTTGCCGCGCTGACCAGCGCATCGATCGCCTGTTCGGGGGTCTCGAACTGCTTCTGGGCGAACGCGGGCGCAGAGCATATGGCAACGCATAGGCCAAAGATGACGCCAATCGGTTTGCGGAGCACGGTGACACTGGAGAGCATCGGTCGGTTCCTTAGACTTTGCTGAAGCATTTCCGCTAGCGCCTGCGTCCGCCGCCGCCACCGCGGCCGCGGCCCCCGCCGCCCCCGCCGGGACGGCCGCCGCCTTTGAATGACGCTTTTCCGCCTCCCCCGCCTCTCGGCCCGGACATGCTGCGGGGGCTGCGATTGCCGAGACTGGCCTGACCGCGCTTGGAGTAGTTCTTGGCCTTGCCGCCGTCCCTCATGTCGAACGCGCCGCCGCCTTTGCTGGGCGAGGGCCTCTTTGCCGCGCTGGGCTGAGACGGCTTGGAAGGCTTGCGGTCCTGAAGGTTGGCCTGCTTGTCGCCGCCGCCGCCGGGCCGCTTATTGCCGAGATCTGGGCCTTTACCGCCGCCGGGACCTTTGTTGCCGAGATCTGGGCCTTTACCGCCGGGTCCTTTGCCGCCGGGACCTTTGTTGCCGAGATCGGGGCCTTTACCGCCTGGACCTTTGTTGCCGAAATCAGGACCTTTCCTGCCTTGTCCCTTACCGCCGAAATCAGGACGGTTGCCCGGCTTCGAGTTGGGCACATTCAGAACTTGCTTGCCGTCACGGCCGCGGAAATCGAAATCCCGCTTGTTCGACGAAAATTCGTTTCTGGAAAACTGGTTCCGATTGGAATCGTGTTTCCAGCTGTTGAGCTGAAGATCGTTCCGGTTGACGTTGATATTGTTGATGTTGACGTTCTTGTTGACGTTGACGCGGATATCGTTGCGTCCCCAGTTGAACGGCTCGTAGTCGTTCCAGATGGCGTTGCCGATGGCGAAGCCGGCGCCCCACGCAATGCCGCTCACCACTGCGCCGCCGACAACCCAACCCGGCTGCGGCGGAAAGTAATAAGGCGGATATGAGGGATAGGCCCAAGTGCCATAGACCACGGCCGGCTCGTAATAAGGCACATAGACCACCTCGGGCGACGCCGGTTCGATGACGATCACCTCTTTGCCTTCCTGTTGCGTGGTTGTGACCGTCTGCTGCTCGGTGGTCGCCAGCTTGCCGTTATCCTCAGCCTTGGCGCGCAGGCGCTGGATCGCATCCATGACGTCGGCCTGCTGAGCGAGCACCGCGTCGCCGAGCGACTGCGTCCAATCGAGTTGGTCGTTCATCATGACGATCACGGTCGGTGTCGTCACCAGCGCCTTGACGCTGTCGTCCCAATTCTGCTTGGCCACAGCTTCCTGAAGCGCGTCGCCCTTCAAGTTCTTATTGGCGTCCAACCACCGCGCCGCCTGCACGATCTCGAGCGGATAAGTGGACGCCATCAGAACCTGCGCCAGAAGCGTGTCGGGATAGAGCGCGATCGGCGCCACCAGCTGGTCGAGCTGAGCGGCGTCGAGGAGTTGGGGCTGCTGGGCATCGCCCTGCTGATTGTCCCCGGCGGCAGCGGGCGGTTGGGCATTGCCGCCCGAAGCGGGCTGCTGGTCTTGCGCGAACGAGGCGCAAGGCGCCAACGCTCCGAAAATCATCGCAAGGAAAATCGCCGGCATGCGCATCGGATGATCTCCTGTGACGGTCGGCCTTTGGCTATAGCCGATGCCTTGGGGGGAAATTATGGCCTTTCGTCAACGTACAACACCTTGGACGAGACATCCCAAGGCGCGGTCGAGTTCGGCCCCGGCCCCAGTTTTCATCGATTCTGTTGGAAGTTATTCGACCCCGGCGCGGCGCGCCTCCCGGCCCCGCAGGCGCGGGGCCGGGTCCGCGTTAACGAGGATGTTTGGTTTTCAGATACTCTTCCACCTTTCTTGCCAGCGCGCCCGCGGCCCTGACCGCTTCGCCGAGTTCCTCCTCGGAAACGCCGAAACGGTCTTTCCAGTAAGCGACCTGGTAAGACTGGTTGAGATCGATACGGGTCTTGCTGCCGTAGCGCTCCGGTGGGTTGAAACTGCCCATCTTAGCCCTCCTGCGACGCCGTTTGTTTCTGGTGCGGCCGTCAAAAACGGCCGCCCGTCCGGACGATCAGCATGCCCTAACCGGCCCCGACCGCCAAGGCCCTTTCGCGGGGCCGGCAAGAGTGGATCGGAGTGACATCGGGTGACGGTGCAAACTGCCGTGAATTTAGGCATTTTCGCCAGATGACAGGGAGAGTCTTGGAATTTCTTGCTGTGGACGAAGCAGGACATCGCGGGAACGAGAGACTCGAAAAGCAGCCTCGCATCGGATGACCGCGCGCTTGAGCGTGACATTCGGGCAACGGTCCAACTTAATCGTACGCGCCTTCATGCTCTGCCCGAGAATCGCCCCAGTCGTGCAGTCTTCTATGATCGATTCGCGCGCGCGAAGAAAACCGAGGGAAAGCGCAATTGACGGGGGGAAGCCCATGGGCTGGGCTTCCCCTTTTGTTTTGTCCAAATCATGCGGCAAGCAGAGCCGAAATCCCCGCGCATTTTACAGCTTGGCTGGGGCCGAATCGAAGTCGACGGCTACCCACCGTTCAAGGACGCCAAAATTTTTCCGGGCGGGGCGCGCGAATGGGACTGGCGCGAGACCGGAACGCGTCACGTGCCCGGCATTCAGCCCGCCGACATCGACGAATTAATCGCCCATGGCGCCAAGGCCGTGGTGCTTTCACGCGGGCTTTGGCAACGGCTTCAGATCTGTCCCGAAACTTTACAGCTGTTGGCCAAGCACGGCATCGCCACCGAGATTCTGCAAACCGAGCAAGCGGTGAAACGCTTCAACGCGCTTCGCGAGACCGTGCCGGTCGCAGGCCTGTTTCACTCCACATGCTGACCGGACCCGATTTCGCCAAAGAGAGGA
Organism: uncultured Methyloceanibacter sp.; assembly: GCA_964523345.1. GTDB lineage: Bacteria > Pseudomonadota > Alphaproteobacteria > Rhizobiales > Methyloligellaceae > Methyloceanibacter. The sequence goes on from CAZFYL010000036.1 coordinate 5,469, forward strand.
ACGCCGCATGATCCGCCACCGCGCCGACAAGACCGCACCGTTTTGGCCCAGCTTGACCGGGGGTGCGGCCGTTCTCTTATGTATGGCCGTGCTCGCATTCGCCGCGATCAAGGCGCAGGCGGACGATGATGTCATCATCGGCGAGCCCGACGGCAAGCACGTCGTCACGGTTCGCACGCCCGAGGCCGCCCAGTCGAAGCAGGCGCTGCCGATCTTCCCCGGCATCTCCGGCAAGACCGCCGGCGCCAAGAGCCTCTCTTTATTGAAGGTGGTGATCCCGCCCGGCGGATCGGCCAAGGCGCATGTGCATAAGGGCTACGAGTCCGCGGTCTATCTGTTACAGGGCCGCGTCGAGACCCGTTACGGCGAAGGCTTGAAGAACAGCGTGATCAACGAGGCCGGCGATTTCGTTTTCATTCCGGCCGACGTGCCGCACCAACCTTTCAATCTCAGCGACACCGAACCGGCGATCGCCGTCGTCGCGCGCTCGGACCCTGACGAGCAGGAACACGTCATCCTCTATGACGCCGATGAGTCCGACTGAGCTTTTGCGCTAGTCGCGGCTGGCGAAACGGGCGAGCGTCGCGGCGTTGAGATAGAGGATCGCCGCCTTGCGCTGTCCCTCATAAACATAGCGGAAAGTCAGAATCGCGCCGCGCGGCGGAACGCGCAGCGCATCCGGCGACTCCGCGATCAGGCTGAAGCGTTCACCCGCTTTGATGATCGCCCCGGGTTTGGCGGGGCGCCCTTCGACTTTGAGGGTGAGAGGAATCTCGCGCCAGCTTCCATCCGGCTTGAGAGTCCCTTCCACTTGCTTCAGGTCCCGGCCGGACACATTGACCCCGCCGATCGCCAGGCCCTCCTCGAGTGGAGAGGTCACCGGTGCATTCGGGTCGTCGATAAACCAGGCGACCGGAGAGTTGGGATCGGCCTTCGGCACGTTGCGGGCGGCGAACGGGCTCGGAGCAGCGGCGGCTTGCACCGGCTCGCTCCGGGGCACCGGCGATGCCACGCGTGCGGTCACCTCCGTGGGCTTGGACGGCACGATCGCGGCCTGCTCGATGGCTACCACCAGCCGATTTGCGCTCGCTCGATCGAGCGGAAGCTTGCTCGCAAGCCAAGCCAGCGTCGCCCGGCCCTCGCCCGGACTCTGGATTGTCAGCAGGAAGACCGCGCCGGCGAGCAGGCCCACCGTCACCGCCACCGACAGCATGGCAAGCCAAATGCCGCGCGTGGCGTAGGACGCGATCAAAAGCACTAACAGCGCGGCGGTCGCAGCAAACAGGGTCATTTTTCCCCGTTTCGCCCCTCAAGGCGATTCCGGCACAAAACCGTGGCGTCAGGACGGCCAATTTGAGGGGCAAATGGATAAAAATTAACTACTTCCGGCCAAAATTTCGGACCTGTTCGAGGCGAAAAGGGCTTTGAACCTTTGCGCCTTGCCCCGCGTCAAAACCTCGAAAGAGGAGCACTGGAAGCGGAGGAAGGGCGATGACCGGGATCGAAATCGTGGCGAAACTGGCCGAGCTGAAACAGCAATACGAGGACGAGAACAGGCCGACGCGGTCGCTGGAAACCTACCGCAAGCGCCATGCAAGGCGTCATTCCAAGCTCGATCACGACGGCGAACTGCACGTCTCGCAATATCAGCCGCCGGCCTAGCCCAAGGCTCGAACACCCCTCCAAGCGGCAATCTTTGCCCGCGATTGCAACGCCTTACCGCGTGGTGCAGACTGGGCTTCCATCCCTCATCCGGCCCGCAAGGCCCCGACCCGGACCGCCACGCTTCCCTGCCCGTGCCAAAATTTCCCGGCGACTTTGCCAGTAATCGCCTATCGGAACGGCTGAAGAGTGGCGTCTAATCGCGCGGGCTCGATCAACCGCATTGAACGCCACCATGGAGGACATGAATGATTAGAACGATCGCTTTGGCCCTGGCTTTGGGCCTCGCCGCTACGTCGGCCTTTGCCGACGATGACGACGACGACGATAAGGCCCCCGCCGAACAGGCCAAGCCTGCCGCCTCAAAACCCGCTGGTAAAGCCTTGCTGCAAATCCTCGATCCCGCGGTTCACGGCCTGGTCCGGATGAAGCCTTTGCAGCTCGGCACCAAGGAGGACAGCGCGAGCATGGAGCCGCGGGAATATCGGCTTAAGGCCGGCAAGGGCTATCGCTGGAAGATCAAAGCTTCCGACCTGAACGAATACGCGCTCATCGCGCCGGCCTTCTTCCGCAACATCTGGATCCGCAAGGTCGAGGCCGGCGAACCTGAGGTCGAGATCAAAGCGGCGGTGATCGACGAGATCGAGTTCGAGAATGGCGGCGAGGCCGAGCTGTTCTTCGTCGCCATCAGGCCCGGCACTTACGAGTTCGGTCCGCGCGGCATGATGGAGCGGGGCGTGGTCGGGAAGATCATTGTCGAAGGCGCCGGAGGCTAGGGCCGCCTTCCATATTTCGTCATCGCTGAGAATATAAAGAGAGGGCGGCCGCGTCTCGCGGGCCGCCCTCTTCTGTTTGGTTGTCGCTTAGCGGCTGCCCTGGGAGAAATAGGGATTCGGGAAGCCTTCGGCTGCGACCGGCGCGGCAACGGCAACGGTCAGAGCAGCGGTGATCAGGATCGTCTTCAACATTGTTTCTCTCCTTGCTTTCAGTTCGGTTGTCAGTTCGGTGTTCGATGTCCGGGATGTGGTATTTGGAACCGATCAGTCAATAATCCCTAGGGTCACAACTCCGTGACAGATTAATGAGGGCCGCAAAACGCAAGCCCTCACCTTTTTCGTCTAGCGGCCATTTTGCGTGACGTAAGGGTTCGGGAAGCCTTCGGCCGCGACCGGGGCGGCGACGGCGACGGTCAGAGCGGCGGTGACCAGGATCGTCTTCAACATGGTTTCTCTCCTTGCATTCAGTTCGGCGTTCAGTTCGATGTCGATGCCGGGCATATGGTGTTAGGGACCGCTCAGTCAAATAGACGGCGAGTGACGTCTGTGTGAGAGGTTCGCGAGCGGGTTCATCACGACTGCGTGACGGCGCGGACAGCGCGCAAATTCATCAAGGCCCGCGTGACGGCGCGGCCGTCGACGGCGATCACAAGAGTGAGAGTGAGACGTGGAGCAGAACTCACATTGGCGTGAGCGCGCAAATCAGACTCGGCGCTAATCGTTCGTCCGCTACTTCGCCTGCAATTTCCAATCGCGCAGAAAGACTTTGATGATCCCGGAAAGCTCGGGCGGCGAATAGCCGGCGCGCGCAAGAACGTTTAAGCCCATATAAGTATCGAGCAGAAGCCGCGCGGTTTCGGTACGCCGTTTTGCCGGCCAATCTGCGGCCAAGCGGCTCTCCTTAAGGGCCGTGGCGAAGCCGCCTTCGAGACGCTTCATCATCGCCAATACTTTTTTCCGTACCTTGGGATCGGCCGCCGCCCGGTCGATGCCCGCATTGCACATGAAGCAGCCGCGGCGATCGTTTTCGGCCACGGCGTCGCGCGCGCCCTCCAAGACCCGTTTGATGCGTGTTAGCCCGTCGCCACCGTCCGGATCGCTGAGCTCTGCCGCGCCAGGCACGATCATCGTGCGGTCGTAGCGGTCGAGCGCCGCCAGATAGATCGTGTGCTTGTCGTCGAACGCCTTGTACAGGCTGCCGCGGGCGATCTTCATCGCCTTGAGAAGGTCCTGGAGCGAGGCGCCTTCATAGCCCTTGGTCCAGAACACCTCCATGGCGCGGTCGACCGCCTTGTCGATGTCGAATTCTCTTGGCCGTCCCATACGGCAAACCTCCTGTTCCCAATATGGGAGGTTTTTGACCGGACGGTCAACATCTCACCCACTCGTGATGGATCGACCGTGAGCCAACGAGGTCCCGGCGGCTAACGCGGCGGGCCGGTTGCGCCGCGCGAGGTCTCGGGTTTTGCTTGGTGAGCCCGCAACAGGAAGAAGCACAGCACACAGCCGATGAGACCGAGGATCATCATCAGCTCGGTGACGCCGGCGAAAGCGTCGTCCAGCACCTCCACGATCGCCGCCCTGATCTCCCCGGCGCTTTCCGCAGGAAACTGCTTGAGCGTCTGATCCACCTCGGTTGTCGAGCCATGCAGCAGGGTGATCTCCACCGGCTTGAGATCCGAGGCGCCCGGCATGAGCTTCTCAAGGACCGGTCCGATATGAACGTGCCTGATTTCCGCCGCGACGATACTGCCCGCGGCGATGCCGATCGAAAGCCCGACAAATAGGAACGTGTTGATGATCCCCGCCCCCTGCCCCGCGTTCTTGTCAGCTAGCTCCTTAAGCCCCGCCCGGGGCAGCAGCGAGAAGCCTAGGCCGATGCCGGTGCCGAGAATCACCAGCTTCCACCACAGATCGCGATAAGGCGTCTGGTCGTTGGTGCCGTGCAACAGGCAAAAGCCCACGGCCAGCATCAGCATGCCAATCGTCACCGCAAAGCGGAAGCCGGCCGGTGGAAGCAGCCGCGGCACCGTCACCGAGACCGCGCCCATGGCGAGCGTAAAGGGGAGCAGCGCGACGCCGGCCTGAAACACGGTGAAGTCCAGACCGCCAGGGGCCTGAATGAAGAGATTCAAGAAAAAGAGGACGCCGATCAGCATGGCGCCGGTGAGGAACATGCCGAAGGTCGCGGCGACATAACTCGGGTGGCGGAAAAAGCTGCCATAGACCAGAGGATCGGCCGCGCGGCGTTCCCGGTAAACGAACGCGGCGCCCGCAAGTGCCGCGAGCGCAAACAGCGAAAGCGTCCAGGCCGAAATCCAGCCGTTCATCTCGCCGCTGGTCAAGCCATAGACGAATGCGCCAAGCGCCGTGACGAGAAAGACGATACCCCAATAGTCGATTTTGGTTCGCGGCTGGATCAATCGTGGCACGAGGCCGCGGCGTTCGATCCACAAAGCCACCAGCACCGCCGCGGCGAGCAGCGGGATGTCCAAGATGAAGATCGCGCGCCAGCTAATCGCATCGGCCAGCGCGCCCCCGACCAGCGGGCCGATGGCGAAGCCGAAGGCCATGGCGCCGGACCACAGCCCTAAGGCCTGAGACCGCTTGTCCTCGGGCGTTGCCAGGGTGACCAGGGCAACCGACGTACTCATGATTCCGGCGCAGCCAAGCCCTTGGAAAACCCGGCCGGCGAGAATCACGACTGCATCGAAGGCAAAGGCAATCGCCAGCGAGCCCAGTGTGAATGCGCCGAGCGCGATGCCGAAGATCCGCATGGCGCCGAAGATGTCGGCGAACCGGCCCATGGCGGCGATGGCGACGGCGGCCGACAGCATGTAGATATTCATGACCCATTGCAGCGTCTGAGCGTCCAGGTCGAGACTGGCTTTGACTTCCGGCAGCACCGTCATCACGGCGGTGGTGTTGTACGCCACAACGACCATGCCGATGCAGGCGGCCAGAACGACAATCCACGACTTGGAGCCGCGGGCGGCTTTCGTCTGGGTAGCGGTCGCCGTCATCGGCACAGTCTCGCTTGCTCAGGCTACTTCGTCCATGTCCAAACCGGCGTCTCGGTGCCGTTATCGATCTCGACCACCGCGACGGGTTTGTCAGGCACGCGTTTGCCAGGTTGGTAGGCGATCGTGCCGACCACGCCTTCGAAGCCGCGCGTATCGGCAAGCGCTGTCCGCACGGCATCGGGCGCGGCGGAGCCAGCGCGTTTCATCGCCGCGGCCAGCAGGTTCACGCTGTCGAAGCCGAGCGCGGCAAAGGAGTTCGGCGGCGCCGCGCCGTATTTCGCCCGATAGGCGGCGGCGAACGCTTTCATCTCAGGCGTGTCGACGCCAAGAAAGCGGTGCGTCGTAAAGTAGATGCCGCCGATGCGGCCGCTCTTGGAGGCTGTGACAATATCCTCATCGGCCCATCCGTCGGCGGAGAGCAGCGGGACATCGATGCCGGCGGCGCGCACTTGGGCGATCAAAGGCACCGCCGTTTCCGGCATGGTCGCGGCGTAGATCGCTTGCGGCTTAGGGTCGGCCGCTTGATATGCGGCGATCAGCGCGCCGAAATCGGTGACGCCTGCCCCGAACTCTTGGCCGGTGACGGTGCCGCCCAAGTTCCGGAACGACGCATCGAAAAACTTAGCCACCGTTCGCGTGAACAGCCGGTCCTTATCGGCCCAAAGCGCTATGCGCCGGACGTTCAACGCGTCCCAGGCATAGTCCGCCATCGCGTGCGCCTGGGCGTCGTCGCCATAGGCGGCGAGGAACATGTCGCCGCCGACCGTTTGCGGCAGATCGGGGTCGGTGGCGCCCGGCGTGATGAACGGGAGGTTCGCCGTCTGGAACACGCGCCCGGCGTCGAGCGCCAGGGTCGAATCGGTAAAGCCGATCCCGGCGGCGGCGTCCGGATGCGCCTCGAGCGCCTGCGCGATTCTTCCGGCGGTCGAGTCCGGGTCGCTTTCGGTGTCGACGGGAACGAGCTTGAGCGGCCGGCCGAGCACCCCGCCCGCCTCGTTGAGCTCGGCGGCGGCAAGCTCGGCGCCCCGGTAACACGGCAGGTCGAGCGCGGCCTCGGGGCCGGTCAGGTTAAAGGCGGCGATCACCACGATCGGCTCGGCGGCGTAGGCAAAGCCCGCAAAGGCAACACCGGCGAGCCAAGACACCGGCAAGCCTAATGCCCGGATGAGATGCATCGCGTAAGAGACCCCCCGCGGCCGTCCCCTCCTAGGTCTTCAGGCCGCCATCCGGGATGTTACGCTGATGGCCAGAATCAAAAAAGCCCCGGTCGGTCAAGACCGGGGCTCTCAGTACGAATTATGCCGTTAGTCGGCAGGCTGGCAGGACTCGGTGTCCTCGTCCCAAACCATCCCCTCGTCACATTCCTGGGCGAAGGCCGCGGTGGCATAGGGACCTGCCACGCCGAGTGCAACGATCAACGCAATGAGAGTCTTCATGGATGTACATCCTGAATAAAGAGCGCCGGAAACCGGCCGAGCAAACTCCTAGGAGGCGACGGCGGCAAATGCGCGACCGGATGGCGGCGGATTTGGTATTTTTTGCGGCTGGAATTCCGGCCGAGGCGCAAAATTTTTCTCCCGGCCCGAGCCGGAAAGCGCCGCGCCCAGCCCCCCGAAACCGGGTCGCGACATGGGCCCGCGGTCAGTCTATGCTTGGGCCTTATCCCAACATCTTCAGCGAGGTTGAAAGAAAAGGATCATGCCTACGGGCGATGGCAGTTTGACCGACATCCTGGGAATTTTAGCGGTTCTCGTATTGGTGGCGGCCAATGGCTTCTTTGTTGCCGCCGAGTTCTCGATGGTGGCGGTGCGCCGCAGCCGCGTTGCACAATTGGTCGCCGACGGCCAGCCGAACGCCAGGGCGCTTGAACGCGCCATTTCGCAGCTCGATGCCAATCTCGCAGCGTGCCAGCTTGGCATCACGATCTCCTCGCTTGGCTTGGGGTGGATCGGCGAGCCGGCGCTGGCCCATTTGATCCATCCGCTGCTCACCGGCCTGCTCGGGGACTATGCGCTGGCCGGCGCGCACGCCATTGCCGTGGCCATCGCCTTTATCATCATCACCGCGCTCCACATCGTGCTCGGCGAATTGATGCCGAAAAGCCTCGCGCTCCAGCGGAGCGAGCGGACCGCGCTTGCCGTGGTGCGGCCGCTCTGGCTGTTCCGCGTGCTGCTGTGGCCGGCCATCGTCACCCTGAACGGGCTCGGCAACTGGCTGTTGAAACTATGCGGGCTCCAGCCGGGCGCCACCGAGGACGCCCTGCATTCGCCCGAAGAGCTGAAGCTCCTGATCGCCGCCAGCCAAGAGGCGGGCTTGTTGCAGCCCGCCCAGCAGGAGCTGGTCGAACGCGTGCTCTCGCTCGGCAATCGCCGCATTACCGACGTGATGACGCCGCGCGTCGATATCGAATGGATCGACGTCGAGGATCCCGAGGAGGAGACCCTAAAGATCATCCGTGAGTGCGGTCACGAGCAGCTTCTGGTCGGCAAAGGCAGTATCGACGAGCCGCTCGGCATGGTGCTGAAGAAGCATCTGCTCGACCAGGTGCTCGCCGGCAAGAAGCTCGACATCATGGCGGCGTTGCGCCAGCCGATCGCCATTCCCGAACCGATGACGATCTTCCGGGTGCTCGAGCAGTTCAAACGCGCGCCGGTCAGGCTCGCCACCATTCTCGATGAGTATGGCGTGCTGCAAGGGATCGTGACGCAAACCGATCTGCTCGAAGCCATCGCCGGCGAGCTGCCCGAATTCGAGGGCGAGGAGCCCGGCATTGTCGAGCGCGCCGACGGCTCTCTGCTCATCGACGGCATGATGTCGGCGCCGGACGCCTTCGACCGGCTCGGGTTCAAAGTACGCCCCGAAGGCGATTTCCATACCGTCGCGGGCTTTGCCTTATCGGCGCTCGGGCATATTCCCGACACCGGAGAGTCGTTCGTCTATGAGGGCTGGCGTTTCGAGATCGTCGATCTCGACGGACGCAGGATCGACAAGGTCCTGGCGATTCCGCCCGAGACCGCCGAGGAGGATGAAGACCAGGCTTGATGCTAAGTCGTAAGGAGAAGGTGAAGCCGTTCGGCATCGTCGTCGCCGTAGCCTTGGCTGCATTGGCCTTCCGCTACTGCCCAATTCCCTGGTCGGCACTCTCTCTTATAACGGCCGTCCTGCTGGCAACCTTCGCATATTTGAACAGGCGGTCCGGGTCCCGCGTGCTGATGGTCAACCTCGCCGCGGTGTTTTTCGCTCTCGCAAGCTTCGAAGGTTTTATCGGTGTCAAGCAACTCCGCGGCGATGGCAGCCGCATCGAAGGGACGATCCACCAAGAGTTCCGTGCCGACAACATGCTGGGTTATGCACCCAATCCCAACGCCCGGCTTACGGCGAAAAAGTTTTACGGCGATACGCTTCTATATGATGTCGTCTATAGCATCGACGAGCAGGGTTTGCGGATAGCGCCCCCGGAAGATAGAACTGCTCCACTAATGGGGTGCTTGGTTTTTTTCGGTGACTCCCTCAGTTTTGGAGAGGGCGTCGACGACGACCAAACCTTTCCTTATCGCGTGGGCGTCAAAGCCAATGGCCGTTATGCAATCCGTAATTTCGCATTCGGCGGCTATGGCCCGCATCAGATGCTTGCGACTCTGCAATCGAAAACTTTCGACCAGCGCGTGAGCTGCAAGCCGACGCATTTCTTCTATTTGATAATCCCCACCCACGTCGCCAGAGTCGCCGGTTTGACGTCCTGGGATCGGCACGGTCCGCGTTTCAGGCTCCATGCAAATGACGAAGTCGTTCGAGCGGGAAACTTTGACGATCCCGCGCGCATTTTTGGTCAAGGGGTTGAGCCTCGCTGGGTGCAGCAGGCCCTCGACAAGTTTTTCACCTGGCAGCTGTTTTTTGGCCGGGGCCGGAACCCGAATGAAGCGGACCTGCAACTCTTTATCGCAGTCGTGCAAGCGGCCGCGCGATTAACGAAACAGCGTTATCCAGACAGCATGTTCACGGTATTGTTGTGGGACGGAGACAGTGACGAGCGCTTTGCGGCTATGGAGAATGCATGGCAACGAGACGGCATTCAAATTCATCGCATCAGCGAAGCGATCCCGGATATCCGCTCTAAACGGGAACAATACATAATCCCTTATGACGCCCATCCCAACGCGTTGCAGCACGAGCGCATCGCCAACTACTTGATAAATGATATTCTTGATGGAGCAGGAGAACCGCGTTGAACACCCGGCTCGGACAGATATATGCGCTATTGTGTCTGTTGTTCGCTCTCGCGCCGGGCCAGGCCGTTTCTGCCGATGTAGCAACTGGGCCTGAGATTCCAGTTCTCGTCTATCACCAAATCTCCACACCGGAACATCCATTGGCGCCGAAAAGCGACGTGGTGGAGCTCTCCGATTTTTCCGAGCAAATGGAATTTCTCCACGCTAATGGCTACCAGACCATCAGCACACGCCAATTGGTCGATTTCATGCTGCATGGCTCTCCAGTACCAAAGCGGGCTTTCGTGCTTCACTTCGATGACGGCTGGAAAAGCGTGAAGGCGGCACTGCCGATTCTTGAGAGATATGACTTCAAGGCCACTTTTTGGATCATCGCCGAAAAAGGCATCGGCGGCGATTATCTCGATTGGAACGAAATCGCCGCACTCTCTCAAAATCCGCGTTACGAACTCTATTCGCACACCATGACGCATCCGTGGGACGCCAAGAGCAATCTGGTCACCTGGGAGCAGGGCAAAGTCCCCGGCAAAGGTGCTGCCGATATTGATTGGGAGCTTCGAGAATCAAAGCGCGTCTTGGAAGAGCGACTCGGACGGCGTGTGCCTTACCTGGCGTGGCCTATCGGCGCCTATAACGATCCCTTGATCTCGGCCGCAGTCCGCGCGGGTTATTCCGCGCTCTTTACGATCGATGCGGGACCGAACGTCGTCAATGGTGACGTGCTTCGTATCCGGCGCGATCAAATCAGCGGCTTCATCTGTGGGATTGCCGATTTTGGCGCCTATATCGAAGACCGGCCTTATCGGGTTTGCGAACAGCAGAAGCTGAAGAGCCCCCATCCACGAAAGCCAACCACAGCAGCACGTTCATTGGGGTCGGGCTTCTAGCATTTCGACAATGCGCTCTTGCTGCGCGCGCAACCGCAGACGGCACAACCTGCAATCATGGCGTGGTGGCGCACCGAGACGGGCGCTGACATAAAAAAGCCGCCGGAGGGAACTCTCAGACTTGATGCGTATTGAGATTATTTGATACGTATTGAGACTAGTTGCTGCCACGGACCGTCGGGAGCGGCCGGCAACGCAGGGGGAGTAATAATAATAATGCTCGTGACTCATCGCGCGCGGCTGGACGTCTGGTTCACATTGTTCGCTTTGCTCGTCACCCTTGCAGCCGGGGGCATCTTTTACGCACAGCTCATCCCAGTCGTACAAGATCACGTTGTCAGCCGGAGCTACTCGCAGGCGACCACAGCGATCTTGCTTGGCCTGGTATTGTTTGCGCTCCTGTGGGGAAACCTAATCTACTTCCTGGTGCGGGTTGGTTGGCTAAGGCGCGAGGGAATGCATGCCCCGCTTGAGCGGCAGCAGCTTTGGCAACTCCATGCGTCGACTCTTCCCAGCCTCACGATCCTGGTCCCCAGTTACAAGGAAGACGAATCCGTGGTGAGCCGCGCGCTTATCTCGGCTGCCTTGATGGAATATCCGCAGAAGCACGTTGTTCTTTTGATCGACGACTGCCCGTTTCCAAGCAGCGAGTCGGATTTTCTATCGCTTGAGCACTCACGCAAGCTGGCAGAGAAGATCGGTTCGAGGCTGCAAGCACCGCATGCGAAGCTCCAATCCGAATTGCAGAGTGCGTTGGTCCGCCGGGAGCGTAAGGACTGGGATTTGCACGCCGAAGCCGAACACCTGGCCGCACTCTACATTATGCGGCTGACTTTTTCGAAAAGTGGGGCAAAAACTGGGCCGTTCGGTCGCACGTCGATGAGTTCTTTGTACGGCGTGTTTTCGGTGAACCCGCCGCTCATTACCGAAAGCGCGCACGCGAACTCGGGACGGTACGCCAAGCGAAAGACTTGGACGGAACACAACTCCTAGCGGAAACACGATCCTTGGTCAGTGTGTTCGATGCGCAGCTCTCCACCTTCGAACGCAAGCGGTTCGTAAACCTTTCCCACGAAGCCAACAAAGCCATGAACCTCAATACGTATTTGGGGCTCATGGGGAAACCGTGGAAGGTCCGCGACAAACAAGACGGCAGCTACCTTGAAGAAGCGGCTGAAGGCGACGCGGATTTCTGCGTTCCCGCCTCAAAATACGTCGTGACCCTCGATGCGGACAGCGTCCTGCTGAACGACTATGCGCTGCGACTGGTCGCGGTGATGGAAGAACGAGGGAATGAGCGCGTAGCCGTGGCGCAGACGCCCTATAGCGCATTTCCAGGGGCTCCCAACATACTTGAACGCGTGGCCGGCGCCACGACCGACATTCAGTACTACGTGCATCAAGGTTTCTCGCATTTCGAGGGAGCATTCTGGGTTGGAGCCAATGCACTCATTCGACGGGAGGCGATGGAGGACATCGCAGAGCGAAAAACCGAGCGGGGTTTCCCCATCACCGTCTACATTCAAAATCGAACGGTGATCGAAGATACAGAGTCGAGCGTCGACTTGGTGCGAAAGGACTGGCGGCTCTATAACTATTTCGATCGGCTGGCTTACAGCGAAACGCCGAGTGATTTCGGCTCTTTGCTGATACAGCGGCGGCGCTGGGCCAATGGCGGTCTCATCATCTTGCCCAAACTGCTGCGGTATTGCGCCAGCGGCAAATGCGGTCTTGGCGAGTCTGTGACTCGTCTTCACTATCTGGTCTCGCCCACCATCACCAACGTGGCGCTTTTATTGCTTATGCTGTTGCCGTTCGATGAGCGCTTGGCCAGTGTCGCGCTTCCGGTCGCCGCGATATCGTATTTTTGGCTGTACGGACGGGATCTGGTACGCGCCGGATATCGATGGCTTGACGTTCCTCGCGTCTACGCCTTGAACCTGTTGTTGGTCCCCGTAAACCTGGGTGGAGTCCTCAAGTCGCTGCACCAAGCGATCACAGGCCGGAGCACGCCGTTCGGAAGGACGCCGAAAATCTCCACCAGAACCGCGGCTCCGCCAATTTACGTGCTGTCGATCTTGGCAATTCTGGCGATCGCCGCGGTCAACGCTCTGAGCGGCGCCGCGTACGGTTACTGGACGCGGTTTGGTTTCTCGCTCCTGAACTGCGTGGTGCTCAGCTACGTCGTCTTCAGGTACATTGGAATAACCGGGGTCCTGGAGGATCTGCGCATTTCGCCGTCCAAGATAGACACCAGCCCCGCAATTCCGATCCCGGTCATGCAAGAGCCGCTGAGATCAGCAGAGACCGCGTCAAGACGGGCCAACTAGGATCTCTGCGGCAGACCTGCGACCGCGTGCGCGCGCTCCCGGTTTTTCCGCCAAAAAGCTGGCACATCTAACGACGCAGCGGGGCCTCGGGCTTGTCGGCAGGGTCGTGGTCCAACGAGTCGTCTGTCAGCGTCTCCAGGAAGGCCACGATCGCGGCCTCCTCCTCGGCTGTCAGGCCGAGATTTCCAAGCTCTGCCTCGTTGACGGTCTCGGGAACCTCAGGGGCCGGCCAGCCAGTGACGCCGAAGCCGGGGTCGGCGGCGTTGGGCACGGCACCCAGCGTATCGCGGGTATTATAGAAGTGGACGATCTGCTCGAGCGTCGCGAAGACGCCGTTATGCCCATAAGGCGCGGTCAGCTCGACGTTGCGGAGCGTCGGGACCTTAAACTTGCCGTTCTGCGACCCGTCGGGGTGCTTCGCGGCGATGTCCGGGCGCCCGCCAAGACCCAGGTCCGGCGGGAGCTTGTCCACGCCGTGTAGCGCGGCGATCCGCGGGTTCACCGGCAGGCCCAGATTGTCATAAGTAAAGTCTGTAAACAGCGCATAGGGATAGTTCTCTGGCGGCTCGCTCAAGTGACAGTTGGCGCACTTGCCCTTCCCGTTGAACAATTCAAGCCCAAGCTTTTCCTGCTCACTCAGGTCAACCTGACCGGCGACGTAGTAGTCGTATTTGGAGTTGAACTCAGCGAATTCGTCGGTCGGTTCGAAAGCAGCGATCGCGAGGCCGTACTTCGGATACACCCAGTCTATCTCGTTCCACTTCAGGTCGACGCCATAGATCCGGCGGAAGGCCTCCAGATAGACGGGGTTCTCGGCCAGACGGTCGAGAACGGCCTTCTTGTCTGGCATCGCCATCTCGAGGGGGTTGAGCGGCGGACCGATGGCCTGATCCGCCAGAGATTCAGCGCGGCCATCCCAGAACTGCCCGCCGACATAGGACCCATCTGCTTCACTCCAATGGAACGGAGGGCTGAACGTCGCATAGGCAGAGATCTGGGCGTTGCGGAGCCCGTACTTTCCTTGCACCGACCCCGGTGAAACGGGCATCCCCACCGGATCGGCGGCGCTGCGGGGATCGGCGAACCCGGCGGAGTGGGCGTGGCAAGTGACGCAACCGGTGTTGCGCTCGGCTGAGAGGTTCAGGTCGTTGTAGAGCAGATGGCCAAGCTCCACGCCGTCGGGCGGAGTCTCACGAAGCGGCAGGTGCTCGGGCGGCGGCTCGGCCGCCGTCTCGGCGAGCGGAGACGACGGCACCACGCCAAGCCAGATTAGCGCGGCAGCGGCCGTCGTGATCGTGACCGCTAGCGCCCGCAACTCCAACCTCCAGGCTGTCTCGATCGAGGTGAGTTGCTCAAGGATCGTCTTCCTTCGGCTCGATCAAGACAGACCATGCCGAGGAAAGAGTGTCAATTTTCGATTGTGAATCGAGGAGGCGCTAAACCTTGTGCAGATTTATCTGTTTGACACTTCTACCGAGAGCCTCAGGCGCAGCATCACCGGTCCAGGCATTAACGGGCATTCGGACGTAGGTTTTCGGCGTCGTCGGATCTTTGTCACCGGGTTTCCAAACAAGTGCCCCGCTGCCTTGGGAAGGAACACGGGGCAGCGGGGCGGCGCGGGCC
>CAZFYL010000037.1:0-19937 GCA_964523345.1 uncultured Methyloceanibacter sp.
GCACGGGCGTGCGCGTCTCGGCGCTTGCGCCGGGTGCGGTCCTCACCGAGATGCACGCCAAGGCCGGCGCCGAATATTCCCGCTACGTGCAGCTCTTTCCGGTGATGACGGCCGAGGATGTCGCCAGAATCGCGTATCGCAAGTTCATGCGCGGGCGGACCACGATCGTACCGGGCCTGTTCAACCGCATCGGCCTGTTCTTCCGCCGCTTCACGCCGAATTTTCTTCTGGTGCCCGGGATGGGATGGCTGTTCAGAGTGCGCGATGCCGAGGGCAATCTGCAAATGCCGCGCGCGTTGCCGGCGCCCAAGACCGGCAGCCGGCCAAAGACCTGAAGCGAAAAAGAGGAAAAAGCTGGATGGTGGAGCCGACCGGGATCGAACCGGTGACCTCAGCAGTGCGATTGCTGCGCTCTCCCAACTGAGCTACGGCCCCATCGGATTCGGCATTTAGGGATCGGGCCAAAGCCCTGTCAAGCGAACCGAGACTTGCCCTGATCGCCGCCTGTCAGCTACATGATCTGGGCCAAACGACGGAGGTCACTGATGGATGTTATCGCGTTCTTTCTGATGAAGCTTATCGACGTGTACATCTGGGTGATTATTATCAGCGCGATTTTGAGCTGGCTCATAGCGTTCAACGTCATCAATACCCACAATCGCTTTGTGGCCACCGTCGTCGACACGCTTTGGAGGCTTACCGAGCCAGCACTTCGGCCGATCCGCGGCTTTCTGCCAAATCTAGGTGGAATCGACATTTCTCCAGTGATCCTAATAATCCTGCTTCTGACGCTTCAGTATATGTTGGCAAGGTACTTCCTCACGCCGTCTTCCCAGGTTATCGGCTATTAAGACGCTCCCCCTATTCAAACTTCGATCCTCCAAATCGGGCGTCATACTGAAGGTGCGGCTCACACCCAGATCGTCACGCGATGAGATCGTCGGCGTCGAGGAGTTTGGCGGCGAGACCGTGCTCAAGGCGCGGGTGCGGGCACTGCCCGAAGCGGGCCGCGCCAACGCGGCGCTGACCAAGCTGATCGCCTCCTGGCTGAAACTGCCGGCCTCCACCGTGGCGGTCGCGCAAGGAGCAAAATCGCGCCTCAAGCAGGTCGAAATCGAAGGCGACGCCGAGCGGCTGGTATCGCTGGTCGAAGCCCGGCTTGCGGCGCTAAGCGGATAGCGCGGCGTCAATCTCGCGAACGATGGCCAAAGCCGCTTCACGCGGGTCGGGCGCGCGGGTGATCGGACGCCCCACCACGAGATAGTCGGCGCCGGCGGCGATCGCCTCCTTCGGCGTCACCGCGCGGGCTTGATCTTGGGTGCTTGAGCCTTGCGGCCGCACACCCGGCGTGACGATCAGAAAATGGCCGCCCGTCGCAGCGCGGATCGCCGCCGCCTCGCGGCCTGAGGCGACCACGCCGTCAAAACCGGCCGTGTTGGCGAGAGCCGCTCGATGCAAGACCATCTGTTCGAGAGACTGATCGATTCCCTGCTCGACCAGGTCCGAAGGAGAAAGACTAGTCAGCACGGTCACGCCGAGCAGCTTGAGCGAACTATCGCCCCGCCCGCGCACCGCCGCGGCCAGCGTCTTGGCGTCGAGCGCATGGATTGTCAGGAACGCGGCTCCCAGCCCCGCGATCGCCGCGGTCGCGCGCTCAACCGTCGTCTCGATATCGGAAAGCTTGGCGTCGATAAAAACCGCGCGGCCGTCTCGTGCAAGCTCCTCGGCAAGGGCAAATCCGCCGCAGAACAGAAGCTCAAGCCCGATCTTGTAAACACCGACACTGTCGCCAAGCGTCCCGATCAGGGCTCTCGCCTGGTCTGCACTTGGCACGTCGAGTGCAACGATGAGACGGTCCTTGGCCAGCATCGTTACGACACGAATCTCCTGGCGGCGATGGCGAGCTCCTCGACCACGTGTTTGCAATGTTTTTGATGCGCCTCGTCTTTGAGGCTGCCGTCGGCCTCGAATGCGTCCCTCGCGCGATGGACGGCGATCTGCTGGGGAATGACGGTTGCGCCGAGGCCGATCTCGAGGATCTGACGGAGCTGCAACAGGCTGCGCATCGCGCCGTAATGGCCGGGTGAAGCGCCGCCAATGGCGAATACGCGCGATTTGAACACGTCGAGCCCGCTCTCGCCTTTCTCGCGCACCCGGCTGACCCAGTCGAGCGTGTTCTTCAGAAGCGGCGTGACCGACGAGTTATATTCGGGACTAGCAATGAACACGCCTTGATACTCGTGAAGCAGCGCCTTGAACGCGCGCGCCCGCTCCGGCGGCCCGTCTTCGGCTTCGAGGTCGCCGTTATAGATCGGCATCGGGTAATCCTTGAGGCTTGCCAGCACCGCCTCGATGCCGTTCGCCTCGGCGATGTGGTGCGCAAGAGAGGCGAGCTTCCGATTGAACGAGCCTTCCCGCGTGCTGCCGGCGAAGAACAGGAGCCTTATCATCGTTTTCCTTGTGGTTTAGCATCATCCTCTTCGCCAATCCCGAAGAAGTGCCGCAACGGCACCGTGGCTGCCGCGGCGAGCGGCGTCGCGAGCGCCAAGCCGATAAGCCCGAAGACAGCGCCGAACAAGAGCTGATTCAAAATCACTACCGCGGGAGGCATCGACACGGCGCGCGCTTGGATCAGGGGCGTAAGCAAATAGCTCTCCAGGAATTGAACGCAGCAATAGAGCCCGAGCGCCCAGAACGCGAGGTCGAGGCTTTGTCCGCCGGCGACGAGGACGATTGGGATCGCGCCGATGATCGGGCCGAGATAGGGCAGGAAACACGCGAGCCCGGCAAACAGCGCGAGCACGAAGGCGAGCGGCACGCCGAGGATCAGAAGGCCGACATAGGTGAACCCGCCGATCACCGACATGGTGATCGACTGACCGATGAGCCAGCGCCTAAGCAAGTCTCCCGTCTCGTACATCAGCGCGAGCACGGTGGCCCGACGCTCTTCCGGCGCAAGTCGCATCGCAAGATCGACATAGGTGTGCGGATCGGCGGCGAGGTAGACGCCGAAGAACAGCACGATCAGCCCGGCGCTGAGCAAACCGAAGATGGACAGCGCGACGGACGTGGCGCCGCTGGCCACGCCCCATTGGCTCATGAAGTTCCCAAGGAGCTGAATGAGGTCGAGATTCTCGAGAAGCTTTGTGCGGTCGACGAAGCTTGCAAACCGTGTCGTGAACGAGGTCACGCCGGTCGCGAGGCCTTGGGCGAGCTGGCTGATCTGGTGGGTGAGCGTCGGACCTGCTTTCCAGGCGACCAGAGCAAGACCGCCCCCGATCAGCAGCGCGACCACCGCGAGCATCAAAAGGCGCGGCAGCCCGGTCAGCTCCGCCAAGGCTTTGCTCGCGCCGTAGAGCACGATGGCGAGCAGGATTCCGGCGAAGGTGAGCAGAAGCGCGGTCTGCGCGTACCACAGGCCGAAAGCAAGCGCGATGACGGCAAGGACAGTGGCCGTAACGCGGGCCGTGCGGGCCAGGTCCATGGGTTCGCGGCCCGAGAGCAGTTTCATTTGCTTCGATTTGGAGTCGCGTAAAGAGGGTTCGGCGGGCATGGTTGCTCTTCCGGCGCGGCGCGCGATCGGCGGCGCGAGAGTTGGCGCGAGGGAACGAATTTCGCACCCGATCCTACGTCAAAGAGGGTGCGAAGGGATAGCGCTACTCGCCGATACTCTCGAAGAACTCCTTGACCCTGGCGAAGAAGCCGGCCGATGCCGGGCTCGTGTTCGGATTGGACGCGTCCTCGAAAGACTTGAGCAGATCGCGTTGCTTGCGCGACAGATTCTTCGGCGTCTCAACCTCGACCTGGATATAGAGATCGCCCTGCTGCTTGGACCGCAACACCGGCATGCCTTTGGTCTTGAGGCGAAACTGCTTGCCGCTTTCGGTCCCTTCCGGAATTTTCACCCGCGTTCTGCCGCCGTCGATGGTCGGCACTTCGATCTGACCGCCAAGGGCGGCGGTGGTCATGGCGATCGGGACGCGGCAAAACAAATCGGCGCCGTCACGCTGAAAGAACTCGTGCGGCTTGATCGACAGGAAGATGTAAAGATCGCCGGGCGGACCGCCGCGCAGGCCCGCCTCGCCTTCGCCGGCCAGCCTGATACGCGTGCCGTCTTCGACCCCGACCGGGATCGTGACCGACAGCGTCCGCTCGCGCGTCACCCGGCCCGCGCCATTACAAGACGGGCAGGGAGTGTCGATGGTCTCGCCGCGTCCTTGGCAGGTGGGGCAGGTACGTTCGATGGTGAAGAAGCCTTGGGTCGCGCGCACCTTGCCCACACCGTTGCACGTGCGGCAGGGAACAGGCGCGGTTCCGGCCTTGGCGCCTCCGCCCGAGCATGCCTCGCAAGTGACGCTGGTCGGCACACGAATCTGCGCGGTCTTGCCCCGGTAGGCATCGGACAAGGTGATATCCATGTTGTAGCGGAGATCGGAGCCGCGTTCGCGGCTGGAGCGCTGGCGCGGACGCCGCTGTCCCATGAACTCGCCGAACAAATCCTCGAACATCGCCGACATCGAGGCGGAGAAATCGGCGCCGAAGCCATGGCCGCCGCCACCGAGGCCCGAATCGAAGGCGGCGTGGCCAAAGCGGTCATAAGCGGCGCGCCGCTGAGGATCCTTGAGCGCTTCGTAGGCTTCGTTCAGTTCCTTGAAACGTTTCTCGGCGTTGGCATCGCCGTTGCAGCTGTCGGGATGACATTCTTTGGCGAGGCGGCGAAACGCGGATTTGATCTCCCGATCGCGCGCGTCACGTGTAACGCCCAGAACGTCGTAATAGTCTCGTTTTGCCATCGACCCTCCGGACCTTGGCACCCGCATCCCGACCGGTTAAGCGCCTAAGCCTCTTGTCCTTAAGTTTCGGCGCCGGGTTTGTCGCGCCCGGCGCCGTACCGCACTGTATGAATGTCAGGCCGATTTCTTGTCGTCGTCGTCCTTGACTTCCTCGAAATCGACATCGACCACCTTGTCGTCGGGTCCGCCGCCGGATTCGGGCGGGGCCTCGCCTCCCGCGGCACCTTGGCTGGTCTGATACATGGCTTCGCCAAGCTTCATCGAAGCCTGGGCCAGAGCGTCGATCTTGCTCTTGATCGCGTCCTTGTCCTCGCTCTCGAGGACCGATTTGAGGTCGGCCGCCGCCGCCTCGACCGTGGTCTTGTCACCCTCCGGGACCTTCTCGCCGAGCTCACTCAGCATCCGCTCGGTCGAATGCACCAGCGCCTCGCCCTGATTGCGAACTTCGACCAGCTCGCGGCGCTTTTTGTCCTCGTCGGCGTGACTCTCGGCTTCCTGGACCATGCGATCGATATCGGCGTCGGTCAGACCGCCGGAGGCCTGGATCCGGATCGACTGTTCCTTGCCGGTCGCCTTATCGGTGGCCGAGACATTGACGATGCCGTTGGCGTCGATATCGAAGGTCACCTCGACCTGCGGCACGCCGCGCGGCGCAGGCGGGATACCGACGAGATCGAATTGGCCGAGCATCTTGTTGTCGGCCGCCATCTCGCGCTCACCCTGGAACACCCGAATCGTCACCGCGTTCTGATTGTCCTCGGCGGTGGAAAAGACCTGGCTCTTTTTGGTCGGGATCGTGGTGTTGCGATCGATCAGCCGGGTGAACACGCCGCCCAAAGTCTCGATGCCGAGCGAAAGCGGGGTCACGTCGAGCAGCAGCACGTCCTTGACGTCGCCCTGCAACACGCCGGCCTGAATGGCGGCGCCGATCGCCACCACCTCGTCCGGGTTCACACCCTTATGAGGCTCGCGGCCGAAGAAATTCTTCACCGTCTCGAACACTTTCGGCATACGGGTCATGCCGCCGACCAGCACGACCTCTTCGATCTCCGCCGGTTTCAGCCCGGCGTCCTTCAGGGCGCTCTGGCACGGGCCGACCGTCTTCTGGATGAGATCGTCGACCAGGCTCTCGAGCTTGGCGCGCGTGAGCTTCATGGTGAGATGCTTAGGCCCGGTCTGATCCGCGGTGATGAAGGGCAGATTGATTTCGGTCTGCGTGGTCGAGGAGAGCTCGATCTTGGCCTTCTCCGCGGCCTCTTTCAGGCGCTGGAGAGCGAGTTTGTCGCTGCGCAGATCGATGCCCGACTCTTTCTTGAACTCGTTGGCGAGATAATCGACGATCCGCATGTCGAAATCTTCGCCGCCGAGGAAGGTGTCGCCATTGGTCGATTTGACCTCGAACACGCCGTCGCCGATTTCGAGTATAGAGATGTCGAAGGTGCCGCCGCCCAGATCGTAGACGGCAATCGTCTTGCCCTCTTTCTTCTCGAGCCCATAGGCCAGAGCGGCAGCGGTCGGCTCGTTGATGATGCGCAACACTTCGAGCCCGGCGATCTTGCCGGCATCCTTGGTCGCCTGGCGCTGGGCGTCATTGAAATAGGCGGGAACCGTGATCACCGCCTGCTCGACCTTTTGACCAAGATGAGCTTCGGCGGTCTCCTTCATCTTTTGCAGGATGAAGGCGGAAATCTGCGACGGGGAATATTGCTTACCGTGCGACTCGACCCAGGCGTCGCCATTGCCGGCTTTGACGATCTTGTAGGGGACGAGTTTCTTGTCCTTCTCGACCATCGGGTCGTCCCAGCGGCGTCCGATCAGGCGCTTGATGGCGAAGAAGGTGTTTTCCGGATTGGTGACGGCTTGCCGTTTGGCCGGCAGCCCTACGATGATCTCCCCGTCATCGGTGAAGGCCACCATGGACGGTGTGGTGCGCATGCCTTCGGCATTCTCGATGACTTTCGGATTCCTTCCCTCCATCACGGCGACGCAAGAATTGGTCGTGCCGAGATCGATTCCGATCACTTTCGCCATTACGAACCTCTCTTTCTGGCAGACCGTGCGGGCCCAGGAACGGCACCCGGCATTTGAGCGCTGAACAAAAGCGTCGGTCCCCAACAATCGGCGCGCCCGCCGACTCATACGGCAGGGTTCCCGCGGTTATATAGGTGGCAAGCCTATGGCCCGCAAGGAGAAGCGGGGATGATCGCGTGTATCATGGCCTCACTCGAGCTGTTCTAAGGTAGGCAGGATTTCCGACAGGTTTGAGATCGGACCACGACAGCACATGGACCATATTCGGCAACGTCTCGACCGACCGGCACAGACCGCGCTTCTCGCCGCGATTCGGGAAGTCATTGCCGTAGCGCCGCTTTTCACCCCGACCATGCCGCGTTCGGGCAATCCCATGTCGGTGCGCATGACCAATTGCGGTCCGCTCGGCTGGGTGACCGATAAGGCGCGCGGCTATCGCTACCAGGCCACGCACCCGGTCACGGGGACACCTTGGCCGCCGATCCCGGCGATGCTCATCGATGTTTGGCGTGAGGTCGCGGATTACCAAGCGCCGCCGGAAGCCTGTCTCGTCAATTATTACAATGACTGCGCCAAGATGGGGCTGCATCAGGACAAGGACGAGGAGGATTTCGCGGCACCCGTGCTGTCCGTGTCACTCGGCGATACCGGGCTGTTCCGCATCGGCGGGCGCACGCGCAAGGACCCGACGCGAAAGATTGAGCTTCAGTCCGGCGATGTCGTGGTTCTGGGCGGCGCGGACCGTCTCGCCTATCACGGGATCGATCGCATCCTCACCGGCACGTCCGATCTTCTTGCCGAAGGGGGCCGCTTCAATCTCACCTTGCGACGGGTGACGAAGCCTAAGTAAGCGGCCGCGCAATCTCGCGCTGAACCGCCCTCATGTCAGTCCGGCTGTCCGCCGCCTGGGACGTCGTCATTGGCGGCCTTGGGTCGCGTGGTGGCGGCGGCATCCTTTGCTTGCGGTTTTGCCGGCTTCTGTCCGCCTTTGGCCACAGCGACAAGGGCCGGCCGCAAACAACGGTCGCCGATCTCATATCCGGCCTGCATCACCTCAACCACCGTGCCTTCGGGCACGCTCGCATCTGGCACTTCGTACATCGCCTGATGGCAGTGCGGATCGAAGCGCGCACCGAGCGGATCGATGCGCGTGACGCCGTGGCGCTCGAGCACGTTCAGGAGCTCGCGCTCGGTCAGCTCGACTCCTTCGAGAAAGCTCTTGAGTGCGGGATCGTCCGCCGCCGCTTCGGGCGGAACGTGATCCATGGTCCGTTTCAGATTGTCGCCGACCGTGAGCACATCGCGGGCGAAATTGGAAATCGCATAGCGGGCGGTGTCGGTCTTTTCCCGCTCGGTGCGGCTGCGCAGGTTCTCCATGTCGGCCATGCTGCGGAGCAGCCGGTCGCGCAACTCCGCATTCTCGGCGAGAAGAGTGTCGAGATCGGCTGCCGGCGGCTTGGGCCCCGCGGCCGGGCCGGTGTTGGACGGCTCGGCCTTCGGAGAATCGGCGTCTTCCACCTGATCCCCGTTGGTCTCAGGCGGACGGGCTTTGTCGTCAGGCATATGAGGCCTTGGGCGATGCGGTTTCACTTGGAATTATTGGGGATATCGACCGTAGAGCGATAAAAATCAAGGGACAAGGCGCCCGAGCAGCTTCGCCGTATAGTCGACCATTGGGATAATGCGCGCGTAATTGAGCCGCGTCGGACCGATCACACCGAGCACGCCGACAATATTCTGCTCGGTGTCTTCGAAGGGCGACACGATCAGGGCCGAACCAGACAGCGAGAAAAGCTTGTTTTCCGACCCTATAAAGATCCGCACGCCCTCGGCCCGCTCGGCGAGGCCAAGAAGCTGGATCAGGTCGGTCTTGGTGTCGAGATCCTCAAACAGAAGGCGCACCCGCTCCAGGTCTTCCATTGCTCTGACGTCTTCGAGGAGATGCGCGCGCCCGCAGACAATCAGGCTCTTGCCGCCTTCGCTATCGCCTGACCAGGTGGCAAGCCCCTCGGTCACGATGCTCGCCGTGAGCTGGTCGAGCTGGGCGCGCCGGTCCTCGATCTCTTTTTCGATGCGGGCGCGGGCCTCGGCCAAGGTGAAGCCGCCAACGCGCGCGTTGACGTAGTTCGATGCCTCATGCAGCGAGGACAACGGCAGGCCGTCGGGCAAGGCGATGATGCGGTTCTCGACGTCGCCATCTTCACTGACGAGAACGGCGAGAGCGCGCCCACGGTCGAGATTGACAAACTCGACCTGCTTCAGCCGCTTGCTCTGTTTCTCGACCAGCACCACGCCGGCGCAGCGCGACAGCCCCGACAGCAGCTCACCGGCTTCGCCGAGCAGGTCCTCGACCGCCCGGTGCCGGCCGCTCCCGGCGATGCGGCTCTCGATCTGGCTCCGCTCCTCGAGGCTGATGTCGCCGATTTCCAGAAGTCCGTCGATGAACAGGCGCAAGCCTGTCTGCGTCGGCAGCCGTCCGGCGCTGGTATGCGGCGCGTAGATCAGCCCGAGACTTTCGAGATCCGACATGACGTTGCGCACCGAGGCGGGCGACAGCGCCATTGGCAGAGCACGGCTTAAGTTGCGCGAGCCGACCGGCTCACCGGTCGCAAGATACGCCTCGACGATGCGCTTGAAGATTTCGCGCGAACGCTCATTAAGCTGGCGCAGCGAGGCGGCAGCCTCGGCCGCCGCTCTCGTCTCGGTGGGGTTGGTATGGCGCATGTAAGGAATCTAAGAGCGCGGCTTGAGGGCGTCAAACCGGAACGCTACGGCCGGATCGGTGGCTAGAGCCCGAGTTTTTGGCGGTTAGTTAATTGGCGCGAATTCGGGCGCGAGCGACGGGCCGAGCTCGTCGCGGGCGCCGAAATGGTCCGCATAGCGCGATCTGATCGCTTCGACAGGCAGGATGATCAGCACGTCCGTGGTGCCAAACTGATGATCGATCACCGCGCCGTCGCCGATATAGGCACCCGCCCGGAGATAGCCTTTGATCAGTGGCGGCAGTGCTTTGAGGGCGGCGCGCCGGCATATCGCCTCGGCCGGCATCATATTCATGTCGATACGCAAACGGTCGTGCGCCCGCACCCTCCACTCCTCGGGGGCAAGCGCGGTGTGGTGAAGGAAGCTTAAGGCCTGGGCATGCGCGGCTGGATCGGTGCCCTCGAAGCTCGCGCAGCCGAGCATGACGTCGATCCCGTGCTCACGCACATAGGACCAGATCCCTTGCCACAGAAGTTCGATCGTGCGCCGGGTGCGATACGGCTTGAGCACGCAAGACCGGCCAAGCTCCATGAAACTGCAATCGGCTTTGGCCTCGATTAGCGGCGCGATGTCATACTCTCCCTGGGTGTAGAAGCCGTCATAAAGACCGGCGACGTCCTGACGGAGTACGCGGTAAGTGCCGACGATCTTGGAGCGGCGCCACCGTCCCTTACCCTGGTCGGCGCAATCGACCACGAGAAGATGGTCAAAGATCGGATCGTAGGAATCCTCGTCGCGCCGCGACAGTATGGCGAGCGCGTTAGGGGTGGCGGACATCTCTTCGTAGAAGACCTTGTAACGGAGCCGCTGGGCACGCCGGATCTCGCTCTTCTTGCGGGCGAGCCTGACCTCGAGCGGACCGATCCGCCCATAAACTTTCGATGCGTGGCCGTACCCGCCAAAGCTTCCGGCAGCGAAACGGCGCTGGCCCTTCAACGGTAAACCGGCCTGGCCCGGCCGGAACATCAATCCTGGGAACATAGCGCCGCCACCAAATCTGCCTGCAAGGCGTCCCGTACCTGACTTAAACGGCATGATCAGCCCAATCGGCCTTCCCTGTGGCAAGGATTTCGAGGGGTCCCGCAGGCGAC
Source organism: uncultured Methyloceanibacter sp. (assembly GCA_964523345.1). GTDB lineage: Bacteria > Pseudomonadota > Alphaproteobacteria > Rhizobiales > Methyloligellaceae > Methyloceanibacter. The sequence continues at coordinate 10,679 of CAZFYL010000037.1, forward strand.
CCTTTACGCCGCAGCCCCGCGGACGGCCCGATTCGGCCACAACAAAGCCCAGTTAGCAAACCAATTCGAACGCTGTGTGACAGGCTGGGGAAAGTGTCGCACAGGACGCCGCTCCCATAGCTCACCGCCTTACGCCAACCCACAAAAAGTTGTGCCGCCTGATTCGTAGAACCAGCCAGACGTCAAGCCGCCTTTTGGGCGCGGCGCAGAGTCTCGCCGCGATAACTCAAGGCCTCGGCAATGTGGATCCGGGCGACCGCCTCCTCGCCGTCAAGATCGGCAAGCGTGCGGGCGACGCGAAGCGTCCGGTGATAGCCGCGGGCACTCAGCGAGAGCGTATCGGCGGCCTCGCGTAACAGCGTGAGGCCTGCGCGCTCGGGGCTAGCGATCTCTTCGAGCAGCGCGCCGTCGCATTCGGCATTAGTACGAACGCGCGGCAATGCCGCGTAGCGCTCGCTCTGGATTTGGCGGGCAAGAGTGACACGCGCCCGCACGTCAGCACTTCCTTCGGAAGCCTGCGGCAGCACGAGGTCAGAGGCGGAAACCGCCGGAACCTCGATTTGCAGATCGATGCGGTCGAGCATTGGGCCTGAGATGCACGCCTGGTAGCGATCGGCGCAAGCTCTGCCCTGCCGGCAGACATAGCCGGGCTCTCCGGCACGCCCGCAGCGGCAAGGGTTCATCGCAGCGACAAGCTGAACGCGCGAAGGATAGCTGATGCGGTGGTTGGCGCGCGCGATCACCGTTTCCCCGCTTTCGAGCGGTTGGCGCAACGCATCGAGAACTTGCGGGTTGAATTCAGGCAGCTCATCGAGAAACAGCACGCCGAGATGGGCGAGCGCCACTTCGCCCGGCCGCGGTTTTGTGCCTCCGCCCACCAGCGCGGCCATGCTCGCCGAATGGTGCGGCGCGCGGAACGGCCTCGTTCGGCCGATGCGCCCGCCGGCAAGATCGCCGGCGAGGCTCCTGATCATGCTGACCTCGAGGATCTCGGCCGGTTGCAGAGGAGGCAGGATCGAGGGCACCCGGCGCGCAAGCATCGACTTGCCGGCGCCCGGCGGACCGATCATGAGAAGGTGATGACCGCCGGCGGCGGCGACTTCGAGCGCGCGCTTTGCCGTCTCCTGGCCCTTGATGTCCTTCAGGTCGGGCATCGGTTCATCGCCGGGATCGGGCGCGGGCTGCGGGCGCCGCAAGGTCTGCAATCCTTTAAAGTGATTGATGAGCTGGAGCAGGTTTTGCGGAGCGAGGATGGTCATATCGGCAGCGGCCCATGCCGCCTCCGCCCCGCAGGCTGACGGGCAGATCAGTCCCTTGCCAAGCGCGTTGGCGCCGATCGCCGCCGGCAGCGCGCCGGCGACCGCGGCAATCGAACCGTCGAGCGACAATTCTCCGAGCACGCAAAAGCTTTCGATCGCGTCGCTGGCGATGGCGCCGGCCGCCGCCATCAGCCCGAGCGCGATGGGGAGGTCGTAATGACTGCCTTCCTTAGGCAGATCGGCGGGAGCGAGATTGACGGTGATGCGTTTCGGCGGCAGCGCCAGGCCGATGGCGTTGAGCGCGCCGCGTACCCGTTCGCGGCTCTCGGCTACGGCTTTATCGGGAAGCCCGACAATGGCGAAGGCCGGCAACCCAGGGCTGATCTGAACCTGGACGTCCACCGCCCGGGCTTCGATGCCCTCAAAAGCGACCGTGGTCACACGCGCGAACATCGCTTAAGACCCCCGTTCCCGGCTGCTCTTGACTGTAACCGACGGTGGCATCGGCCGCAAGAACAATTAGAGAACATTTATCGGCTGTGAAAAGGTGCGATGAGGGCTGCGCCCGTGAAGGCCTTGCTCCCGATCAAGGCGCTCGCACCGGCGCCGGATTAACCTCACCGGTCGTCTGGCGGTCACTGAAGGCCGGTAAAAGGGGCAAGGCATGGTCAAAGACTTAGAGGTGCGCGTCTTTCTCATTCATGTCGCGGCCTTCATCGCTGGCTCGCTGATTTGCGCCGCGATCAATCTCTGGCTGACCCCCGACAGGCTGTGGTTTCCCTGGGTGCTGCTTGGCTGGGGCGCCGCAATCGCCACGCATGCCTTCGCGCTTTACTTACGCAAGACGCACCGCCGCGAGCGCATCTTCCTCGACCCAAAAGCGCGCAAGTTCGCCGTGCACCTGTTTGCCTATGTGGCGACGGTGCTGATCCTCTTTTACGTCAATCTCACCGTCACGCCGAAGGTATGGTGGTTTTATTGGGTGGCGCTCGGCTGGGGTGCAGGCGTTGCCGCGCAGGGCTGGTGCACCTTCTTCAAGAAGCGGCCCAAACTGCCGATGCCTCAAATTCAGCAGCCCGCGAAGCCTGCGCCGAAGCAACGAGCCGCCAAGAAAAAATCAAAGCCGGCGCCCAAGAAAAGCCCGCGCACGCCGCGAAAGCGTAAAAAGCGTAGCTGAGCTTTTACGCTTTTCCCTTCCGCCTCTCCGCCTTCACTTTTCGCTCGACCACGTCCCAGATCATGGCGGCGATATCGGCCCCGCCGAACTCGGCGACCTGCCTGATGCCGGTCGGCGAGGTGACGTTGATCTCGGTGAGATAGGGCCCGATCACATCGATCCCGGCGAAGATCAATCCACGCCGCTTCAACTCAGGACCGAGCCGCGCGCAAATCTCCTTATCGCGTGCGTTGAGCGTTGCCGGCTCGGCCGTGCCGCCGACATGCAAGTTCGAGCGCGTCTCGTCCGGCGCCGGCACCCGATTGATGGCGCCGGCGATCTCGCCGTCGACCAGGATGATGCGCTTGTCGCCTTCACGCACCTCGGGAAGGTAACGCTGCACCATGATCGGCTCGCGGAAGGTGAGTCCGAGCAGTTCGATCAGCGAATTGAGGTTGGTATCGTCAGGCGGGATGCGGAAGATGGCGGCGCCGCCATTGCCGTAAAGCGGCTTCACCACGATGTCCTTGTGCTTATCGCGGAAGGCTTTGATCGCATCGAGCGACCGGGTCACCAGGGTCGGCGGCATGAGATCGAGGAAATCGAGCACGAACACCTTCTCCGGTGAATTTCGCACCGCCGCGGGGTCGTTGACCACGAGCGTCTTGGGATGGATGCGCTCAAGAAGATGGGTCGTGGTGATATAGGCCATGTCGAAGGGCGGGTCCTGCCGGAGTTGGACCACATCGTAGCCGGCCAGATCGACGCCGCGCGGATGGGCAAGACGGTAATGGTCTCCGGGCCGGTCCTCGACCGTAAGGCTGTGCCCCTCGGCGATGAGCTTGCCGTCGACGAGCGAGAGACTGTCGGGCGTGTAGTAGAATACGTCATGGCCGCGCTGTTGCGCTTCGAGCAGGAGCGCGAAGGTCGAATCGCCCCTGATATCGATGCGCTCGATCGGGTCCATCTGGAAAGCAACTTTAAGAGCCATGGCGAAAGTATAAGGGCCGACGAGGCGCGACGCTCGCGCCAAATGCGGCCTCTCGTCAAATGGGAAATGCGTTGGCGATGACGCGCGGGAAGCTCCAAGGCGCCGCGAGAACAACATCGAAGGCGATATCATGTCCGGCAAAGCCGGGGTGGCTGGCAAGCCAATATTGCGCGGCCCTTACGATGCGGCGCCGCTGTTTGGCCGTGACCGTAAAGGCGGCGTCGTCCGCGGTCTTCCGCCGCTTCACTTCGACAAAGGCAAGCCGCTTGCCTTTGAGCGCGACCAGGTCGATCTCGCCGACCGGGGTTTCGTACCGCCGTGCCACGATGCGGTGGCCTTTCAAGCGCAACAGAAGCGCAGCAAACGTCTCGGCGGAGCGGCCGCTTCGATAGGCTCTGACCCGTGCTTGCCGCATGCTCATCCGCGGTCGAGCTTGAGCCCGAGCTCGTAGACGCGGGCGCGGCTGACTTGAAGCACTTCTGCCACGGAGCGTACGGCGTCGCGAAAGCTCTCGACTTTAAGTGCGCGCGTCAGCTCCGTAGCGATCGCCGCGTCGCTAACATCTCTCTCTCGCGCCGGCGCCGGTCCCACCACCACCACGAACTCGCCCTTCAGCGTCTCGCCGGGAAATGCGTTGCCGAGTCCATCGAGCTTCCCGCGCGTGACCGTCTCATGCAGCTTTGTGAGCTCTTTGGCGATGGCCGCCTCGCGCGGCCCCAGCACGTCGGCGAGATCGGCGAGGCTTTTCTCGAGCCGCGACGCAGTTTCGAAAAAGACGAGCGTCGCCGGGACAGTCTTCAGCGACTCAAGCCGCGTGCGGCGTGCGCCCGGTTTCGGCGGCAGGAAACCGGCAAACAGAAACGTGTCGGTCGGAAGACCGGAGCTCGTGAGCGCGGCCAGCGCAGCCGACGGCCCGGGGATGCTGATGACTGCGATCCCGGCATCGAGCGCTTCGCGCACGAGCTTGTAGCCAGGATCGGAAATGAGCGGCGTGCCCGCGTCGGAGATCAACGCCACCGACTGACCCGCGCCGAGCCGCGCGATCAATCGCGGACGCTCGCGTTCGGCGTTGTGCTCGTGATAGGCGCTCGTCGCGGCGCTCGCGCCGAAATGAGACAGCAATTTCCTCGAGTGCCTTGTGTCCTCGGCTGCGATCATGTCGGCGCGGGCGAGAATCGAAATCGCCCGGAGCGAGATGTCGGCGAGATTGCCGATTGGCGTGGCCACAAGATAGAGACCGGGCGCGAGCGGCCTTGCGAGCAGATCGCCGAGCGCCTCGCTCGCGCGGGTCACGATCGCACCCTGCGTCTCTTCGTCTGGTTGTCGATTTCGCTGGTCTTGCACGCGCGTGGCCCGCAAAGGACGGCTGGCTAGGCATGAAAACGTTACGTGATATAGTTGCCCCGCGTCCATCACGTTTGAGCCACGTTTGCGGGCAAGCTTGGTTTCCGGGGGACAGGGTATAGATGGACCGGGACCGAAACCGCAAACCCGTGATCGCCTCTGCCGCCGGCGAGCAGGCGCGCGAAAACGGCAGGCTCCCCACCCTTGAAGCGAAGAAGGCCATGCGGCTTCTGTTTAGCCTCGCACGTCATCTTGGAGCGATCAGGTTCGCGCTTGCCGCCATCGCCGTGGCGGGGCTTGCCGCGGCATGCGGCGGAGGGGGCGGCGGGTTCGGCGGGTTTGGTGGATTCGGTGACTCAGGCCCAGGCATTGCCGGCTCGGACGGCACGGTGAAGGTGGGGGTTCTTCTTCCGCTCACCGCCTCGGGCTCGACGCCGGCCGTCGCCAAGGCGCTCAAGCAGGCGGCCGAGCTTGCGCTGTTCGACTTCGACAACCCGAATGTGAGCCTGATCCCTAAGGACACCAAGGGCACACCGGACGGCGCGCGGCTTGCCGCGGAGAGCGCGCTTCAAGACGGCGCCGAGCTCATCATCGGACCGCTGTTCGCCCAGGAGGTCACGGCCGCGGCGTCCGTGGCGCGGTCGCGCGGCGTGCCGATGATCGCGTTCTCCAGCGATGAAAAGGTGGCGGGCAACGGCGTTTATCTTTTGAGCTTTCTTGCCGGCCGCGATGTGCCGCGCATCGTCTCGTTTGCACTGTCGCGGGGAAAACGCAATTTCGCTGAGCTGATTCCGCAATCCGCTTATGGCCGCATCGCCGAAACGGCCTTCGCCAAGTCCATCTCCTCAGGCGGAGGTCAGGCGCCGGTCCGCGCGACGTTCCCGCCCGGAGGTTCGAACGCGATGCTCGGCGCGGTGCAGCAAGTTGCCAACGCCGTCAAATCGGGGCCCGCGGTGGACGCGCTATTCCTCCCTGCCGGGCGTGAGGAACTTCCGGCGCTCGCCGAGCGCCTTGCGTCCGCAGGCCTCTCAAGCGGAACCGTGCAGTTCATCGGCACCGGCCAATGGGACTATCCGAATATCGGCAACGAGCGGGCGCTGATCGGCGGCTGGTACCCGGCGCCCGATCCCAAAGGGTGGAGCGATTTTGTCGGGCGCTATTCAAAAACCTACGGCCGCGCACCGCCGCGCATTGCAAGCCTCGCTTACGACGCGGTGAGCCTTGCCGTCTCGCTGTCGTCAAATCCTCCCGGTCAGCGCTACACCACCTCGCAGCTCACGCGGTCGACCGGCTTTTCCGGCGTCGATGGATTGTTCCGGCTGCTCTATGACGGAACGTCGGAGCGGGGCCTTGCCATTCTCGAAGTGCGCCAAGGCGGCCCGCGCGTGATCGATCCCGCGCCGCAAACCTTCGCCACCGCCTCGTCCTACTAGGGGTGTGACGCCACGCCTTATTTGCGCTCGGCGTTCCAGAAACCTGAGCAAACACCTGAGGGCCCGGTCCCGGACCATGTCCCGGTGGCGCGGGTCCGGGTGAACCGTCCGGTGCCTTTGGCGACGCGCGGGCCGGCCACGGCGTTCAGGCTGGTGTGCCCCGACGGGGCAATGCGGCCGATCAGATGGATCCGATGAAAGACGAAAGACCCGCGCGTGGACTGAATGCGGTTGCCGTCAATGCCAAGGCCAATCTTGATTTTTCCGCAATGGCCGTTGGTCGTCACGGCCAGCATGCGCCAGCTTCCATCATACGGGCCGGCGATTGCGGGCGGAGCGGAACAGAACAATACCAAGGCGGCCGACAGAGCGAAGGCGCAACGACGATAGCCGATCATGGAATCCCTCATAGCTATGTTGTCCTCAGGAGCCGATACCCGCAAATTGCATGAAACGCGGTCATCGAGCAATGCGCTGACGCGTCTCACTCAAGCGGCGAGCTCGGCGATTAACCAGTCGAGCACGAGCCGCCCTTCGGCGGTGACGGCAAGCCGGTCGTCGGTCTGTGTGACGAGGCCCTCTTGCACAAGAGCGGCGACCCGCGCCTCATTGGGAACGCGGCCGCCGATTGCAGAAAGCCGCGCAAGATCGATCCCCTCGCTGAGCCTCAAGCCCATCAGCAAATATTCGTCGGCGGCCTCCTCGGCGCTCAAGATCATGTCGCTCGCGATCCCGTGGCCTGACGCTTCGACTTCGCCGAGCCAATCTTCCGGAAGCTTGATCGTGGCGAGCGCGCGCTTGGCGCCGTCCGTTTGGATGCGGGCATGGGCGCCGGGGCCGATGCCGGCATAGTCGCACCCGCGCCAATAGAGCAGATTGTGACGCGATTCCGATCCCGGCCTGGCATGGTTGGAGACTTCGTATGCCGGCAGCCCCGCCGCCTCGCATAGCTCTTGCGCCAGCGCATAGAGCGCGCGGGCTTCCGTCCCGCTAGGCGTGCGCAGCGTGCCGGCTCGATAGCGTGCGGCGAAGGGTGTGCCGTCCTCGATGGTGAGTTGATAAAGCGAAAGGTGATCGGCGGCATGGCCGAGCGCAATGCCTAGCTCGTCGCGCCATTGGCGCGCCGTCTGTCCTTCGCGCGCGTAGATGAGATCGAACGAGACGCGGCCGAAATGGCGTTTGGCCAGCAATAGCGCCGCCAACGCCTCTTCCGCACTGTGCTGGCGCCCGAGCGCTTTCAGACTTGCATCGTCGAGCGCCTGGATACCGAGCGACAGCCGGTTGACGCCAGCGGCCCGGTAACCGGCGAAATGCTCCGCTTCCACGCTGGTCGGATTGGCTTCGAGCGTGATCTCGGCGTCGGGTTCGAGCCGCCAAACCTGCGCGATGGCTTCGAGGATCGCCGCAACGGTCGAGGGCCGCATCAGGGACGGCGTGCCGCCGCCGAAAAACACGCTGCTTACGCGACGCCCCGGTGCGAGCGCGGCGAAATGAGCAAGCTCGGCGAGATAGGCGGCGAGAAACCGCGTCTCGTCGATGCCGCCATGCCGGACATGGGAATTGAAGTCGCAATAGGGGCATTTGGCCAGGCAGAACGGCCAATGCACGTAGACCCCGAAATCCTCGTCGCCGCGCGCGGGCGAGAGTGCGCGGACGGGAGCGCGGGGCCAGCGGTGAGCGAGATCAATCGTCGACATAGGTGTCAGCCATCAATTTCTCGAAGGCGCGCATGCGGTGCGAGAGCTCATTCTTTAGTTTAGGTGCAATTTCACCGAAGGTCTGAGTATAGCCATCAGGCACGAAAATGGGATCGTAGCCGAAGCCGCGGGTCCCGCGCGGCGGCCAGGCAAGCGTGCCGAACACTTTGCCCTCGAAAACCCGGGTCGATTCTTCCGGAGCGGCAAGTGCAAGCGCGCAGGTGAAATTGGCGCGCGCATCGGATGTGCTTCGTGCTTCAAGCTCGCGGTGCACGCGGTCCATGGCGAGACCGAAATCCCGCGCCTCTCCGCCCCAGCGCGCCGCATGGATTCCCGGCGCGCCGCCGAGCGCAGCCACCTCAAGCCCGGAATCGTCGGCAAGGGCGATCATGCCAGAAACTCGCGCCGCAGCCTCCGCTTTGAGAGCGGCGTTCTCGGCGAAGCTTGCGCCAGTTTCTTCCGGCTCGGCCAGACCAAGACTTGCCGCCGAGACACACTCCACGCCGAAAGGCGCTAGCAGCTCCGCAAGCTCTCTCACCTTACCTTCGTTGTGGCTCGCGACGACAATGCGGTCGCCACGTTTGAGTGTCACCGCCATGCTTCAGGCGACGGTGAGCTTCTGCAGGGCGACAAGTTCGGCGATGCCGAGCCGCGCAAGAGCCATGAGCTGATCGAATTGCTCCTGGCTGAAAGGTTCAGTCTCGGCCGTTCCTTGCACCTCGACGATCCCACCGGAGCCGGTCATGACGAAATTGGCGTCGGCATCGGCCTCCGAATCCTCGGCATAGTCGAGATCGAGTATAGCCTCGCCGCCATAAAGACCGCATGACACCGCCGCGACATGGTCGCGCAACACGCCGGTCTTGATCATATTGCGGGCGCTCATCCAGCCCAGCGCATCGTGCAGCGCGATCCACGCGCCGGTGATCGCGGCGGTGCGCGTACCGCCGTCGGCCTGCAGCACGTCGCAATCGACGATGATCTGCTTCTCGCCGAGCGCGGCAAGGTCGGTGACGGCGCGGAGCGAGCGCCCGATCAGACGCTGGATCTCCTGAGTCCGTCCCGTTTGTTTTCCGGCCGAGGCCTCCCGGCGCGTGCGCTCCGTTGTTGCCCGCGGCAGCATGCCGTATTCGGCCGTGACCCAGCCGCGTCCCTGGCCTTTGAGCCATGGCGGCACCGGCTCGCCCGCCGTCGCCATGCACAACACGTGAGTCTCGCCGAAGCGGACAAGGCATGACCCTTCAGCGTGGCGCGACACGCCGCGCTCGAAACTGATGGGCCTGAGCGCGTCGGGTGCGCGTTTTGACGGCCGGACGATTGTGAAGGCCTCCTGTTGAAAATCGCGGCAACCCTAGAGGAGCCGCCGCTCACGGAAAAGA
>CAZFYL010000038.1:0-11920 GCA_964523345.1 uncultured Methyloceanibacter sp.
GCGAGGGTGGTGGGCGAGATTGCGGACGAAGCGATCTTTGATTGCCGCGCGTTTATCTGTGGGTGGATATTTCGCCCGCTTGAAGTGACGGGCAATGGCCTGACATTCGTCCGCCGCAAACAAACGGAAGGGTTCAACAAATCCGTCGCGACGAAAGGCGGATGACATCGACCCTGATACCGAAGCGTCCCCCATTTGTAAGTAGGCTTCTTTACCCATGCTTGATTTCGTGGCCTCTAATATACAATCCAAAGATAGATCGCGCGACCATTCCAGTACGTAAAGGATGACCGATGATCACGCTGTACAGTTTTGGGCCTGCTTGGGGCTTGCCAGACCCGAGCCCGTTCGTGATGAAGGCGGAAATGCTGTTGAAGATGTCTGGGCTTCCCTATCGGACCGACACGCGCGGCCTCAGCAAGGCGCCCAAAGGCAAGCAGCCTTATATCGACGATGATGGCGAGACGGTCCCGGACTCGACCTTCATCCGCTGGCATCTGGAGAAGAAATACAACATCGATTTCGACCGCGGCCTCGACCCCGAGCAGCGCGCCGTGTCCTGGGCGTTCGAAAAGATGCTCGAGGACAATCTTTATTGGGCGATCGTACATGACCGCTGGATGGACGACGCCAATTTCGACAAAGGACCGCGGAATTTCTTCCGTGGCCTCCCGGTTCCGGTCCGGTGGTTCGCTACCCCGATGGTGCGCCGGAAAATTCGCAACTACCTGCATGGGCAAGGCATGGGGCGCCATACGCCCGAGGAGATCGCGGCACTCGGCATACGATCGATCGACGCGACCGCGACGCATCTCGGCACGAAGCCCTATATGATGGGCGACGAGCCGACCGGACTCGATGCCACGGCGTTTGCGTTTATCGCCGGCGCGCTCTGCAAGAGGTTCGACACCCCGCTTCGCGCCGCGGCAGAGCGCCACGACAATCTCAAAGCCTATGTCGAGCGGATGATGGCCCGGTACTATCCGCCGCAAAGGTCGGCGGCAGAGCAGTCAGGCGCAGCCTGACGGAAATCCTGCTTCATACTCCGGGGAGCCCCGCGCAAGCGGAAATGGACGCTTGCTTTTGCGCTATGGTTCGGCCCAATTCTGCGCCGGCACTCAGTTTCGATAGAGCTTAAGCATGGCGATCAGGCAAGAGGGAGCCGCTAATCCGGCTGCTGCGCAACAGACCGCGGTCGCGGTGCTCGCCGCCATCAGCATCTGCCATCTCATGAACGACGTGATCCAGTCGCTGATCGTGGCGCTCTATCCCATGATCAAAGACAGCCTTTCGCTCGACTTCCGTCAGATCGGGCTGATCACTTTCACCTTCACCTTCACCGCTTCGGTGCTTCAGCCTTTGGTCGGCTTCGTCACCGACCGTTACCCCACGCCCTATTCCCTCGTCCTCGGCATGGGCTGTTCGCTGGTGGGTCTTATCGTCGCCGCCTTCGCCTCGACTTACGGCTTGATCCTGGTCGCCGTCGGTCTGATCGGCATGGGATCCTCCGTGTTTCACCCCGAGTCGTCGCGCGTGGCGCGCCTCGCCTCAGGCGGTCAGCACGGGCTGGCGCAAGGGGTGTTCCAGGTCGGCGGCAATTTCGGCACCGCGCTCGGTCCGCTGCTCGCCGCCTTCATCGTACTGCCCAACGGTCAGGGCAGCATCGCCTGGTTCTCCGCCGTGGCGCTCATCGGCATGATCGTGCTTGCCGGCATCGGCTCGTGGTACGGCAAGACACTGAAATTCAAAAAGAGCGGGCAGGCGAGCGAGCCGCACGAGCGCGAAGCGATCCATGAGCTCACGCATGGCAAGCTGCGCAAGTCGGTCGCGCTTCTAATGGCGCTCAGCTTCTCCAAGCACTTCTACCTTGTCAGCATCACCAGCTATTACACCTTCTATCTGATTCATACGTTCGGCTTATCGATTAGAGACGCACAGATTTATCTGTTTCTGTTTCTGTTCGCCGTCGCTGCCGGCACGGTGATCGGCGGTCCCATCGGCGACCGCATCGGCACACGACGGGTCATTTGGTGGTCCATCTTCGGCGTGCTGCCGTTCACGCTCGCGCTTCCCCATGTCGGGCTGCTTGCGACCGCGATCTTGAGCGTGATCATCGGGCTCATCCTTGCTTCAGCGCACCCTGCGATCATCGTCTATGCCCAATCGCTCATTCCGGGGCGGGTCGGTATGGTGGCAGGCTTGTTCTTCGGCCTAGCGTTCGGGATCGCCGGCATTGGTGCCGCTTTTCTCGGCTGGCTGGCCGACGCGACCAGCATCACCTTCGTCTATAACGTGTGCGCTTTCCTGCCGGCCATTGGCTTGCTCGCAGTCTTTCTGCCGGAGATGCCCAAGCCAAAAGCAAGGGCGGCAAAAGGAAAAACCTGAGCGGAGATTGAATCCCGCCATTCGCCAAGATGATGGCGCGGCAATTTCCATTCTTCGTTTTTTTGTTCCTTCATAAGCTTGGTTTCGTCTTGCCGATGCGGCGGAGGGTTACGCGCCGGCGTTCGATAATCGGTGGGCGTACGGATAAAGCTCTGGCGTTGCTGGGCTTAAAGGCTTGAGCGAGACAGCGGCGTCCCTTGCGGTTAAGATGAGCCCTTAGGTCCCGGCCAAGCCACGCCGGGACCGGAACCAAACTTGCCGGGCGCGGCGGCGAGGCATGGTTTTTTTGGTCTTGCGTGAACCTGCCAGCCGTTCCGGTTTTGAAGTTGACGCCTAGACGGGGAGGGGCGAGCAATGCGTGATATTCGCGGGGATTTGCAAGACCGGGCCAACCTGCTGGAAGAGCAGATCAAGGCCCAGGAAGCTCAATTCGAACACCTCATCGAACAACTCCACAAGGAACAAGACTCCAAACTCACAGGATTGAGGACCGAGCTTGACGCGGTGAGCAGGCTCATGGAGCTTGAGAGCCGCCGGTTCGAGGCTCCGGCAGCCGATCAAAGGGTTCAGGCGCCTCAGCCGGAGCCCCAGGCGGTCCATCAGCCGCAACAACACGCCCAGGCGCATCCACAACAGCACGCGCAAGCACAGCCGCAACCGCAGCCGCAACAACACGCCCAACCGCAACCTCGGCCGCCGCAGCCGCTTGCCGATTTTCTGATCCGCACGTTGAACGAAGCTGGCGCCATGATGCGGGACGATCTCCGGCGTCTGGCCTTGCAGGAAGGCTATTTCGCGGACGCCGACACGGCCGACCGGGGTGTGCATGCGACCCTGATCAACGTGGTGAAGGCGGGCCTGATCCGACAATTGCCCGACGGGAGTTTTGCGCCGGCGACCGTTCTCGACACGATCAGGCTGCGGCACGCGATGTAATCGCCGGTTTGCCGGGCGCCGTGGCACGCTGCGGCGCTCCGCCACGTGCTTGCCGGTCAATCGGCGAGCGTGCGCCCGCGCAACAGCTCGGCCACGTCCTTGCGGACCTTGTCCTCGGCGTAGCGCGCCAGCGCCTTACGGTCGGGAAATTGATCGAGCGGTACCGGCGGCCCGATGCGAATACTAGCGTCGATCGGACCGAGCCCTAACAGGCGCCAGGCGTGGCTCGCCAAATCCATGTCGCCATACCAGGCGATTCTGTGCCGCCCGCGCCGGCACATCGGCAATCCGTAGATCTTGGTATAGGTCAGGGCGAGCGTTTGCGCCGAGACCTCGTCGCCCAGCGGCGAACCGCCTGGCGGCTTGGCCGCGGCGAATAGAGCGGTCCGGAACGGCTCGACGCTGTTGCCGTCGCTCGAGGTTCCCTCCGCGAACAAGACGATGTGATCGCCGGTTTCGAGCCGGTTGAGGATCTCGTTCGCCTTGTCACCGGTTTCGGCGCGCCGGGTGCGGTCCACAAACACCGACCGCTGCAATTTGGCGAGCCAGCTCACGAACGGCCAAGACGCGACTTCCTGCTTGGCCACGAACGACACCGGTGCGACTGCCGAAAGCACGGTGATGTCGAGCCACGAGACGTGGTTTGCGATCAACAGCACCCCGTTCGCTTTGGCAACCTCACCTTCGACGTTGAGCCGGACGCCGAGCAGCTTGCAGACTTGCCGGTGGTACCAATGCGGAAAGGTGCGGGCGTAACGCGAGCCGGTGACAAGGAACAGGAGCTGAAGCGGCATCAGCGGAAAGGTGAAGGCAAAGAAAGTGCCGAGCACCAGGAATGCGCGCAAAGCTCTCATGATTGTGCGGCTCCGGGCCCGTCTGATGCGCGTGCCGGTCTATTTGCCGCTCTTGAGCGGCATGCCGAACAGTTCGAGGCGGTGGCCGATGAGACGGAAGCCAAGTTCCCGCGCCACGTTTTCTTGCAGCCGCTCGATCTGTTCGTTGCTGAACTCGATGACTTCTCCGGTCTTGACGTTGATCAGATGATCGTGGTGGCCATGACCGGCCGGCTCGTAGCGCGCGCGGCCGTCTCCGAACTCATGACGCTCGAGGATGCCCGCGCCCTCAAACAGACGCACGGTGCGGTAGACGGTGGAGAGCGAGATCCGCGGATCGCGGGCGCTGGCCCGCCGGTACACTTCTTCTACGTCGGGATGGTCGTCGGATTCGGAGAGCACTCTGGCGATCGTTCGCCTCTGGCCCGTCATGCGCATGCCGTGCTCGGCGCAGAGCCGTTCGAGCCTGCTTTCAGCCGTGACCATCTTTGGCATCTGTCCGCTTTTCTGTCCGGTCGCTTGGCGCCGTATCATCAACAACAGGGCCGCAAAGGGCAAGGCTCAAGATCGCGGCATCGGCGCCGTCATCATAGTAGCGCTGTCTGCGGCCGACGACCTCGCCGCCGAAAGAGCGATAAAGCCGCAGCGCCGCTTCGTTGCCGTCCTTCACTTCGAGAAACAGCCGCTTGGTGCCGCTTGCACGCAACTGCGCCATTACCATTTCAAGCAGTGAGCGGCCGAGGCCCCGATTTCGGAATGACGGCCTCACGCCGAAGCTCAAGATCTCGGCTTCGTCGTTCGCTTTACGGGCGATCAGAAAGCCTGCCGTGACGTTGGCGCCGCCGTCTGCCGCCTCGCCGATCAGGCATAGCATTTCGGGCGACGCGGCGAACTGCGTCATGGCGGCCTCGTCCCAGGGGTGCGCAAAACATTCCCGATGAAGACCGGCGAGCAGTCCCGAATCCGCTAGCGCCGCGCGGTACACCGAAAACTGGGCTGTCATCGGCGCCTCGCGATCGCGGCTTGGGCTTGCGGCTTTGCATCGGGCGGGCGCAGATAAAGCGGCCGTAGCACCGGCACGGTCTCGCCGCTGTCGGCCGCAAGTGCGGCGAGGTCTATCGCACTCGGCTCAAGCTCGGGCAGACCCGCCTCGATCGCAAGACCGCGTTCGCCCGCGGCCTCGGCAACAAGGGTGGCGCCGCTGCCGAAGGCTGCTTTAAGCGCGTTCGGCAGCAAGGCCGCCGCGTCGCCGGGCGCGATCAGGCGCGGGCCGTCGAGTTTTCGCGCGGCCTCGTCATAGAGGCCGAAATAAACCATGCCGCGCCTTGCATCGGCAGCGATGGCAAACGGTGCGCCGCCGGCGGCGTCGTGCGCCTGGCGCGCCATCACGGTCAGGCTGTCGATGCCAAATAATTTTGCGCGAGTGACCAGAGCGAGAGCGCGGCCTGCGGAAATGGCGATCCGTACGCCGGTGAAACTGCCGGGGCCGGTCGTCGCCGCGATCACATCGAGTTCGGCGAAGCTCGTGCCGCTCTCGCTCATGACCTCAGCCACCATCGGCATCAGCGCTTCGGCGTGACCCCGCGCCATGCGCTCGGCCCGCGCAAAAATGTTGCGCGCGCCGTCGTCACGCTGAAGCAGCGCGGCGGAGCAAGCGCCCATGCTGGTGTCGAGCGCGAGGATATTCATGAGAGTCCCTTAGAGGATCTGCGCGATCTCGTCGAATTCGAAGCGCGGCGAGCGCGGGAACAAGACGCTTCCGTCGCCATAACCGAGATTGCAGAGGAAATTCGACTTTACCTTTGTGCCCGCGAAGAATTCGCGATCGACGCCCTCATTGTCGAAGCCCGACATCGGCCCGCAATCGAGCCCAAGCGCGCGCGCGGCCATGATGAGGTAGGCGCCTTGCAATGTGCCGTTGCGGAAGGCGGTGTCGAAGATCTTTTCCGGCTTGCCCGCGAACCAGCTCTTGGCGTCGGTATGAGGAAACAGCTTGGGCAGATGCTCGTAGAAATCGAGATCGTAACCGATGATGACGCAAACCGGCGCCGCCATCGTCTTGTCGCGGTTTCCTTCCGACAGATGCGGTTTGAGCCGGTCTTTGGCCGCGCGCGACTTTACAAACAGGAAGCGCGCGGGACTGCAATTGGCGCTGGTCGGCCCAAGTTCAGCGAGACCGACGACTTCATGCAGCAGGGCGTCGGAGACGTCCCGGTCGTGCCAAGCGTTATGGGTGCGCGCCGTGCCGAACAGCTGGTCGAGGCAGGATTCGGAGAGCCTGTCCGTCAAACCGGACGGACCTCTTGCACGTCGGGGATGAAGTGCTTCAGCAAATTCTCGATGCCGTGCCGGAGCGTGGCCGTCGAGCTCGGGCAACCCGAGCAAGCGCCCCGCATGTGCAGATAAACGACCCCGTCGCGATAGCCCTGGAAGGTGATGTCGCCGCCGTCCTGGGCCACGGCCGGGCGGACGCGGGTCTCAAGCAGTTCCTTGATGGTCTTGACGGTCTCTTCGTCCTCGGGCTCGAAGAACTCGTCGCTCTCTCCTTCGCTTTCAGCGGCGGGCGGCGCGTCGCTGACCGCGGCACCTGAGAGATAGTGCTCCATGATGGCGCCGAGAATGGCGGGTTTGAGGTGCTGCCACTCGCCGTCGCCTTTGGTCACGCTGATGAAATCGGTGCCGAAGAACACCCCCCTGACGCCATCGATGTCGAACAGCCGCGCCGCCAAAGGCGATGACTTGCTCGCTTCGGCGTCGAGGAACTCCAAGGTGCCGTGGTCAAGCACCGTCCGCCCCGGAATGAACTTCAGGGTCGCTGGATTGGGGGTTGCTTCGGTCTGGATGAACATGGCGCTTGCTTTAGCCTCGAACCGGCCCGAACCGGCGGGCCGAAACCTTAGAATAATTCTAGACCATACTTGGCCCCGCACGCGCTGAAGTCAAGGCGCGAGACCTTCGCCTGTCGTGCTCTAGGCGTGAGAAACCGACCTAAAATCCGAATAAGGCCCGGGTGAAGTCGGTGCCGGAGCCTCTTCCGCCCCTTCGCCTCGGAGGCTGCCGCCACTGTTGAGAGGCCACCTCTTCCTCCAATGCGGGCGCGGCGGGGTAGCCCCGTCCCTCAAGCACCGCCGCCATCCTGGCATCGTGTCCGTAGAGGTCCTTGAACGATGTGAACGAGCCATCCTCGTTCACATGCAGTGTGAAATAGGTGACGTGAACCGGGATCTTTCGATTGAGCTCGACGTGGTGGTCTTCTCCGGCATTGAATGCCGAGTCGACGCGGGCGGGACTCCAGTCCTTGTCTTTCTTCAGCAGCACTTGCGCCATCAGCTCGGGATTCTGCAGGCGCATGCAGCCATGACTCTCGGCCCGCACGGCATTGTTGAACAAGAATTTCTGCGTCGTGTCGTGGATGTAGACCGAGTGCGAATTGGGGAACATGAACTTCACGCGGCCAAGCACGTTGCTGGGGCCGGGGGGCTGGACGAGATCGAATTGACGAATGTCGTTCTGGCTCCAGTCGACCGAATCGGGATCGATGATGCGGTCGCCAATTTTGAGGCGCAAGTTATGACGGCGCAGGATGGAGGTATCCCAGCCGCCGCCGAAAAAGCCGCCGCCTTGCCCCATATAGGGTGCGATCTCGTCATTCTTGATAGAGGTTGGAACGTTCCAATAAGGATTGAAAACGATCTTCTCCATTTCGTCGGAGATGATGGGGGTCTGCGTGTTCGGTTTGCCTACGACCACGCGCGCGGTGTGGATCGGCTTGCCGTCCTCGACCACGCGAACCTTGAACTCCGGAATATTGACCATGACGTAGAACGGTCCGAGGTCGTTGGGCAGCCAACGCCAGCGCTCCATATTGACGAGAATGGAGCGGATGCGCGCCGTGCTTCCAACAGGCTGCGGCCGTTGTCCGCCATTGAGGATTCGTCTTGTGCCCGCGCCGACGGCACCGTCGGCGGCCAAACCGTTTGAAGATTGAAATTGCCGGACCGCCTCGAGCACCACTTCGTCGAACTTGGTCGCATTGGAGCCGGCAGGGACGTCGAGCCGCTCACGGAGAAGCGCGACCTGCTCGTGCTCGATGCCTAATTTGAGCACCGGCCCATTGGGAATGACGACGCCTTTGGGCTTCTCCTCTTCGACCTCGCCGCCGCGGAGCGCGATCAGCTTCTGCCTCAGCGCTTCAAATTGAGGCTGGTCGGGCTGAAAGCTCCGCAAATACGCCGCGGGATCGGAACGGATGGCGATCGACCCCAACACCTCGGTGGGATTAGGGAGCGCCATCTTCGGGTCGAGATTCTTGCTGAGACGCAAGGGCTCGATTCGTCCGCCGCGGGCGTCTTTGGCATAGCCGAGCACGGCATAGCTCATCTTCATTTCCGACTCGGCGAGCCATTCTCTGGCGTTGGGATCCGACGGGTCGAACGACGCCGCGTCGGGCAGAGCATAATCCGAGGCGCGTAACCCATAGTCGTCGGCGTTGCCGATCTCGGCCATGACGAGCTTGGCCCGTTCGGTCAGGCCCTTGTCATCGACCCAGAGGAGCTTGTGGTCGGGCGCCCCATAAAATTGGACCACCGCCTCTTTCTGGGCCTTGTCGGCGTTGCCGGATTTGGTCGAGGCCAGGACTTGCACCGAAATCCGCAAGCCTTCCGCGGGCGTGATGAGATTGGCCAGTCCGTTCGGCTCGGCCGCATAGGCAGGCAAGCTGATCCCTGCCGTTACAAGCAGCCCTAATGCCAGTGATCTCATCGGTGGCTCCCTCTGGCCAAAACCCGTGCCGGTGCCCCATGGACTCATCCGGGTAGCATCAAAAACGGCTCAAATTTTGGCCGAAAACGCGGGTCACGAAAAGGCCAATATCAAGCTAATGCAAGGATTTCCTCGATAGAAAGGTGGCCTGGCACAACCGTGATCGGGATCGGGAACGTGCCTGCCAGCCGGCCGCCGGCCAGGCTGGTGACAAGGGGGCCAGGGCCCGACGGGTCCCTGGACGCGCCGAGCACCAAGACCCCGATATCTTCGTCCTCCTCGATGAGCTTGGTAATTTCCTCCGATTTTACGCCTTCGCGCACGATCTCTTCCGGCACCATCTTCTCGAAGCCCATGGCTTTGAGCTTGCGCCCGAACAGGCGGAACACGGCCTTGGCCTTGCTGTGCCCTTCCTCGCGCGCAGCCTCTTCAACCGCGAGCCACTGGAAATCGACGTCGGGCTCGATGACGTAGACCAGCGCAAGCTGTCCGGCAGTGCGCAGCGCGCGGCTGGCAGCAAAGGCGAGCGCGCTCTCGCATTCGGGCGTCTCGTCAACCACCACGAGGAATTTTCGTTTGTGACCCTCGGCAAAAATAGGCCGCTTCTTGGGGGCGCGCTTGGTGGCGGCAGGCTTGGCCGTCTTAGCCGTCTTAGCCGTCTTAGCCGCCTTGGCAGTCTTAGCCGCCTTAGCCGCCTTAGCCGACTTGGCCGTTTTGGTCGCAGTGGGTGTCTTCGTTTTCGGCATCGAACCATGCTGCCATCGGCGGCGGAGCGGTGTCCAGGCGAGAAAACCGGATCGTTCCGGTTCAAGCCAGGTCGATCGCGTAGCGCTTCAGGTCCTTCAGATCGACGATCTCCAAAGTCGCCTCATGAGTCGCGGCAAGAACGACGCGCGGCGCTTTCCCCGCCTCCAGCGCCTCCCGCCAACGTGCCGCGCAAAGGCACCAGCGGTCGCCGGGCTCAAGACCGGGGAAATCGAAATCGGGCTGCGGCGTGCTGAGATCGTTGCCGCGCGCCTTGGAGAAGGCGAGAAAGTCGGCCGTCACCTCGATGCAGACCGTGTGCAGTCCAAGATCCTCCGGTCCGGTATGGCAACAGCCGGTACGGAAAAATCCTGTGAGAGGCCGCTCCGAACAGCTCTTAAGGGGCTCGCCATAAACGTTGCGCTGCCCTGACAACGGATCTTGCCGGCGCTCCTGCATGGCCGGGATACTGCCTGATCGGGAGCGGCGCGTGAAGCATCAACGCTTGGGGTTCCGGTCAGGCAAGGGGATCCCGTCGCCCTTCCCGGTCAGGGCAAAAAGCTGCGCCGGGGTGAGCACCGGCACCGGCGGACCGGCCTCCTTGGTTGCGAGCGCGGCGAGCACGGCGGCCGGCTTTTCGGCGTCCTCGTCTTCTTCGTCTGGGTTCGGCGGCTCGAATCCGCCAGCGGTGAGCACGGTGCCGCATTCCTTCGGCAGTTGAGCCATGGTCAGAGGCGACTTGCCCTTCCAGCGTTTGGCGCCGGGCTGGGCCATCGCGATGGCCGATGTCTTCAGCATCGCATTCCAATCGTTAAGTTCCTTGCCGCACCCGAGATCGCCGGTGACCGGCTTCTGATTCTGACATCCGTCCTGACCCGGCGGGCAAGCGAGCCGCACATGGAAGTGATAGTGGTGGTTCCACCACGGCCTCACCTTAGCCAGCCAGGACTTGTCCTTGCCGACCTCGGAGGCCTTCTCGCACAGCGCCTTCTTGATGGCGGGATGCACGAAGATGCGTGCGACTTGCGGGTACGACGCGGCGCGTTTGATGAGCTTCACATGCAGAAGCGTAAAGATCTCGGGATCGACGGTGAACGGGTCCTCAAGCATCGAGACCGCGGTCATGTCCTCACGCTCTTCGGGCGTGAGGATACGGTCGGGCATCGGCGTGAGCCAAATATCGGCGTCGAGCCCGACCTGATGGCTGGTATGGCCTCTCAGCATGGGCCCGCCGCGAGGCTGCGACATATCGCCGATCAAGAGCCCGGGCCAGCCGTCCAAGGCATGGGCGTCACTGGCGAGCCGCTCGACATAGTCGATCAGGCGCTGATTGCCCCAATTGCGGTTGCGCGTCAGCCGCATCACTTGCCAATCGGGGCCGTTGATCGGCAGTGCCACGCCGCCGGCAAGGCAGCCCTTGGCGTAGCCGCCGATCGAGCTGGGGTCGAGAGGGGCAGGCTCGGTCGCGGCTGCGAACAGTTCACGCGCGACCGGCGACTTCTTCGGCGGCGTCCTTTTGACTTTTTTGGGCTTCGGCTTGGCCGGCGCGGACTTGGTCAGGCTTTTAGGCGGCCCCAGCTGCTGCGCCGTGGCCGCCCCGCCATACATCACTAGTAGGAGCCCCAAGAAAAGCCTCAGCATCGGCCCTCGTTCCGTTCCCCTAAGGCCGTCAAGCGGTTGAGCCTACCACAAAAAATGGCGGCATTTGGAATGGCTTGAGGGCCCGACGAGGTGGAGTTTTGCCCGGCATTCAGCCAATATTCAGATGCGGGGCTTAACACTCTGCCAATGCCTTGATCGGGAGCCCGCCGACCCCGACATCACTGAGAGCCGGACCGCCGGGGAGCCGGCTTAAGAGGGAGACCAATCATGCGGCACCTGGTGCGTCACTCAGTGTTCTTGGCCGTGCTGCTCGGCCTCGTCCTTGCCCTTCCAGCCGTGGCGCAGGCGAAGATCGTGGCCAAGATCGACCTGTCGAGCCAGCGCATGACCGTCTTTATCGACGGCAAGCCGCGCTACAATTGGCGAGTTTCGACGGCGCGTCCCGGCTACCGGACGCCGACAGGCACGTTCAAACCGACCGCGCTCGTTCGCTATCACCGCTCCACCATCTATGACGGCTCGCCGATGCCCTATTCGATCTTTTTCCTGCGCGGCTATGCCATCCATGGGTCCTACGAGATCAAGCATCTCGGCCGCCCGGCCTCCCACGGCTGCGTCAGGCTGCATCCCTCCAATGCCGCCGCGCTCTATTCCCTGGT